>NZ_CP095742.1:3990535-4297500 GCF_023078495.1 Luteibacter aegosomatissinici | reverse complement strand
GGGTAGAGCACTGTTATGGCTAGGGGGTCATTGAGACTTACCAAACCATGGCAAACTCCGAATACCAGGACATGCTACACGGGAGACACACGGCGGGTGCTAACGTCCGTCGTGAAAAGGGAAACAACCCAGACCCGCAGCTAAGGTCCCAAAGTCATAGCTAAGTGGAAAACGATGTGGAAAGGCATAGACAGCCAGGAGGTTGGCTTAGAAGCAGCCACCCTTTAAAGAAAGCGTAATAGCTCACTGGTCGAGTCGGTCTGCGCGGAAGATTTAACGGGGCTAAGCTATGCACCGAAGCTCGGGGTGTACGGATTTTGATCCGTACGCGGTAGAGGAGCGTTCCGTAGGCCTGTGAAGGTGAGTCGTAAGGCTTGCTGGAGGTATCGGAAGTGCGAATGCTGACATGAGTAACGATAAGGGGGGTGAAAAGCCTCCCCGCCGAAAGCCCAAGGTTTCCTCGCGCAACGTTCATCGGCGCAGGGTGAGTCGGCCCCTAAGGCGAGGCAGAAATGCGTAGTCGATGGGAAGCAGGTTAATATTCCTGCACTTTTCTACAGTGCGATGTGGGGACGGAGAAGGTTAGGTCTACCAGGCGTTGGTTGTCCTGGGGAAAGGCGGTAGGCGGTGATCTTAGGCAAATCCGGGATCACATACGCCGAGCACCGAGACCAGTCCTATGAGGACGAAGTGACTGACACCACGCTTCCAGGAAAAGCCACTAAGCTTCAGCTGTAGAAAAACCGTACCGTAAACCGACACTGGTAGGCAGGGTGAGAATCCCAAGGCGCTTGAGAGAACTCGGGTGAAGGAACTAGGCAAAATGGCACCGTAACTTCGGGAGAAGGTGCGCCCTTTGGTGTGGTCACGTGCGTGACTGAGCATCGAAGGGTCGCAGTAACCTGGCCGCTGCGACTGTTTATCAAAAACACAGCACTCTGCAAACACGAAAGTGGACGTATAGGGTGTGACGCCTGCCCGGTGCTGGAAGGTTAATTGATGGGGTCAGCCGCAAGGCGAAGCTCTTGATCGAAGCCCCAGTAAACGGCGGCCGTAACTATAACGGTCCTAAGGTAGCGAAATTCCTTGTCGGGTAAGTTCCGACCTGCACGAATGGCGTAACGACAGCGGCGCTGTCTCCACCCGAGACTCAGTGAAATTGAAATCGCTGTGAAGATGCAGCGTTCCCGCGGCAAGACGGAAAGACCCCGTGAACCTTTACTATAGCTTTACACTGAACGTTGAGTTCTTCTGTGTAGGATAGGTGGGAGGCTATGAAACCGAGACGCTAGTTTCGGTGGAGCCATCCTTGAAATACCACCCTGAAGTGCTTGACGTTCTAACCTAGGTCCGTAATCCGGATCGGGGACCGTGTATGGTGGGTAGTTTGACTGGGGCGGTCTCCTCCCAAAGAGTAACGGAGGAGCACGAAGGTACGCTCAGCGCGGTCGGACATCGCGCACTGTGTGCAAAGGCATAAGCGTGCTTGACTGCGAGATCGACGGATCAAGCAGGTACGAAAGTAGGTCTTAGTGATCCGGTGGTTCTGTATGGAAGGGCCATCGCTCAACGGATAAAAGGTACTCCGGGGATAACAGGCTGATACCGCCCAAGAGTTCATATCGACGGCGGTGTTTGGCACCTCGATGTCGGCTCATCACATCCTGGGGCTGTAGCCGGTCCCAAGGGTATGGCTGTTCGCCATTTAAAGTGGTACGCGAGCTGGGTTCAGAACGTCGTGAGACAGTTCGGTCCCTATCTGTCGTGGGCGTTGGAGATTTGAGAGGGGCTGCTCCTAGTACGAGAGGACCGGAGTGGACGTTCCGCTGGTGTTCGGGTTGTCATGCCCATGGCATTGCCCGGTAGCTATGAACGGAAGCGATAACCGCTGAAAGCATCTAAGCGGGAAGCGCGCCTCAAGATGAGATCTCCCGAGAGCTAGACTCTCCTTAAGGCACCATCAAGACTAGGTGGTTGATAGGCACGGTGTGGAAGTGCAGCAATGCATTGAGCTTACGTGTACTAATGAGCCGTGAGGCTTGACCATATAACCCCAAGACGCTTCACCGTCTTAACTCTTATAAGCTCGATCCGAATCAAACCCGGACGCTTGTCACTCGTTTACACCCTCTGTGGAGCCGGCGCTCAAGGCGCTGCTCCCACCCCTTCCCTGGCGGCTATAGCGGCGTGGTCCCACCTGATCCCATCCCGAACTCAGAAGTGAAACGCGCATGCGCCGATGGTAGTGTGGCTCAAGCCATGCAAGAGTAGGTCACCGCCAGGGGCTTTATCCTAGAAGGCCTCCCCAACCGGGGAGGCCTTCGTCTTTTGTAAAACCCGGTCTCAATGAGGCCGGGTTTTTTCTTGCCCGCAATTTACCCAACCGCTCCTGTAGGAGCCCACCCTGTGGGCGACATCTCCTCGCCCAAACCCCCCATCCCCCCGCGACTCCCTGTCGCGCACAGGGTGCGCTCCTACACCGCGGTTGCGGGGTTTGGTCGACGGTTGGTGGGCGGTTTGGTTCAAGACAGCGTGCGGCTGGGCTACTCTTACGTTTATGACAACGGATCTCCGCCTCAACCGCCGCCAGGAAGAACTCATCGCGATCGTCCAGCGCGAAGGCTTCGTGGCCGTCGATGAGCTGGCCACGCACTTCGACGTGGCGCCGCAGACCATTCGCCGCGATCTCAACCTGCTTGCCGATGGCGGCCTCATCCGCCGTTACCACGGCGGCGTCAGTGCACCCTCAAGCATTGAGAACGTGGCGTACGCCGCGCGCCAGACCCTGCAGGCCGCGGAGAAGAACCGGATCGCCCAGGCGATCGCGCGGCACATCCCCGATGGCTCGTCGCTCTTCATCAATCTGGGCACGACCAACGAGGGCGTGGGCCGGGCATTGCTCGAGCACCGCAACCTTCGCGTCATTACCAACAACCTCAATATCGCCATCCTGCTCAGCGACAACCCGACCTTCGAGGTCATCGTCGCCGGCGGGGTGGTGCGCGGTCGCGACCATGGCGTGACCGGCGAAGCCACGATCGAGCTCATCCGCCAGTTCAAGGTGGACTACGGCATCATCGGTATCTCCGGCATCGAGCTCGACGGCACCTTGCTCGACTTCGATTTCCACGAAGTCCGTGTCGCCCAGACCATCATCGATCATTCCCGCCAGGTCATCCTGGGCGCGGACCACACCAAGATCGGGCGTAACGCCATGGTCCGCCTGGGCGATTTCTCCCGTGTCGATGCCTGGTACACCGACAAGCAGCCACCCGACGAGCTGATGCCCGTGCTGGCCGCCTCAGGCACCCAGCTGCACATCGCTGAGTAATCCATCCCTATTTACGCTGCATTGCAGCGTGCGATGTTCGTTTGTGTTCGAATATGCTCCTTTGACGCCAGCGAAGCGTGACACGCAGTGTGAAATGTTCGTTATCGCGCAAGGATGCCGCTGAAAATCGTAAAAACGAACGTACCCGAGCGTAGGGTTTTTCCTCGTGCAGCCACCTTCGCCCCTACCGAGCGGAGCGTGTGATGGTTGAGCAGGTCGATGTCCTGGTGATTGGTGGTGGCGTGAACGGCGTGGGCATTGCCCGCGACGCAGTAGGACGTGGCCTTTCGGTATGGCTGTGCGAGCGCGATGACCTCGCATCCCATACATCCAGTGCCGCCACCAAACTGATCCACGGTGGCCTTCGCTATCTCGAACAGTTTGAGTTTGCGCTGGTAGGCAAAGCACTCGCCGAGCGCGAAGTGCTGCTACGCGCCGCGCCACACATCATCTGGCCGCTGCGTTTTGTCTTGCCGCACCAGCCGCATCTGCGCCCCGCGTGGATGATCCGCATCGGCCTGTTCCTCTACGATCACCTCGGTCGGGGCCGCCGTACCCTGCCAGGTTCGCGCCGCGTACGCTTCGGCAAGCATGTCACCGGCGAACCGCTGCGCAGTGAGTTCACCCAGGGCTTCGTCTACTCCGATGCCTGGGTGCAGGACGCGCGCCTGGTGGTGCTCAATGCCATGGATGCCGTGCACCGCGGCGCGAAGATCGAAACGCACACCAAGTGCGTCAGCGCACGGCGGGATGGCGACAGCTGGGTCGCCGAGCTTGAGAAGCGCGACGGTACCCGCCACTTCGTTCGCGCACGCGCGCTGGTGAACGCCGCAGGCCCCTGGGCCGCGAGCTTCCTCGATGACGTCGCGCACGTGAAGCACAGCCACACCCTGCGCCTGATCAAGGGCAGCCACATCGTGGTGCCGAAGATCTTCGATCACCGCTACGCGTACATCTTCCAGCAGCCTGATCGCCGCATCGTGTTCGCCATCCCCTACGAGCGCGACTTCACCCTGATCGGCACCACCGATATCGAATACAAGGCCGATCCCTCGCACCCGGTCATCGATGCCGAGGAAACCCAATACCTGTGCGAGGCGGCCAACCGTTACTTCAAGAAGCAGCTCACCCCGGCCGACGTCGTCTGGAGCTACAGCGGTGTGCGCCCGCTCCTGCAGGATGAAGCGGGCAGCGCCTCGGAAGTCACGCGCGATTACCTGCTCGATATCGACCAGACCGGTGGCGCACCCTTGTTGAACGTCTTCGGTGGCAAGCTCACCACGTTCCGCAAGCTGTCCGAAGAGGCGATCGACAAGCTGGCCCCGTTGCTCGGGAACGACAAGCCCGCCTGGACGGCCGATGCCCGGCCGCTTCCTGGTGGCGGTGAGCGCGATATCGATGCGCTCACTGACGATATCCGTTCATCGCGCCCCTGGCTGCCGGAAACCTTCGCCTGGCGCCTGACCCACATGTACGGCACCCGCGCACGCGATCTGCTCGGCGAAGCGAATGGGCTTGAAGCACTGGGCACGCATTTCGGTTCCGACCTTTACCAGGCCGAAGTGGATTACCTCGTACGTCACGAGTGGGCCACGGAAGCCGAGGATATCCTCTGGCGGCGTAGCAAGATCGGCCTGCGCGTGAGCGCCGACGATGTGCGCCGCCTTACTGACTACCTCAAACAACGGGTCCCGCAAGGGCCAACCACCACCCCGTAACGCCCCCGGGCGCTACGCACCATGAAACCGATGGAGAGACGGATCATGCGGCAACAGATCGGCGAACTGATATCAGAAGCCCTCGCGATGTTCATCATCATCGCGTTCGGCGATTCCGTAGCGTGCATGTACGTGCTCTACGATCCCAGTCCCTACCTCAACGCGTATTGGGGTGTGTGTATCGCGTGGGGCCTGGCCGTCACCATTGCGATCTACGCGACCGCCTCGGTTTCCGGTACCCATGCGAACCCCGCGGTAACACTGGCCCTGGCCATCTTCCGCGACTTCTCGTGGAAGAAAGTGGTGCCGTACTGGATCGCCCAGGTGATTGGCGCGTTCCTCGGCGCGGCCATCGTGTACGCCCTGTTCGGGCCGGTCATCGATCACTTCAACGAAACGCACAACCTCACTCGCGAGGCAGGCGGCGCGGCCGGTGTGTTCTTCACCCACCCGGGCCTGGCGATCACCCCGATGCACGCGTTGTCCGATCAGATCATCCTGACCGCCTTCCTGCTGTTCGGCATCTTCGCCATCACCGAGCAGTACAACGAGACCGCGCCGGGCGCCAACAGCGGCGCGCTGATCATCGGCCTGCTGGTCGCCACGATCGGTGCCTCCATGGGTTACCTCGAAGCCTGGGCGATCAACCCGGCCCGTGATTTCGGCCCGCGCCTGTTCGCTTACTTCGCCGGCTGGGGTCCTTCGGCGCTGCCTTCACCGGATAACTACTGGTGGGTGCCCATCGTCGGCCCGCTGATCGGCGGTGTCGTCGGCGGTGGCGCGTACCAGCTGCTTGTGCATCCGTTCCTGCCGGCCCGCCAGCGTGCGCTCGAAGAGGCGCGCCAGGCGGCGAACCGCAATTCTTCCAACCCCACCCGTTAACAGAGGCCAGAGATGAGCAAGCAGAAGTACATCCTCGCCATCGACCAGGGCACGACCAGCTCGCGTACCATCCTGTTCGATCACGACGGCAACATCGCCGGCACTGCGCAGCGCGAGTTCCCGCAGATCTTCCCGCAGCCGGGCTGGGTGGAACACAACCCGCGCGAGATCATGACCAGCGTGCTGTCGACCATGACCGAGGTCATCAGCAGCTCCGGCATCGATGCCTCGTGTATCGAAGGCATCGGCATCACCAACCAGCGTGAAACCGCGGTGGTGTGGGACAAGGCCACGGGCCAGCCGATCTACAACGCCATCGTGTGGCAGTCGCGGCAGACCGCCGACATCTGCGAGCGGCTGAAGAAGGAAGGCCACGACAAGATGGTCCGTGACAAAACGGGCCTGCTGATCGATGCGTACTTCGCCGGCACCAAGGTGCGCTGGATCCTCGATCACGTGGAGGGCGCGCAGGAGCGGGCGGAGAAGGGCGAGCTGCTGTTCGGCACCATCGATACCTGGGTGATCTGGAACCTCACCGGCGGCAAGGTACACGTCACCGATTACACCAACGCCTCGCGCACGCTCATGTACAACATCTATGAGCGGAAATGGGACGACGAGCTGCTGAAGATGCTCAACGTACCCAAGGCCATGTTGCCGGAAGTGAAGTCGTCCAGCGAAGTGTATGGCAACACGCAGGCCAAGCATTTCTTTGGCCGTGAAGTACCGATCGCCGGTGTCGCCGGTGACCAGCAGGCGGCACTGTTCGGCCAGGCCTGTTTCGAGCCGGGCCTGGCGAAGAACACCTACGGTACCGGTTGCTTCATGCTGATGAACACCGGTGAGAAAGCCGTCCCATCGAAGAACGGCCTGCTCACCACCATCGCGTGGGGGCTGGACGGCAAGGTGGAATATGCGCTGGAAGGCAGCATCTTCGTCGCCGGCTCCGTGATCCAGTGGCTGCGTGATGGCCTGCGCATGCTGGGCAAAGCCTCGGATTCACAGCAGTACGCCGAACGTGCCAAAGATAACGATGGCGTGTACTTCGTACCCGCATTTGTTGGCCTGGGTGCACCGTACTGGAAGAGCGATGTGCGCGGCGCGGTGTTTGGCCTTAGCCGCGGCACCACGAAGGAGCAGTTCATTCGCGCCGCGCTCGAATCCATGGCCTACCAGACCCGTGATGTACTCGAGGCAATGCAGAGCGATTCGGGCATCAGCCTGAAGGAACTGCGTGCCGATGGCGGTGCCATCGCCAACGACTTCATGGCCCAGTTCCAGGCCGATATCCTCGACGTGACCCTGCTGCGCCCGAAGGTGCAGGAGACAACCGCCCAGGGTGCCGCCTACCTCGCCGGTCTCGCCGTCGGCTTCTGGAGCAGCAAGGAAGACATCGCCAAGCGATGGGCGGTCGATCGTGAGTTCAAACCCTCGATGACGAAGGAAACCCGTGACGATCTGTACGACGGCTGGAAGCAGGCGGTGAACGCCACGATGGGCTTCAAGCCCCGCAACTAAGAATCGCCGATTCCTGTAGAAGCGCGCTTGCGCGCGATGTGGGTTACCGCAAACCCCATCGCGCGCAAGCGCGCTCCTACCGGGGGGCATGTCGCCACGGCAAACGGCGGGCACAAAAAAGGGGGCGGCGCATTGCTGCGCCGCCCCCTTTTTTTAAGGCTTATCAGCCCAGCTTGTAACCGAACTGATCTTCAAATTCAGCGACGAACTGGTCGTAAGTGAAGAACTGGTTCTGCGTGCCCGGGTGCTCGACCTTCAACGCACCCATCAGCGATGCCATGCGGCCCACGGTGGCCCAGTCGTAGTTCTTCATGATGCCGAAGATGAGGCCGGCGCGATACGCATCGCCGCAACCGGTCGGATCGACGACCTGGCGCTCGCGGGCCGGCGGGATCTCGATCGTGCTGCCATCGGCGTAGATGAGCGAGCCGCGCGGGCCAAGCGTCACGATGTACGCCTTCACCTTCGAGGCGATCTCTTCCGCGTTCCAACCGGTGCGCTGCTGCAGCAGCTGCGACTCGTAGTCGTTGACGATGACGTAGGTCGCCTTCTCGATCATCGAGCGGAACTCTTCGCCGTTGAACAGCGGCATGGCCTGGCCCGGATCGAAGATGAAGGGCACGCCGCGCGCTGCGAATTCATCCACGTGCTGCAGCATGGCTTCGCGGCCATCCGGCGCGACGATGCCGAACTCGTAATTCGGGATATCGCGCACGTGGTTGTCGTGCGCGTTCGACATGGCACCCGGGTGGAACGCCGTGATCTGGTTGTTATCCAGGTCGGTGGTGATGAAGCACTGCGGGGTGAACATGTCGTCGTACTGGCGCACGCCATCCAGGCGAATGCCGTGCTTTTCCATGTGCGCGCGGTACGGGGCGAAATCCTGGCCCACCGTCGCGACCGGCATCGGCTCGCCGCCGAGCAGCTTCAGGTTGTAGGCGATGTTGCCGGCGCAACCGCCGAACTCGCGGCGCATGGCCGGCACCAGGAACGACACATTCAGGATGTGCACCTGATCCGGAATGATGTGGTTCTTGAACTGGTCCTGGAACACCATGATGGTGTCATAGGCGAGCGATCCGCAGATTACGGCAGTCATCGTGTAAGCAACCCTGAAGAAAATAGGTAGGTCGTAGGAGCGCACCCTGTGCGCGACATCGTTACGCGATGACGCAGCAGGGCTTGTGGCTCTTCCGCGAACGGCGTCGCCCACAGGGTGGGCTCCTACAGCCGGACAGCGTCGCCCACGGGGGCGCCTACGGAAGTCGTGCCGGAGAGGGCTCCGGCAAACCGGCGGATCGTACTAAAAAATGCCCCGCCGGGCGACTCCCCCATTGCGTACAGATTTACGGGATCGGTACAGCATCCACTCGCATCATTCAGACTTACAAGGCTTTCTTAACTTCTCCGCCCTTGCGCCCCAAGGGGTCGCAATCTAGACTTCCGTGCTTACTTTTCCGGCTATCGGGCGCCCGCCGCATCATGTTTAAGAAGTTCCGCGGACTCTTTTCGAACGACATCTCCATCGATCTCGGCACGGCGAATACGCTCATTTATGTGCGTGGGCAGGGCATTGTCCTGAACGAACCGTCGGTGGTCGCCATTCGCCAGGACCGTGGTCCGGGCGGCCCGCGCGCGGTTGCCGCCGTGGGTGGCGATGCCAAGCGCATGCTGGGCCGTACCCCGGGCAATATCGCCACGGTGCGCCCCATGAAGGACGGCGTCATCGCCGACTTCACCATGACCGAGGCGATGCTCCAGCACTTCATCAAGCAGGTGCACCGCTCGCGCATGCTGCGCCCCAGCCCGCGCGTGCTGGTGTGCGTGCCCTGCGGCTCCACCCAGGTGGAACGCCGCGCCATCAAGGAATCGGCCGAAGGCGCCGGTGCCCGTGACGTCTTCCTGATCGAAGAGCCGATGGCGGCCGCGATCGGTGCCGGTATCCCGGTGCACGAGGCCCGCGGCTCCATGGTCCTCGATATCGGCGGCGGCACCTCCGAAGTGGCGGTCATCTCGCTGAACGGCATCGTGTACTCGCAGTCCGTGCGCGTCGGCGGCGATCGCTTCGACGAGGCCATCATCAACTACGTGCGCCGCAACCACGGCACCCTCATCGGTGAATCCACCGCCGAGCGGATCAAGCTCGAAGTGGGCTGCGCCTTCCCGCAGAGCGAAGTCCGCGAGATGGAAATCTCCGGCCGTAACCTCGCCGAGGGCGTGCCGCGCATGTTCTCGATCAACTCCAACGAGGTGCTGGAAGCCCTGCACGAGCCGCTCTCCGGCATCGTGGCGGCGGTGAAGGCCGCGCTGGAGCAGACCCCGCCGGAGCTGTGCTCCGACGTGGCCGAGCGCGGCATCGTGCTTACCGGCGGTGGCGCCCTGCTGCGCGACCTGGATCGCCTCATTTCCGAGGAAACCGGCCTGCACGTGGCCGTGGCCGATGACCCGCTCACCTGCGTGGCCCGCGGTGGCGGCAAGGCCCTGGAGATGATCGACCAGCACGGCAGCGATTTCTTCGCGTTCGAATGATGGACGCGCGCGCCGCGTCGGCCTGGGCGCGCTAATCCATGGCCCTTAATCGCGACGATAAGTCGCCGTTGTTCTCGCCCGGCGTGGCGGGCACCCTGCGGCTTATCGTGTACCTCGCGCTCGCCTGCGTGCTGATGGTCCTCGACCATCGCGGCGGGTGGCTGGCCAATGTGCGCTACGGCCTCTCCATCATCGTCGAGCCGGTGTATCGCATCGCTGGCCTGCCGTCGCAGGGTTTCCAGGCGGCGACGGTGGCGTTCGCCGATCGCCAGCGCCTCACCGAGGCCAACCAGCGCCTGCGCGAGGACCTGCTGCTGGCCAATGCCAAGCTCAACCGCATGGCGTCCGTGGCCGAGCAGAACCAGCGCCTGAAGGAACTGCTCGATACCCAGCACAGCCTCTCGCTCAACGTGCAGCTGGCCCGCCTGATCGGCGTGGACCTGGGCGCGTTCCGCCACCGCATCACGCTGAACGTGGGCGCGCGCGACCAGGTGAAGCCGGGGCAGGTGGTGATCGATGCGCGCGGCGTCATGGGCCAGATCATTGAAGTGATGCCGACCACCTCGGTCGCCATGCTGATCACCGACCCCAACCACGCCATTCCGGTGACCATCGAGCGCACCGGCCTGCGTACCGTGGCTTACGGCTCGCGCGGCGGCGACATGCTCACCTTGCCCAACATCCCGGTCTCGGCCGATGTACAGGCCGGCGACAAGCTGGTGACCTCCGGCCTGGGCGGCCGTTTCCCGACCGGCTTCCCGGTGGGCACCATCCGCGACGTGGGCCAGACCGCGTCGGGCACGTTCCTCTCAGCGAACGCCATGCCGGCCGCCGATCTGGATCGCAGCGAAGACGTCCTGCTCCTGCACGATCTGGCCGAACCGGCCGGCCCGCCCGAACTGGCGCCCAATGCCGGTCCGCCGGCCGACATGGCCCCGGACCCGAACGCACCGCCGAGCACGCCCGTACCTAACCCGACGCTGCCCAAGGTCACCGCACCCACGGCCAGCGGCGCGCCCGCGCGCGCTTCCACCAGCGCCACCGGGAGCACGCCATGAACAAGACCCGCGTACGCCAGCTCTGGTTTGCCGCCACGCTGCTGCTCTCGCTCGTGCTCATGCTGATCCCGCTGCCGGGCCCGCTGACGCCCTACAAGCCCTATTGGCCCGCGCTCGTGCTGCTGTACTGGTGCCTGCAATCGGGCGATCGCGTCACCCTGGGCCTGGCCTTCTGCCTGGGCGTGGGCGCCGATCTGTTCGATGGCATGCTGCTGGGCGAGCAGGCGCTGCGCCTTACCGCCATGGTGTTCATCGCGCTGCGTTTCCGCTCGCGCCTGCGCTTCTTCCCCATGTGGCAGCAGACCCTCGCCGTGCTCGGCTTCCTGCTCAACGATCGCGTGCTCCTGCTGCTGGTTCGCGTGCTCGGTGGCGATCCGCTGCCGCCGGCGGATTTCTGGATCTCGCCGTTCGTGGGCGCGGCGCTGTGGCCGTTCCTGTTCCTGATCCTCGATGACCTGCGTGCGCGCCTGCGCATCCACGAGGCATGAGCCGGCGGCGCGCCTCCATTAAGGAAATGCGCGGTGAGGTGGCGTTGTTCCGCCGCCGCGCCCTGGCTGGTTTCGCCCTGATCCTGCTCGGCCTCATCGCGGTGTGCACGCGCTACGTGTACCTGCAGGTGTACCACCACGATGAATTCGCGGCGCGTTCGGAGCAGAACCGGATCAAGCCGCGCGCGATCCCGCCGGCGCGCGGGCTTATCTACGATCGCAATGGCGTGCTGCTCGCCGACAACGTGCCGGCCTTCCGCCTGGAAGTGACGCCGGAACAGGTCGGCGACATGGACAAGATGCTCGCTGATCTCGGGGCCGTCGTGCCGCTCAGCGACGACGACATCACCCTGTTCAAGAAGCAGGTGAAGCAGAGCCGCCGGTTCGAAGGCGTCCCGCTGAAGCTCAAGCTCACCGAAGACGAGATCGGCCGCTTCGCCGTGAACCGCTGGCGCTTCCCCGGCGTGGACGTGGTGCCGTACCTCACCCGTCGTTACATGATGGGCCCCGAGTTCGCGCACGTGCTCGGCTACGTCAGCCGGATCGATGCCGATGACCTCGATCGCATGGACGATGACGAAGAGGCCAGCTACAAGGGCACCACGCACATCGGCCGGATCGGTATCGAACGTTCTTACGAAAAGCTCCTGCACGGCGCGCCGGGCTATGAGCTGGTCGAAGTGAACGCCGATGGCCGCACCCAGGCCGTACTGGATACCACGCCGCCCACGCCCGGCAAGAACCTCTACCTCTCGATCGATGTACGCCTGCAGAAGGCGGCGCTGGAAGGTCTCGCCGGCCGTCCTGGCGCGGCAATCGCCATCGATCCGCGCAATGGCCAGGTACTGGCCTTCGCGAGCTACCCCACGTTCGATCCCAACCTGTTCGTCAACGGCATCAGCTCCGCGGACTACAAGTCGCTGACCACCGACCCGGACAAACCGCTGTACAACCGTGCGCTGCGCGGCGTGTACCCGCCGGGCTCCACGGTGAAGCCGCTGCTCGCGCTCGGTGGCCTTACCCTGGGCATCCGCCGCCCGAGCGATACGGTGTTTTCGAATGGCCAGTTCTGCATCCCGGGCCAGAGCCGCTGTTACCGCGATGACGACCGCGGCGGTAACGGCACGGTCAACATGATGCAGGCCATCGAAAAATCAACGAACACCTACTTCTACAAGCTCGCGCTCGACATGGGCATCGACCGGTTGTCCGCCTGGATGTCGAAGTTCAGCTTTGGCAGCAAAACCGGTATCGACCTGGTCGGCGAGGCCGAGGGCGTGTTGCCGTCGCGCGAGTGGAAGGCCACGCGCTCGAAGGCCGGCTGGTTCCCCGGCGAAACCATCATCGCGGGCATTGGCCAGGGTTACTGGGCGGTCACGCCGATCCAGCTGGCGCATGCGATCGCCACCTTTGCTGGGCATGGCATTCCGTACGCGCCACACCTGCTGATGGATACCCAGGATGGCGTGGATAGCCCGCGCGTGGCGCAATCGTTCCCGCCCGAAGGGCCGTCGATCGTCAAGCGCGATAGCGACTGGCAGGCCGTGAACCAGGGCATGATCGACGTGATCAACTCGGGCAAGGGTACCGGCAAGAAGCTGGGTATCGGCTTCCCGTTCGTCATGGCCGGCAAGAGCGGCACCGCCGAACGCTTCTCGCGTAAAACCGACGCCTACGACAACAACAAGAACTCCGCGTACCTGGCCAGCCGCCACCGCGCGTGGTTCATCGCGTATACGCCGGCGGATGATCCGAAGATCGCCGTGGCCGTGCTGCTGGAAGCCGGCGCCTGGGGCGCGCAGGATTCCGGCCCGATCGTGCGCAAGATCCTCGACCAGTGGGTGGTCGACCAGGGTGGTGCGCGGCCGGAAGAGTTGCCTGCCGGCCCGATCGCCACGTCCGATGCGCCGATCGAGAACGCACCCGCCAGCGCCAGCAGCGTGCAGGGCGCGCAGCCCGCGCCGGCCGAAAGCAGCGAATTGCCGCCGGACGACAACGGCGAGGACCAGTAACCGTGCTCGATCAGCTCACCGTCCGCCTGAAGCGCTTCGGCCTGCGCCTGCTTACGCGGCCACGCCTGGACCTGCCGCTGTTGCTGGCGCTGTTCCTGCTCGCCTGCGCGGGCCTGGCCACGCTGTACAGCGCGGGCGGCGGCAATTACTCGCTCGTGGGCGGTCAGGCGGCGCGCTTCGTGCTGGGCGGTGTGCTGCTGCTGGTGATTTCGCGCATCCCGCCGCCCGTGCTGCGCTCATGGACCCCGTGGCTCTATGCCGGCAGCACAGCGCTGCTGTTCGTGGTGGCTGCGCTGGGCGAGGGCAGGGGCGCGTATCGCTGGCTCGACCTGGGCTTCATGCGCTTCCAGCCGTCCGAGCTGCTGAAGCTCACCATGCCGATGATGGTGGCCTGGTACCTGCACCCGCGGCAGCTGCCGCCGGGCTGGAAGGACATCATCGTGGTCGGCCTGCTGATCGCCGTGCCGGCTGGCCTTATCGCAGAACAGCCTGATCTCGGCACCGCGCTGCTCGTGGCAGGGGCGGGCGCGTTCGCCCTGTTCCTCTCGGGCATGGCCTGGTGGCGTATCGGCCTGCTGGTAGGCGGCGCGGGCGCCGCCATCCCGGTGGCATGGCAGTTCCTGCACGAATACCAGCGCAACCGCGTGCGTACCCTGCTGGACCCGGAATCCGATCCGCTGGGCAACGGCTGGCACATCATCCAGTCGAAGATCGCGGTGGGCTCCGGCGGCGTGTTCGGCAAGGGCTGGCAGCACGGCACGCAGTCGCGCCTGGATTTCCTGCCCGAGCACACCACCGACTTCATTTTTGCCGTGTTTTCCGAAGAATTCGGCCTGGTCGGCGTTATCGCCATCATGCTGCTCTACGCCTTCATCATCGGCCGCTGCCTGTGGATCGCGATGAATGCGCGCGACACGTACTCGCGTCTCCTCGCGGGTGCGATTGGCATGAGCTTTTTCGTATACGTGGCGGTGAACGGTGGCATGGTGGCCGGCATCCTGCCCGTGGTCGGCGTGCCCATGCCGCTCGTTAGCTACGGTGGCACGTCTGCGGTGTCGTTGCTCACGGGCTTCGGCGTGCTCATGTCGATCCATGCCAACCGCAAACTCCACGATTAATGGCTGAACACGCGCATCCCGCGGCCCCGGATGCGCCACTTTTGCGTGGTACGCTTCGGGCCATGGATGATGCTCTGCCTGCGCACCGCGCACGACCCGCTCGATTCGCCCCGCGCCTTCTCGGCGTGACGCTCCTGCTCCCCCTGCTTTTCGCCGCGAATGCGCGGGCCGCCACGGAAACCCATCCGGGCCAGGCCGCCCTCGTGCGCGAAGTGGCGAAGGACACCGGCAAGAGCCCGTGGGCGCTGAACAAGCTGCTGAATGGCGCGAAGATGCAGCAAAGCATCATCGATGCGATGAACCGCCCGGCCGAAGGCAAGCCGTGGAGCGCCTACCGGCCCATCTTCCTCACCGAGGAGCGGATCCAGGCGGGCGCGGACTTTTACCGCACGCACCAGGCGCTGCTCGATGGCATCAGCCGCAAGTACGGCGTGCCGGCCGAGTACATCGTCGCGATCGTGGGCGTGGAAACCTTCTACGGCCGCAACACCGGCAAGTACAAGGTGCTCGATGCGCTCACCACGCTCGCCTTCTACTACCCCAAGCGCGCGCCGTTCTTCCGCGAACAGCTGAAGGTGCTGCTGGAGCTGCCCGCGAACCACCTGGGCGGCCCGCTGGATACGCTCACCGGTTCCTACGCGGGCGCGCAGGGCTGGGGCCAGTTCATGCCCTCGTCCATTCGCGATTGGGGCGTGGATTACGACGGCGATGGCCACATCGACATGAAGGGCTCGATGGGCGACATCTTTGCCAGCGTCGCGAACTACTTCAAAGAACACGGCTGGCAGACCGGTGGCCCCATCGCTGCCCGTGCCCAGCCCGATCGCCGCGCGCAGGCACCGGCGGTGCCGAAGGACTGGCGCCCGGTGGCGCCGGTGGAATCGTTCGTCGCCGACGGATTTGCACCGCTGCAGCACCTGGACCCGGGCCGCGATGCACAGCTCGTGCGCCTGGATGGCCCCAGCGGTGACGAGTACTGGTTCACCTTCCAGAACTTCTACGTCATCACCACCTACAACCGCAGCCCCATGTACGCCCTGGCGGTTCATCAGCTGGCGCAGGAAATCCGCGCCCGCGTGAAAGGCCCCGGCGCACGATGAGCAGGGGCACCGTGGGGGCGGTGAACCAGCACGTGGCGAGCGCCCGCCGTAGGAGCCCACCCTGTGGGCGACATCTTTCGGCAAGAGCGCGACAGGGCCTGTGGCGGTTGGGCGAACGGCGTAGCCCACAGGGTGGGCTCCTACGGGTATGCGTTCTTCTTGTGTTCGCGCTGCTTTTGACCGCGTGCGGTGGCGGCAGCCACAACACACGACCATCCTCGGGCAAGCGCAGCAGCGGCTCCGGCCGTCCCTACGACGACATCAGCCGCTCGCAGGGCTCGCGCTACGGCAGCAAGAACGACAGCGTTCCCACGGAGATGCCGGACTTCAGCAAGATCCCGGAGCCGGTGCCGAAGAACGAACCGCGCTCGCTGTACGGCAACAAATCGCCGTACTCCGTGTTGGGCCAGACCTACAACGTGCTGCCTACGCCCAAGGGCTACGTAGAGCGCGGCATCGCCTCGTTCTACGGTAACAAGTTCCACGGGTACAAAACCTCGAACCTCGAGGAATACGACATGTACCAGTTCAGCGCGGCGCACAAGACGCTGCCGCTGCCGAGCTATGCGCGCGTCACCAACCTTGAGAACGGCAAAAGCGTCATCGTCCGCATCAACGATCGCGGCCCGTTCCACGAGAACCGCATCATCGATCTGTCGTTCGCCGCGGCGGTGAAGATCGGCGTATGGCCCAGCGGTACGGGCCTGGTCGAAGTGCGCGCGATCGATCCGAACGATCCGTCGGCCACTTCCACGCCGCCTTACGTGCAGACCACGCCGAAGCCGGCGCCGGTCACGGCCCCACCGCCGCCGGTACGCTCCACGCGCACCCCGCCGGCACCTTCGGCACGTACCGCGCCAACGGCCGCAGCCGTCGCGACCGGTGCCGCGCTGGCCGCCGCCCCGCGTCCGGCGCCGACGTCCACCACCTCCACGCCGGTGGCCGTCGGCAACCCCGAGGATGCTGGTCCGGTCCCGGGCATGACCAACGCCTCCGTGGGCGATGCGTTGCCGCCCGTCGCAGGCGGGCAGGGCAGTGGCATCGTGACCTCGCGTGGTGCGGAGAGTGCGCGGCCGGCCAGCACCGGCACGCCGTCGCCGGCGGCCCTGGGTGCGGCGCGTGCACCTTCTGCCGATATCCAGGCGCCCGTCGGTACCAGCATCCCCGTCGCGAAGCCGGCCGCCGCAGCACCCTCAGGCGCCACGGCCGCCGTCGGAGCTGCCAGCAGTGCCACGCCGAACAACCCTTCGAGCCCGGCCGCCGTCCCCGGCAAACCCACCATCTACCTTCAGGTCGGCGCGTTCTCCGATGTGGCCAACGCCAACCGCGTGGCCGATCAATTGAACCGCGCGGGCCTGGGCCCGGTCAGTGTGATCGAGACCAGCCTGGGCGGCCGCAACGTGCGCCGGGTGCGCGTGGGCCCGCTGGCCGATGTGGATACCGCTGACAAAGTGACCGACCAGATCGCCGGCATGGGCCTGCCCAGGCCCTCGGTCGCGGTAGACTGAGCCCCTTTTTTCCTGTTTGTTTTTGACTGGACCGCTGAAACGATGAAGCTCTTGCCCCGTTCCCTGTTCGCTTTCGCCGCCGCCGCGCTTGTCGCCGGCGTGACCGTGGCGCAGCAGACGCCGCCGCGTCCCGCGGTGCCGCGCCCCGTGGTGCCCGAGGCCCCCGTGCCGCCGCCGCCGGAAGTGGATGGCAAGAGCTGGGTGCTGATGGACTACAACACCGGGCAGATCATCGCGTCGAAGGATCCGGATGTGCAGGTCGAGCCGGCCTCGATCACCAAGGTGATGACCGATTACGTCGTGTCGGCCGAGATCGCCAACGGCAAGATCCACATGACCGACCCGGTCACCATCAGCGAGAACGCATGGCGTGGCGGCGGTGCCAGCACCGATGGCTCCACCAGCTTCCTCAAGCTCAACAGCCAGGTCCCGCTGAAGGATCTGCTGTACGGCATGATCATCCAGTCGGGTAACGATGCCGCCATCGCCCTGGCCGAGCACACCGCGGGCAGCGAGCCGGCGTTCGCGAACCTCATGAACGCCTATGCCAAGCAGATCGGCATGGTGCATTCGAACTTCCAGAACGCCTCGGGTTACCCGATCGCCAACCACTACACCACGGCCCACGACATCGCGATCCTGTCGCGCGCGCTCATCCACGATTTCCCCGAGGATTACGCGATCTCGGCCGTGAAGGAGTTCGAGTGGAACGGCATCAAGCAGCACAACCGCAACCTGCTGCTGTGGCGCGATAACACCGTCGACGGCATCAAGACCGGCCACACCGCGGCCGCCGGCTACTGCCTGGCCGCCTCGGCCAAGCAGGGCGATGCCCGCATGATCGCGATCGTGATGGGTGCCAGCAGCGAAAAGGGCCGCGCCGATGCCGCGCTGGCGCTCATGAACTACGGCTTCCGCTTCTACGAAAGCCACAAGCTGTACGACGCCAACAAGCCGCTGGCCACGCCCAAGCTGTGGAAGGGCGCCGATAACACCCTGCCGCTGGGCGTCACCGAAAACGTGATGATCTCGGTCAAGCGCGGTGATTACGACAAGCTGAAGGCCAGCCTCGATATCCCGGGTACCCTGATCGCTCCGTTCAAGAAGGGCCAGCAGGTGGGCACGCTGCACGTCACGATGGATGGCCAGCCGGTCACCGACGTGCCGCTCGTGGCCCTGCAGGACGCGCCGGAAGGCGGTTTCTTCTCGCGCCTGTGGGACACCATCATGCTGTGGTTCCATAGCGACGACAGCGGCAAGAAGTAAGGAAGGCGCGCCATGAAAGAGATCGATTTCAGCCAGGCCAAGGCCGAAGGCAAGGGCTTCCAGTTCCCGGGCCAGTTCGAGATCACGGCCATCGGCAACGCCAACACGGGCCTCACGGCCCGTGTGCCGGAGATCCTGCACGGTATCGGCCTGGAAGTGCTCCACGAGACGGTGACCTCCAAGCTCACCCCGGCCGGCAACTACGAGTCGGTCGCGGTCAGCTTCGTCGCACCCAGCCGTGAGAAGTACATGGAGGCCCACGAGGCCCTGCGCGCCGACGCCAATATCCGTTTCACGCTGTAAGGCGTCGACACCCTTGTAGGAGCCCACCCTGTGGGCGACATCCTTTCGCCCCACGGCCCCACGGCCCCAGCTCCTGTGGCCATGTCGCGAAAACATGTCGCCCACAGGGTGGGCTCCTACGCGTAGCGGCGGGCGGGGTCGCCATCTTGTATCGTGTCGACCTCACCCGCAGATACCCCGACATCCCCGTCCTCCCCTGAAAGCACCATGACCCTCCCCCTCAACGTTCGCCGGCTGGGGCGCGTGCCCTACGAAACCTCCTGGAAGGCCATGAGCGCCTTCACCGACAACCGCACCGACGATACCGTCGACGAGCTGTGGCTGCTGGAGCATGACCCGGTGTTCACGCTGGGGCAGGCGGGGCTGGATGAACACGTGCTGTTCGCCGGGGATATCCCCGTGGTCCGCGTGGATCGCGGCGGCCAGGTCACTTACCACGGCCCGGGCCAGATCGTGGCCTACCCCATGATGAACCTGCGCCGGGTGGGGGTGAGCGTCCGCGACATGGTCTGCAAGATCGAACAGGCCATCATCGATACCCTGGGCGAGTGGAATATCGGCGCCGAACGGCGCGATGGCGCCCCCGGCGTGTATACCGCCGATGCCAAGGTGGCCGCCTTGGGCTTGCGCGTCCGCCGCGGCTGCAGCTTCCACGGGCTGGCCTTCAACGTGAACATGGACCTGGAGCCCTTCCACCGCATCAACCCCTGCGGCTACAAGGGCTTGGAGGTCACCCAGGTGGTAGACTTGGGCGGTCCGTCGCGGTTGTCAGACGTGGAAGACCAGCTGGTACAGGAATTCTGTAAGCAGTTCGGGTTCCACGAAGTCCCCTCTGAACCCGTTATCCCCGAACTCCCCGCCCGCGTTGCGGTCTGAGGTCGTAGCCAAATGAGCCAAACCGTCCCCACATCCCCCGCCCGCAGCATCCCCATCGCCGTCGTCGACAAGCCCGGCGAGAAGATGCTCGGTAACGACAAGATCGCGCTCAACCGCGCGGCTTTCGATACGGATGCGCCCACCCTGCGCAAGCCGAGCTGGATCCGCGTGCGCCTGCCGCAGGGCAACGCCGTGCAGCAGCTCAAGGCGCGCCTGCGTGAAAACTCGCTGGTCACCGTGTGCGAGGAAGCCTCGTGCCCGAACATCCACGAGTGCTTCAGCAAGGGCACGGCCACCTTCATGATCCTGGGCGAGGTGTGCACCCGCCGCTGCTCGTTCTGCGATGTGGCCCACGGCCGCCCGCTGGCGCCGGATCCGCTCGAACCGGCCCGCCTGGCCGAGACCATCCGCGACATGCGCCTGAAGTACGTGGTCATCACCTCGGTGGACCGCGACGACCTGCGCGATGGCGGTGCCGAGCACTTCGCCTCGTGCATCCGTGCCGTGCGCCACGCCAGCCCCAACATCCGCATCGAAATCCTCACCCCGGATTTCCGCGGCAAGGGCCGTATGGAGCGCGCGCTGGAGGTCCTGAAGGATTTCCCGCCGGATGTGTTCAACCACAACCTGGAAACCGTGCCGCACCTGTACCGCGAAGTGCGCCCCGGTGCCGATTACCAGTGGTCGCTCGACCTGCTCAAGCGCTTCAAGGCGCAGCACCCGGATGTCCCGACCAAGTCCGGCATCATGCTGGGCCTGGGCGAGACCATGGAGCAGGTGCTCGAAACCATGCGCGATCTACGCGCCCATGACGTCGACATGATCACCATTGGCCAGTACCTGCAGCCGACGGCCCACCACCACCCGGTGGTTCGCTACTGGACGCCGGACGAATTCGAGGCGCTGCGCGTCGCTGGTGAAGAGATGGGCTTTGGCCATGTCGCTTCCGGCCCGTTGGTGCGATCCTCCTACCATGCCGACCTGATGGCCCACGCCGCCGGCGTCGTCGAATAAACGCTTAAAGCACTTCGAGGCACTACATGACCCTTCGCCCCGTGTCGCTCGCCCTCCTGCTGGCCCTTTCCGCCACGGGGGCGTACGCCCAGAATGCCGCCCCTCAGCAGCCTGGCGCGACACCGCCGGCGAAGAGTGCCGCGCCGCAGCCGAAGGATGCGTCGGAGGCGGCCACCTCGCCCGAGCCGCAGAAGAAGGAATCCTCCCTTCCGCTGAAGCCCACCTCGGCCGAAACCCAGGCGGCGCAGCTGTCGGCGCGCTTCCTCACCCGGTTCCATTACCAGGCCCAGCCGCTCGACGACGCCATGTCGGCCAAGATCTACAAGGCCTACTTCGACGATCTCGATAGCGAGAAAGTGTTCTTCACCCAGGAGGACATGGCCAAGTTCGAACCGCTGAAGACGCAGTTCGACGATGCCATCTGGAACCAGGACCTGAGCGGCCCGTTCTCGGTGTTCAACCTGTACATCACGCGTGCCGTCGATCGCATGAACTATGCGCGCGGCCTGCTGAAGAAGGGTTTCGACTTCAACACGAACGAAACCTTCAACTTCGATCGCAAGAAAGCCGCCATCCCGAAGGACCAGGCCGAGCTCGACGAGGTGTGGCGCAAGCGCACCATGAACGACTGGCTGCGTCTCAAGCTGGCCGGCAAGAGCGATGACGATATCCGCAAGACGCTCGATAAGCGCTACGCCACGTACATCACGCGCGTGCGCCAGCTCGATGACGAGGACGCCACCCAGGCGTTCATGACCGCCTACGCGAACTCCACCGATCCGCACACCGATTACCTCGGCCCGCGTGCGGCCGATGCGTTCGATATCGCCATGCGCCTGTCGCTGGAAGGTATCGGCGCGGTGCTGCAGGCGCGCGACGACTACACCACCATCCGCGAGCTCGTGCCGGGCGGCCCCGCCGCCAAGTCGAACAAGCTGAAGCCGGGCGACCGCATCGTGGCCATCGGCCAGGGCGAAACCGGCCCCATGGTCGATGTGGTGGGCTGGCGCCAGGATGACGTGGTCAAGCTCATCCGCGGCAAGAAAGACACCACCGTGCGCATCGAAGTGCTCCCGGGCGATGCGGGCGTGGATGGCAAGCACGATATCGTGACCCTTGTGCGCAAGAAGGTCACGATGGAAGAGCAGGCCGCCAAGTCGAAGGTCATCGACGTGAAGGATGGCGATGTCACGCGCAAGATCGGCGTGATCGAACTGCCCACGTTCTACCAGGACTTTGGCGCACGCCGTAACGGCGATGCCAACTTCAAGAGCGCCACGCGCGATGTCGCCAAGCTGCTGACCGACCTGAAGGCGCAGCACGTCGAAGGCGTGATCATGGATCTGCGCAACAACGGCGGCGGCTCGCTCAACGAGGCCACCGAGCTCACCGGCCTGTTCATCGATACCGGCCCGGTCGTGCAGGTGCGCGATGCGCGTGGCCAGGTCGAAGCCCAGGGCGACGACCAGCCGGGCATGTCGTGGGATGGCCCCATGGCGGTCATGGTCAACCGTGGTTCGGCCTCGGCATCGGAGATCTTCGCTGCCGCCATCCAGGATTACGGCCGCGGCCTGATCATCGGCGAGCCGACCTTCGGCAAGGGCACCGTGCAGAACCTGGTGGACCTGGACCGCTTCGGCAAGGCGCAGACCGGCGAAGACGCGAAGTACGGCGAGCTCAAGATGACCATCGCCGAGTTCATCCGCATCAACGGCGACAGCACGCAGCTGCGCGGCGTCACGCCCGATGTGCAGTTCCCGCAGAACGGTGATGCGAAGGAGTTTGGTGAATCCACCTACGACAACGCGCTGCCGTGGCGTCATATCGATCCGGCCGATTACAAGCCGGTCGCCGATCTGAAGCCGATCGTCGGCCCGCTCAACCAGAAGCACCAGGCGCGCGTGGCCACGTCGCCGGCGTGGAAGCTGATGCTGGATGAGCTGGCGCAGTACCAGAAGCTGCGCGACAAAACCGATATCTCGCTGAACTTCGCGGCCCGCCAGGCCGAGCGCAAGCAGTTCGATGCCACGCAGGCGGATTTCCGTGCACGCCGCAAGGCGATCTTCGGCGGCGATGGCAGTGCCGATGCGTCTGACCAGGACAACGGTGATGACGGCCTGAACGCGAACGAGCGCAGCATCAAGAGCGACCTGAAGCAGGAAGCCGAGGCGAAGAAGGCCAAGGACACCCCGCTGGATGAGGCGGCGCATATCGTCAGCGACGAGGTGGCGCTCATCAAGGGTGATGCGAAGCTGGCTTCCGATGTGCTGCCGTATGGCGGGAAGAAGATCGATACACCGCCGCAGACGGCCCAGGCCGCCAAGCCGGTGCCGAGCACGCCGTAACGCTCAAAAGGCCCCGAAAGGGGCCTTTTTTCGTTGGGACCACCATCGCGACGCAGCGCCCGTGCTCGTCCCCCGTGCTCGTCCTCCATGCGCGTCCCCCGTGCTCGTCCTCCGTGCTCGTCCCCCGCGCTCGTCCTCCATGCGCGTCCCCCGTGCGCGTTCCCCGTAGGAGCCCACCCTGTGGGCGACGCTGTTCGCGATCACGTCGCAGGGCCTGCAGCGGAGTCGCGAAAAGATGTCGCCCACAGGGTGGGCTCCTACCGGGCGTGCCACCGGGTCTTCACGGTTTGGTTGATAGCCTGCCCAACGATTCTTCGCTTCGAAAAGGCAGGCATCGCATGCTCGATTTCCTTGATCACCTCGGTATCGACCACGCCACGCGGCTGGTCATCATCGCCTGGTCCATCCGTATCGGCCTTTCGCTTGTGGCGTTGGCCATCGGCTTCTGGATTGCCGCGCGTGTGGCCAATCTCGGTAAGCGTGCGCTGGAACGGGCGCGCGTGGATGACACGCTCGCGGGGTTCCTGCGTAACGCCATCTATGGCCTGCTGATCGCATTTGTGATCGTGCAGGTGATGGGGATGGCGGGTATCCCCACGGCTTCTTTTATCGCCGCACTCGGCGCTGCCGGCCTCGCGATTGGCCTGGCGTTGAACAGCTCACTGTCGAATCTTGCGTGGGGTGTTTTGCTCATCCTGTTCCGCCCGTACCGCATTGGTGATTACGTGCTGGTCGGTGGCGTGGAGGGCACGGTGGAGAGCATCAACCTGATGCATACCTACGTGATCACCCCCGATAACCGTGAGGCCGTGGTGCCGAATTCGAAGGTGGGTGGCGATGCCATCATCAACTTCAATCGCCGTGGAACGCGCCGGTTCGAGGTGAAGGTGGGCATTGCTTACACCGACGATATCGGCAAGGCCATGGATATCGTGCGTGGCCTGCTTGAAGCCGATTCGCGGATCATGAAGGACCCGGCTCCGGGCGTGTGGACCGATAGCCTGGGCGCCTCGAACGTCACGCTGGTGATCCGCGGCTGGTGCACGGTTTCCGATATGTACGGCGCGCAGACCACGCTGCTGCTGAACATCAAGGACCAGTTCGGCCAGGCGGGTATCACCATCCCCTCGTCCTCGACCGATATCCGGCTGCTGCCGGCCGAGCAACCCAAGCCAGCCACCTGACCGTTTGCCGTCCCACCCCGGATACCCCCACGTTCACCGTCACCCCTCCTGACGCCCGACTGTTCACGGTCCCACCGCCTGACGCCCGACCGACTGTCCCACCGCCTGGCACTGCACCGTGTAGGAGCCCACCCTGTGGGCGACGCTCTTCGCCATACCGCAACAGGCCCTGCGGCGCTGTCGCGAGAAGATGTCGCCCACAGGGTGGGCTCCTACAGGGGGCGACCGGCCTATGGCGGGGCCTATTCGGCAGTCGCACAACAGAAATCACCCCGAACAACCGTTTGAATCGTGGGAATCTTCTCCTGAGGGATTACAATCGACCGGTTGCGCCGCAGCACGGCGCCCGACATTCCCCCGCGGGAGGGTTCGTCCGCCCTTCAGCGTTGTTTTGAGGAGGTTCCATGGCCGACGTGAAAGAAGCCCGCGTGCCCGATATCGGTGGCAAGCCGGTGCCCATTATCGAAATCCTGGTCAAGGTCGGCGATACCGTCGAAAAGGACCAGAGCCTGCTGACCCTCGAGTCGGACAAGGCGACCATGGAAGTCCCGGCGCCGTTCGCGGGCGTCATCAAGGAGCTGAAGGTCAAGGTCGGTGACGAGGTCAACGACAACGACGTGATCGCCCTGGTGGAAGCCGCTGGCGCCGCCCCGGCCGCTCCGGCTCCGGCCCCCGCCGCCGCAGCGCCCGCCCCGGCACCCGCCGCTGCCGCCCCGGCCCCGGCTCCGGCCGCCGCCCAGGCTGCCGCGCCGTCGGCCAGCAAGGCCTCCGGCCCGGTCAACGTGAATGTCCCGGATATCGGCGGCAAGCCGGTGCCGATCATCGAGATCATGGTCAAGGTGGGCGACAAGGTCGAAAAGGACCAGAGCCTCATGACCCTGGAATCCGACAAGGCCACGATGGATATCCCGGCCCCGGCCGCGGGTGTCATCAAGGAGCTGAAGGTCAAGGTCGGCGATGAAGTGAACGATGGCGACCTGATCGCCGTGCTGGAAGGCGAGGGTGGCGAAGCCGCTCCGGCTGCCGCCCCGGCTCCGCAGGCTGCCGCTCCGGCGCCCGCACCGGCCCCGGTGGCTGCGGCCGCCCCGGCCCCGTCGAAGGCGGAAGCCCCGGTCGGCGGCGCCCCGCGCACCCCGCCGGTGTCGTTCGATGCCTCGGTGATCATGCCGGACAACGCCCCCTACGCCAGCCCGGCCGTCCGCGCGTTCGCCCGCGAGCTCGGCGTCGATGTGGCCCAGGTGAAGGGCAGCGGCCGCGGTGGCCGCATCCAGCGCGAAGACATCACCGGCTACGTCAAGAACGTGATGACCTCGGGTGGCGCCTCGGTCGCCACCGGCGGTGCTGCCGCCGGCGGTAATGGCCTCACGCTGCTGCCGTGGCCCAAGGTCGATTTCTCGAAGTTCGGCGAGATCGAAGAGAAGCCGCTTGGCCGCATCCCGAAGATCTCGGCTGCGAACCTTGCCCGTAACTGGGCGGTGATCCCGCACGTCACGCAGTTCGAAGATGCGGATATCACCGAGCTGGAAGCCTTCCGCAAGAAGCTCGGCGAAGAGAACAAGGATCTGAAGATCACCCCGCTGGTGTTCCAGATCAAGGCCGTGGTCGCGGCGCTGAAGAAGTTCCCGACCTTCAACGCCTCGCTCGATGCCGCCGGCGAAACGCTCACGCTGAAGAAGTACTTCAACGTCGGTATCGCCGTGGATACGCCAGACGGCCTCGTCGTCCCGGTCATCCGCGATGCGGACAAGAAGGGCCTGCTCGAACTCGCCGCGGAACTCGGCGAGATCTCGAAGAAGGCACGCGACAAGAAGCTCACCGCGGCCGACATGCAGGGCGGCTGCTTCTCCATCTCGTCGCTGGGCGGCATTGGTGGCACGGCGTTCACGCCGATCATCAACGCGCCGGAAGTGGCGATCCTGGGCGTCTCCAAGGCGGCGATGAAGCCGGTGTGGAACGGCAAGGAATTCGCGCCGCGCCTCATGCTGCCGCTGTCGCTGTCGTACGACCATCGCGTGATCGACGGCGCGCTGGCTGCACGCTTCGCTGTGTACCTGGCCCAGCAGCTCGGCGACATCCGTCGCCTGCTGCTCTGACGGAGGCCTGCGTCCATGGCAAACACCATTGAACTGAAGGTGCCCGATCTCGGCGGCTCGCACGATGTGCCGGTCATCGAGATCCTGGTGAAGGCCGGTGATACGGTCGAAAAGGACCAGAGCCTCATCACGCTCGAATCCGACAAGGCCACGATGGATGTGCCCGCCTCGCAGGCCGGCAAGGTCGTCGAGATCAAGGTCAAGGTCGGCGATGAAGTGAACGAAGGCGCGGTCATCCTGACGATCGAAGCCGCTGCGGGTGGCGATGCGAAGGCACCGGCGGAAGCGAAGCCGGCTGCTGCCGCGCCCGCTCCGGCGCCCGCCGCTGCCGCGCCCGCTCCGGCGCCCGCCGCTGCCGCGTCGAAGCCGGCCGGCACCACCGTGTCCGAATCGCCCGCGCATCCCGCGGCCGCTCCGGGCAAGGCCGGCCCTGCGCCAACCGCCGCTGCCGCCACCGGCCGCAAGGCCGATATCGAATGCCAGCTGGTCGTCCTCGGCTCCGGCCCGGGCGGTTACACGGCTGCCTTCCGCGGTGCGGATGTGGGCCTGGATACCGTGCTGGTCGAGCGTTACGAAACGCTCGGCGGCGTGTGCCTCAACGTCGGTTGCATCCCGTCGAAGGCGCTACTGCACGCGGCGGCCGTCATCGATGAAGCCGCGGCGATCGAAGCGCACGGCATCAGCTTCGGCAAGCCCAAGATCGACCTGGACAAGCTGCGCTCGTTCAAGGAAAAGGTGGTCGGCAAGCTCACCGGCGGCCTCGCCCAGATGGCGAAGGCGCGCAAGGTGCGCACCGTCACCGGCGTCGGCACGTTCGTATCGCCGCACGAGATGGAAGTGCAGACCGCTGATGGCGTGAAGCTCATCCGCTTCGAAAACGCGATCATCGCGGCCGGCTCGCAGTCGGTGAAGCTGCCGTCCTTCCCGTGGGATGACGAGCGCGTCATCGATTCCACCGGCGCGCTGGAACTGCGTGATGTGCCCAAGACCATGCTCGTGGTCGGCGGCGGCATCATCGGCCTGGAAATGGCCACGGTGTACGCAGGCCTCGGCACGGAAGTGACCGTAGTCGAGCTCGCCGACCAGCTCATGCCGGGTGCGGATATCGACCTGGTGAAGCCGCTGCAGCAGCGCATCGCCAAGCGTTACAAGGGCATCCACCTCAAGACCAAGGTCGTCGAGGCGAAGGCCACGAAGAAGGGCATCGAAGTCACCTTCGATGGCGAGAGCATCCCCGAGACCAAGCTGTTCGATCGCGTGCTCGTGTCGGTCGGCCGTTCGCCGAACGGCGGCAAGGTGGGCGCGGACAAGGCGGGCGTGGAAGTGACCGATCGTGGATTCATCCCGGTCGATCGCCAGATGCGCACCAACGTGCCGCACATCTTCGCCATCGGCGACCTGGTGGGCCAGCCGATGCTGGCGCACAAGGCCACGCACGAAGCGAAGGTGGCTGCCGAAGCCGCTGCGGGCCAGAAGAGCTTCTTCGATGCGCGCGTGATCCCGTCGGTGGCGTACACCGATCCGGAAATCGCATGGGTGGGCGTGACCGAGCGCGAGGCGAAGGAAAAGGGCCTCAAGATCGGCGTGGGCAAGTTCCCGTGGGCGGCCTCCGGCCGTGCTATCGGCATCGACCGCACCGAGGGCTTCACCAAGCTGCTGTTCGATGAAGAGACCCACCGCATCGTCGGCGCCGGCATTGTCGGCCCGCACGCGGGCGATCTGATCAGCGAGCTGGCGCTGGCGATCGAGATGGGTTGCGAGGCGGGCGACATCGGCCGCACCGTGCACCCGCACCCCACGCTCGGCGAATCCGTCGGCATGGCGGCCGAGGTGTACGAAGGCACGATCACCGACCTGTACATCCCGAAGAAGAAATAAAGCGATACCTACGACGCACCCGGTGGGCGGCCTGATGGCCGTTCACCGGGTGCGTTTTTTTGTGCGCGAACCGGGTGCCGTTACCCAGGATGAGGCTGACGAGGGACGGCGGCATTCAGTTCGCTCAGCGGCAACAGTCGCGAATCTTCGAGGGCGGCCGTCCGGTGCCCAAGACCAACGAGATAAGCCGCGTTGTCGGCGAAGGCGAGAAAGGATTCGACGTTCCGCTGCTTCACCAGCATGGCCACATCCCAGCGTTCATCTGCGGGCCCGATCAATAGGGGACCGCCGGTACCGACAAAGAGAAGCTCACCGCCACTCTCGCGGAGAAAGGGCAGGGTGTGTTCGATGTAGCGATCGAAGGCTTCGGCACCCGAGATGGGCGAGGCCGGGGCGAGCACTGGATGCTCCGAGTAATCCGCGATATCGCGAAAGCGCAGCAGGTTCAGCATCACGACGTTGCCGGTCAAACCGCGACCGACGAAGGCCCGGCCAGCGGCTTGGGTGGGCTCAAGGTACCGCTGGGTTGGGGCTTTCTGTGACATGGCGAAGAGCGATGGCATGGGACGTCCCGTTCCGGAGAGATAATTCACCCGGCTAAAATACACTGCATTATTGTCCGGGTAAATACCCGCGTTCCTACAGCCAAACGGCGTTCCAGTAGGGGTATTGGCCAGCACGTTCAACGATGCCTGCACGAACCGGGTTTGCAACGATGTAGCGGGCCGCGGCGCGGACATCGTCTTCTGCTCGTAATGCGCGATCGTGGAAACCCTTTTGCCATAGCGGCGATTGCCGTCCGTCTTTTCGAAACGCCTTGGCTATGCGTGATTTCAAGCGATGGATGACCTTTGAAAGGTCTTCGTCACCGACGCGCACCAGACCATGCCAGTGATCCGGCATGAGCACCCATGCCATGCATTCGGCGTCACCCCACGTCTTGCGTTCATGAATGATGCGCGCGGCCATGCGGGCGTGGAGGTAATGGCGGAACGCGGGCGAGCGGTTCCATGCCACACACGTCACGATGTAAATGCGGCCCGGCTCCGATACGCGCCCGCGTCGAAGTGCCGCCTGTCCAGGTTTGATAGTCATGCCGTAAAGGTTGCGATCGAGACGGCGCCACAACCATCAGGAAACGCAGCGCCGCCGTGTAGGAGCCCACCCTGTGGGCGACGCTGTTCGCGCCTGGGCAGCAGGACCTGCGGCGTCCGGCGAAAAGATGTCGCCCACAGGGTGGGCTCCTACCGTTGTGCGGAGATGTCGCCCACGGGGGGCGTTTCATGACCTCGGTCATATCGCACAGCAGCGTCGGTTTATGGCATGGTCGCCCGATGCCCGTACCTCAGCCAGCTCACTACCTCCGTCGTCTCGGCACCTGGGATGCCGCGATGATCGTCATCGGCGGTGTTATCGGGGCGGGTATCTTCCGTACCCCGGCCGCTGTCGCCAAAAGCACCAGCTCGGGCACGGAGGTCATCATCCTCTGGGCCGTGGGTGGCCTGCTCACCCTGGCGGGGGTGCTGTGTTACGCAGAGCTGGGCGCGCGAAGGCCGCAGGCGGGCGGTACCTATGTGTACCTGCGCGAAGCCTTCGGCCAGCTGCCGGCGTTCCTGTTCGGCTGGACCATGGCGCTGATCAACTACCCCGGCAGCGTCGCCGCAGTGGCTACCACCTTCGCCGATTACGCCACCCGCGCCGTCGGCCTCCCGCACGAGTGGGTGAAACCGGTGGCGGTGGCGGCCATCAGCTTCATCGTGGCGGTGAACCTCTTCGGCATCCGCGCCGGTGCCTGGGTGCAGAACATCTTCACCGTGCTGAAGCTCGGCGCGGTGGCCATGCTGATCGCCGTCGGCCTGTACCTGGCTCACGGCCACCTGGGCCTCGCGTTCGCGGCGGATACCACCCGTGATGTGCCGCCGGGCATGGTGATCGGCGCGCTGTTGCCGGCGATGTTCGCCTATGGCGGCTTCCACTACCTCAACGACCTGGCTGGCGAAGTCCGCGATCCGCAGCGGACCCTTCCGCGTGCGTTGGGCCTAGGCATGGCCAGCGTCGTGATCTGCTACGTGTTGATCAATATCGCCTACATGGCGGGCCTGGGCCACGCTGGCCTTGCGGCCAGCACGGCTCCCGCGGCCGACCTCATGCGCCGCGTGTTTGGCGAATCCGGTGCCACGGTCATCGCGGTCGGTATCGCCTGTTCCACCTTCGGCTATTGCAGCATTGCCATCGCTGGCGGCGCGCGCGTGCTGCAGGTGATGAGCGCCGATGGCATGTTCTTCAAACCCATCGCACGTATCGATGCGAAGACCGGCGCGCCGCAGATCGCGCTGCTGGCGCTGGGTGCGTGGGCGATCGCGCTGATTCTCTCCGGCAGCTTCGAAGCGCTGGTGGATTACACCACCGTGGGTGAATGGCTGTCGCACGCGTTCGGTATCGCGACCATCTTCTGGTACCGGCGCAAGCTGAAGTCCGAACCGTCGCCGTACCTGGTGCCGGGGTACCCTTGGGTGCCGCTCATCTTCACCACCACCGTGCTGTGCGTGATCGTGGCCACCGCCATCACCCAGCCGCAGAACGCCGGCATGAGCCTGCTGATCATCGCCCTGGGCATTCCGGTGTTCTACCTGTGGCGCAAACGCCTGAACCGGGCTGGTTAACGATCCTACAAATGCGGTTCACGTCCTGGATGAGAAGGTGTGCCGATGATGCTGACACTTGCCCTGTGGCTTGCTGGCCTGGATATGGATTTCCGCCCACCCATGGCGGATGTCGCCCACCCGACGGACCGGATTACCACCCGGGATGCCACGCTGGACCCCACGCCGCGTAGCGTGGCCGGCGGCCCCACTTACGCGGCCGTGACCTTTCATCCGGCGCCTGCCCCCGCGCTTATCGTCCAGCCGCCAGCGAGCTGGCTGGGCCATTTCCCCGGGCGCAAGAACGGCGGGCTCTGGGTGGTCATGCAAAATGGCATGCCCTGGCCGGTGACCCTTATCGTGGATGTCGCCGCGGGCGAGCAGCATCTGAAGACGACGGTGGGCTTACCGCCTGGCCCGCCGCAGGCCTTCACCATGCCGCTTACCGCGACCTCGCCGCGCGCCTATGGCATGCAGGTAGGGCCACCCATGCCCTACATGGATGGCGACCAGAGCCGGCTCGTCGCGCTGACCACCGAAGGCGCGATCGACACACAGAAAATCACCTCGATCACGTTTTCCATTCCGCAGCCCGGTGCGGCGCAGACCGTGCTGTTCGGCAAGATGTTCCTTATCGGGGATGACGGTGGCCTGGGTGGTGCCTACAAGGGCATCGTCGATCGCTTCGGCCAGTTCACCCGAGCCACGTGGCCGGAGAAGATCGATACCGATGCGGCATTGAAGAAGCGGGCGAACGCCGTGCCGAAGGCCGACAACGCCACGGGCCTCGACCCGTTCGGCGGGCGTACCGACATGCCTGCATCGCAGGCCTCGGGCTTTTTCCGTGTGCAGAAGCAGGGCGCGCGCTGGTGGCTGGTCACGCCCGAAGGCCATGCGTTTTTCTCGCTCGGCGTGAACGCCGTGAACCACATCGATGGCCGCACCTACGTGGAGGGCCGCGAGTTCATGTTCACCGCGCCGCCCGCAGCGGGCGCGCCATTCACGGGCACCGGCGATAGCCGCAGCGACAACGGCTCGCAGCGCGATAACGGTATGAACCACGGCCTGTGGTGGGATGTGTATGCGAACAACATCGCACGCACCCTGGGCAATGATTTTGAAGCGGGCTGGCGCAAGCGCACGCTCGATCGCCTGAAGGCCTGGCGCTTCAACACGCTCGGTAACTGGAGCGATCCCGCGTTCGCCGGTGACAAACGCATGGCGTACACCGTGCCCATCTTGATCAAGGGCGACTTCAACACGGTAAGCACCGGGTACGACTACTGGGGCCGCATGCCCGATCCCTTCGATCCGCGTTTCGAGAAGGCCGCGCAACAGGCTGTGGCAAACGCGACGAAGGGCAAGGCGGATGATCCCTGGCTGCTCGGCTATTTCGCCGATAACGAGCTCGCCTGGGCAGGGCAGGGCCCGCAAGGCCGCTGGGCGCTGGCGGTCGGCTCGCTGGCGCAGGGCCCACAAAGCCCCGCGAAACAGGCGTTCCTCGCATATCTGAAAAAGACCCACGGTGATGCCGCGGCGTTTGCGAAAGCGTGGGGCGTCAACGTCACCACCTGGGACCAGGTAGCAGAGCAGAACTTCAAAGCGCCTGATCCGAACGAACCGCATCCGGCCATCGCCGCCGACTACATCGCCTTCCTCAAACTCTATGCCGGGCAGTACTTCAAGACCGTCGCGCAAACGCTGAAGAAGGCCGATCCACACCACCTGTTCCTCGGCGGCCGCCTCGCAGTGCGTACGCCGGAAGTGGAGGAAATGAGCGCGCAGTACACCGATGTCACCAGCATCAACACGTACACGGATCTGCCGGAGCACGGCTTCGATGTGGCGGAGTTCAAGCGATGGGATAAGCCCGTGCTTCTGACGGAGTTCCACTTCGGCTCGAGCGACCGTGGCCCGTTTGGCAACGGCGTGGCGGCGGTGGCGAACGAGGAAGAGCGCGGCAAAGCCTACGCAAAGTTCGTGGAGGCGGCGGCCGCGTCGGGCATCGTCGTCGGCACGCACTGGTTCCAGTACGTCGATCAGCCGGTCACCGGCCGGATCCTGGATGGCGAGAACGCGCACATCGGGCTGGTCGGCATCACCGATATCCCGTTCGAAGGGTTTACGCGTGCGGTGAGCGAAACGAACGTGCGGGTCGGCGGCGGTGGGGCGGGAAACGGAGGGGCGCGCCGCTAAAACCGGGCATCCGGACAAGGCCGGGGGGCCGGAAGCAGGGCAGGCCGCAGGCGATAACGGCTAGCTGGCCGGTGGGGCGGATCAGGCGGCGGGCGCCACCATCATTCCCGTGCGGGTCTCTCCGAGCACGGAACGGCCGAACACAAAGGCCAGCGGCTCAGCCACGCCAATCAGCGCGCTGATCGCCACGTTCTGGTTTGCCGCATAACTCATGGAAAAGGCGATGCTGAAATGCGTCGCCGCGAACTTGATCTTCCGGGCCATGGCCACGTCCTCAATGGGAATGAATCTCATTATGGGGACGGCGCACGCGAAGTCCAACGCATCCTGTGCATGGATCCGATAGCTCCGGGCTATCGCGACCTGCGTAGGAGCCCACCCTGTGGGCGACGCTGTTCGCGGTGCGCCACAGGGACTGTTTTTTTTCGCGAGAAGATGTCGCCCACAGGGTGGGCTCCTACCAGGGGGCGGGAGACAGGGGGCTTAGCGGTGCGCCACAGGGATTGTTTTTTGTCGCGAGAAGATGTCGCCCACAGGGTGGGCTCCTACCGGGGGGCGGGAGACAGGGGGCTTAGCGGTGGATCGTCGTGCCGACGACCAGCGCCACCACCATCACCATGGCGACGGCCATGCAGGCACTGCTCGGCTTCACCCGGCGGGCGTCGATGCGCGGGACCATGCGCCAGATCAGGAACGCGCCCACCAGCATGTCCACCACCAGGGCGGCGCGCATCCAGGGCAATACGAAGATGGACTGGCCGGCGGCCTGGCCGTGCTGGGCGGCGATCACCAGGCCGCCGGTGAGCACCGCGAGCAGGGCCCACAGCAGGCTGGCCAGGTAGGCGCGGTTGAAAACCACCGGCGTCTTTTCCAGCCAGCGCAGCACGAAGAACGCGATGACCGCAGGGACCACGGCGGCGGCGCTGGAATAGATCACCCACCAGATGGCGGCGGAGAACAGCGTAAGCGTCGTCTGCACCGTCAGTAATCCTTGCCCGCGCGGCGCAGGGCCTTGCTCATGAGCCATGCCGGGCCGATCAGCAGGTACTGCAGGTCGGTGAAGAACGACGGCCGGCGGCCCTCGATCTTGTGGCCGATGAACTGGCCGATCCAGGCGGCCACGAACACGATTGCCGCCAGCCACGCGAGGCCAGAGGGCCCAAGCGCGTAGTAGAGAAAATCGGTGAGGAAGGCGAGCGAGATGAAGGCGCCGGCCATGGCCAGGCCGATCACCCGCGACAGGCGGTAGTAGTAGAAGCAGAACGCCAGGAACATGCCGACCACGGCCCACAGCCCCGGCTTACCGAACGCCGAGGGCACCGGGATCAGCCAGATGAAGGCGATGACCGTCCAGGTGATCGCCGGTACGCAGATCCAGTGGATCAGCCGGTTGGTGGGGTTCTGGTGATCCCGGCTGTAGTTGCCGAACCAGGTGGCCGCGTCGCGCATGGGGGCTCCGTAAAACGTCATGTCCGTGAAGCGTTACGCGCCCAGCGTAAAGCGTGGGCGGCGCAGCGCAAGAGCGGGTGCAGCACCTGGTGCCGCCCCCGTTCCTGCGGCACCGGCCTTTAGCTGACGCGGATATCGGCCAGGCGTTCCAGCGCTTCGGCGTACTTGGCGGCCGTGCGTTCGATCACGGCGTCGGGCACGGACGGCGCCGGCGGCTCCTTGTTCCAGCCGCTGTCCAGTAGGTAATCACGCACGAACTGCTTGTCGTAGCTGGGCGGGCTGATCCCCACCTCGTACGATTCGGCCGGCCAGAAGCGCGAGGAATCCGGGGTCAGCATTTCATCCATGATGTAGAGCGTGCCGTTTTCATCGGTGCCGAACTCGAACTTGGTATCGGCAATGATGATCCCGCGGGTGGCGGCGTATTCAGCGGCGAACTTGTAGATCTTCAGCGTGGCATCGCGCACGGCGTTGGCCATGTCTGCGCCCACGGCGGCTACGACCGCCCCAAAGCTCACGTTCTCGTCGTGGTCGCCCACGGCGGCCTTGGTCGAGGGCGTGAAGATCGGCTCCGGCAACTGCTGGGCCTGCTTCAGCCCCGCGGGCAGGGTGATGCCGCAGATGGCGCCGGTGGCCTGGTAGTCCTTCCAGCCCGAACCGATGATGTAGCCGCGGGCGATCGCTTCGACCGGCACCGGCTTCAGGCGCTTGGTGATGACCGCGCGCTTCGCGTACAGGGCCGGGTCCACCCCAGGCGGCAGCACGGAGGCCACGTCTTCGCCGGTCAGGTGGTTGGGAATGAGGTGTTTGGTCTTCTCGAACCAGAAGTTCGAGATCTGGCAGAGCATCTCGCCCTTGCCGGGGATCGGGTTGGGCAGCACCGAATCGAACGCCGAGAGGCGATCGGTGGCCACCATGAGCAGGCGGTTGCCGGGCAGGGCGTAGACATCGCGGACCTTGCCGCGGTGGATAAGGTCCAGGCCGGGCAGGTCGGATTGGCTCAGGGTGGTGGGCACGGCGGGCTCCAGGATCAGAAAACAGGGGACGTAGACAGAATATCTGCCCATTGTACCGGCCGAGCGCCCGACCCGCCGGTAGGAGCCCACCCTGTGGGCGACATCCTTTCGCGACAGAGGAGCAGGGCCTGTTGCGCCAGGCGAAAGGATGTCGCCCACAGGGTGGGCTCCTACCGGGGGCTGTATGTGGCGGCGCTGCGGTGGCGGGATGCCGCAGGTGGCCAACGGCCACCTGCTAGAATTTACGGCTACAGCCCCCACACCTTGGTCCATGCGCAAACTGACGACCGCGGCACTCGCCCTGGCCCTGATCACCCCTGTCCTCGCTGCCCCGCCCGCGAAACCGGTGCGGTTGGGCATGTGCGCGGCGTGTCATGGGGAAAACGGCGTGGCCATTAACGCCGATGCGCCCAACCTGGCGGGTCAGAAGGCGATTTACCTCAAGGCGGCCCTGCACCAGTACCGCGATGGCCACCGCGATAACCCGATCATGCGCGCCATGGCCGGTCCCCTTTCCGATGCGGATATCGACCAGCTTTCCCAGTGGTATGCCGCCCAGTCCCCCTCCAAGGGCGCTCCATGAATTTCACCGGTCTTCTCATCGGTGCTGTCGCCGGTATGTGGCTCACCCACAACCTGCTCGGCGCCCTCATCGGCGGCATGATCGGCTTCATGTTCGATGCCAGCCGCCAGCAGAGCCAGCGGCGGCGTGCCCCCGTGCAGGGCGGTTATGTGGCGCCGCTGTTCGCGCTGATCGGCGCCGTGGCCAAGGCCGATGGCCGGGTTTCCGAAGCGGAAATCGCCATTGCCGAGCGCCTCATGGCGCGCATGAACCTGGACCAGGATGACCGGGCCAAGGCCATCGATGCGTTCAACGAAGGCAAGCAGCCCGAGTTCAACGCCAACGAAGTGATCGACCAGCTGCGCCAGTGGGTGGGCCACCGCCGCGACCACGCGTTCCCGGTGATCGATGTCGTGATCGAAACCGTCCTGGCCGAGGGCAGCGCGCCCTCGCCGGAGAAGATGGCCATCCTGCGCCAGCTGGCGTTCGCACTGCGCGTGAGCGATATGGAGCTCATGGCGCTCATGGCCATGAAGGGCTACGCCTGGAATGGTCAGGCCGGCGGCAACCGCGGTTACGGCGGCCCGCGTGGCAACGGTGGCTACGTGCCGCCGCAGCGGAACACCATGGGCCCGGATCCGTACGCCGTGCTGGGCATCCAGCGCGATTCGGACGAACGTGCGATCAAGCGCGCCTACCGCAAGCTGATTTCCGAGCACCACCCCGATCGCCTGGGCGACCTGCCCGAAGACATGCGCCGCCGCGCCGAATCGCGCGCAAGCGAGATCAATGCGGCGTATGAGCGGATCAAGTCAGAAAGAGGCTTCAAGTAATCCCAACGTGCTGGCCGTTATGATGGTGCCTTAGCGCTGTAGGAGCCCACCCTGTGGGCGACGCTGTTCGCGACAGAGCAGCAGGGCCTGTGGCGATGAGGCAAAAGATGTCGCCCACAGGGTGGGCTCCTACATTTTCGATACGCCGTTTCCATTGCCTACAGGTACACGTCATGGCCAAGCAGTCTCCCGTCATCGCCCCGTCCATCCTCTCGGCGGATTTCGCCCGCCTGGGTGAGGACACGCGCAAGGTGCTCGATGCCGGTGCGCAGTGGGTGCACTTCGACGTGATGGATAACCACTACGTGCCCAACCTCACCATCGGCCCGATGGTGCTGAAGGCGCTGCGTGATTACGGCATTACCGAACACATCGACGTGCACCTGATGGTGAAGCCGGTGGACCGCATCGTCCCGGACTTCGCCAAGGCCGGCGCGCGCAGCATCAGCTTCCACCCGGAAGCCTCCGAGCACGTGGACCGCACCATCCAGCTGATCCAGGGCGAAGGCTGCGAAGCCGGCCTGGTGTTCAACCCGGCCACGCCGCTCAACTGGCTCGATTACGTGCTCGACAAGATCGACATGGTGCTGATCATGTCGGTGAACCCGGGCTTTGGCGGGCAGAAGTTCATCCCCTCCGCGCTGGACAAGATCCGCCACGTGCGCGAACGCATCGACGCCAGCGGCCGCAAGATCCGCCTGGAAGTGGATGGCGGCGTCAACGCCGACAACATCGGCCAGATCGCCGCCGCCGGCGCGGATACCTTCGTCGCCGGTTCGGCCATCTTTACGGCCCCGGATTACGCCGACGTCATCCGCCGCATGCACGCGGCCATCGACAAGGGCTGATAAGCCCTTTGTAGGAGCCCACCCTGTGGGCGACATCTTTTCGCCTGGCGCTACAGGCCCTGTTCCTCTGTCGCGAAAGATGTCGCCCGCAGGGTGGGCTCCTACATTCGGGTCGCGGGTGGTGGGGCTGCCGGGATTAGGTCAACCCGGCGCAAGAATTCGTAGTTGACCCTGAGTCATAAAGAAAATTTCACGCCCTAAAAGCGTACCCAGGAGTACTGTAATAACGGTTGCAACCCCTGGCACGGGGAACGGTGCCGGCACGATGAAAGGAGTCGGTGATGTCCATACGTCGTATGGCGGCTACGGCCGCGCTGTTCCTCCTCGCTGGTACCGCGGCCGCCGCGCAGGCGCCCGCCACGGCCTCGGCCGATCCCACCGGCGCCCTGAAAGGTGTTGCCACGTATTGCCCCCCGGTGGTCGAAACCGTCCTCCCCGGTGAGTACTACTTCTGTGCCGGCAGCCAGGCGTTCGCCCGCGGCGATACGCAGGCGGCCATGCGCCGCATGCAGGACGCCGCCCGCTGGGCCAGCAAGCCCGCGCAGTACGTGCTCGGCCTCATGTACCTCAATGGCGACAATGGCGTGCGCGATCCGGCCAAGGGCGTGGCGTGGCTCGCCCTCTCCGCCGAGCGGCACGATCCGGTTTACGAGAAAGCTTTCCTGGTCGAGTTTTCGAAGCTCAACGTCGAGCAGCGCAAGCAGGCCAATGCCTACTGGCGCGACCTGAAGAAGGATTACGCCGATAACGTCGCGGGCCGTCGCGCCGAGCGGCGCTTCAATGCCGGCATGAAAGACATGCGCGATGCCGACTTCGCCGGCAACGATGTGTTCCTCGATGGCATCAGCCCGCCGCAGGGCGGCGAGGCAGGCACCTACGAAGGCGGTGGTGAAAACCACGGCTCACGCGTCGGTGGTGGCCAACGCGCGTTCGCCTTCATCCGGAAGATGGACAAGATGCGCGATGACTATTTCCACGGCATGGAAGGCCATGTGACCGTGGGCGAAGTGACCTATGGCGGCACCGTCGGCGAACTCGCAGCGGCCCCGTCGCACTGACAGCACGGCATACAAGGAAAACGCAGATGAAGTCGAAATCGCTGTTGCTTCTGGCCGCTTTCATCGCCACCGGCGTGGCATTCGTTGCGAACGCGGGCGAGCGCCCTAAGCCGCTGCCCGGACAGAACAAGAACACGGTGAGCCAGGCGTTGCTGCTTTGCCCCTCATCGCTGGAACGGTTCCTGCCCGGCGATTACTACTACTGCGATGCCGCGCGTGACTTCTGGTCAGGCCGTGATGCCAGTGCGCGCGAAAGCCTGAAGGATGCGGCTGCATGGGCCAGCAAGCCCGCGCAGTACGCGCTGGGCATCATGTACTTCAATGGCGACCACGCCGAGAAGAACCGCCCGCTCGGCCTGGCCTGGCTGGCGCTGGCCGCGGAGCGGCACAACCCGGATTACGAGCCGGCGTTCGTGGATGCCTACCAGCGCGTCACGCCTGAGGAGATGGCCCAGGCCAACGTCTACTGGCAGGAGCTCAAGGCGAAGTACGCCGATAACATCGCCGCGCCACGGGCGAAGAAACATTTCGATCGGGCGTTCAACGACATCGCCTTCGCCGTGAACTTCGGCGGTTCCATCTTTATCGATGGCGTCGCGGGTGTGCAGATGAGCGATGGCGTGAACGGTGGCGAGGGGGCGTACGGCCAATCGGGCTTCAGCGTGGGCCGGTACCTGCAAGGCCGCGAAGCCGTGGCACTGGCAGGCTGGCAGTCCAACGTCTTCGTCGGCGAAGCGCAGCTCGTACCGATCAGCGAGGTCGTGAACCGCGGCAAGGCCAAGCAGGCCGATTAAGTCGGTACACCCATCACCACAGAAGGAGTGGGCATGAACGGAATACGCGTCGCCGCGGCCATTGCCGCGGCCCTGGTGATCACGGCCTGTAGCCACGCCAGCCGGCCCAAGCCGCTACCCGGGCAGGAAGCGCACGTGGCCAACCTGTTGCAGGGCTGCCCCTACGGGCTGGAACGGTTCCTGCCGGGCGATTACTACTTCTGCGAGGCCGGCTCCAACTACTGGGCCGGCCGCTACGGCATGGCCCGCGATGCCCTGGAATCCGCCGCGCGCTGGGGCAGCAAGCCCGCACAGCAGACGCTGGGCATCATGTATTTCAACGGCGACCACGTCGCGGCCAACCGGCCGCTGGGCGTGGCTTGGCTGGCGCTTTCGGCCGAGCGTCACGGGCCCGAGTATGAATCGCGCTTCGTCTCGGCGTACCGCGAGCTCAGTGCCAGCGAGCGCACGCAGGCCGATGCGTACTGGAACCAGATGAAGCCGGTCTACGCCGATAGCGTCGCCGCCGTGCGTGCCGATCATCGCTTCAACCGGGAGTTCTGGAAGCTGCAGGCCGCCCTGCAGTTCGGCGGCACTGCGTACATCAATGGATTGACCCCTGGCACCGAGAACGGGCTGAGCCTCGCCAAGCGGATCAAGAACGAGCGCGATACCTTCTTCGCCGGGTGGGATACCCAGGTGTGGGTAGGCGATATGGAGCTGGTGCCGCTGGGCCAGTTGCCCGCGGTGACCAAGCCGGCCACGCCGCCGGCGCCCCCTGCACCCGAATCCAACTAGCGCACGCGAAAAAGCTCCCCTGGATAAACGCCAGGGGAGTGAAGGAGCGTCCACACCAGGAGCTCGAGGGGGAAACGGGTAGGGCTTGAACCGGTGCGGTCAGTGCAGGCCGCAGAGCAGGCCCAGCAACAGGGCCCCGAGCGCCAGCGTGACGCGCAGCGGCTCAAAATTACGTTCCAGTTCGGTGTTGTCAGCGTCGGGCTTGGTCTTCATGTTCTTCTTTATCCTTCGGCGCCAACAGGGCCGCCGTGGTGCCAGTTCAGCGCCTGCCGGGGCGGCAGGCGCGGCTCCCGTGGGGCAATCCACGGGCTGTTTGTGGCAAAACGCGGGCAAAGGGGGCGTGTAGGCCGGGGAAGGGCTCGTGCACGGGCAAAACACGGGCAATCGTGCGGTGGTGCTTGCGCGATGGGGGCGGCCATTGCACCCTGCGCACGCCAACCCAAAACACGGAACCCCCATGGGCCGCAGCATCGCCATTGTCGAAGACGAACCCCTCATCCGCGCCAACTACGTGGAAGCGCTCACCCGCTTCGGCTACGACACCCGCGGCTATGGCTCGCGCTCGGAGGCCTCGGTGGCCTTCGCCATGCGCCTGCCCGAGCTCGTCATCATCGATATCGGCCTGGGCGATGAGCCCGAGGGCGGGTTCGACCTGTGCCGCGAGCTGCGCGCCAAGAGCGCCACGCTGCCGATCATCTTCCTGACCGCGCGCGATTCCGATTTCGATGTGATCAGCGGCCTGCGCCTGGGTGCCGACGATTACCTGTCCAAGGACACCAGCCTGCACCAGCTGGCCGCGCGTATCGCCGCACTGTTCCGCCGCATCGAATCGCTGAAGACCCCGGCCGCCAGCGAGAACGTGATCACCCACGGCCCGCTGCGTCTGGAAAGCGAGCGCATGCGCATCACCTGGAACGGCACCGAAATCCCGCTCACGGTGACCGAGTTCTGGATGGTCCACACGCTCGTGCGCTTCCCCGGCCACGTGAAGAACCGCGACCAGCTCATGCGCGAAGCCGAGCTGGTGGTGGATGACGCCACCATCACCTCGCACATCAAGCGCATCCGCAAGAAGTTCGTCGCGCTGGCGCCCGATTTCGACGCGATCGAAACCGTGCACGGCGTCGGCTATCGCTGGACCCCGTGACGCTTCGCCAGAAGCTGCTGCTCGTCGCCTTATGCACCCTGGCCCTGCCTGTGGCCGGGTGGCTGTATGTGCGGCAGATGGAAACGTTGCTGCGCGAAGGCCAGGCGCAGGCGCTGGTGGCCTCCGCACGCGCGCTGGCACGCAGCCTCGTGGTGGTGGATGCGCCGCTGCCGCCGGCCGGCAACGCGTGGTACGTGCAGACCGCCAACGTGCCCATCACCATCGATGGCTACGCCGACGATTGGGCCTCGCTGAGCCCCTGGGCGCAGTCGTTGGGCCGCAATGCCAAGGTGATGTTCGCCGAGGACGACCGCTGGCTGTACTTCACCATCGATGTGCGCGCCCCGCAGCGCCGGCGTGCCGATGCGGCCGATCGCCTTGCGCTCAGCGCCGATCACCTCATCGTCTCCATTGCGAGCAATGAAGATGCGCAGCGCTACTTGTTGGCCAGTGCCGCGCCGGGCGCCACCACGGCCATCGCCCTGGATCCGGAAGCCGGCGTGCTGCCCGATCGCATCAATGCGCAGTGGCAGGAAGATGGCGGCGGCTTCCGCGCCGAGTTGAAACTCCCGCGTGGCCTGCGCCTGGATCGCTTCGGCGTGGGCGTGCACCTGGCCGCGGAGGGCGACGGCGAACCGCTTAGCGCCGATACCCGCCCTCTACTCGAATTCTCGCCGTCGCTCTCGCAGGAGCTGGCGCGGCTAGCGCCCGATGGCGTCCGTGTCCGCGTGCTCTCGCCCCATGCGTGGCTGATGGCGCAGACCGGCCGGCTCGCCTTGCCCGATACGCCGGCCAACGGCCAGCCAGGCTGGTTCGCCGCGCTGGTGTACCGCTCGCTGCTCGCCACGCGGCTGGACGATAACGCCGCTTGGACGGAGGACGCGCCGAAGATCGACCTGCCGGAAGTGCGCGAAGCGCTATCGGGCAAACCGGCCACTGCATGGCGTGCGGGTGAAGCGCGCGGCAGCGTGGTGCTCGCCGCGGCCATGCCGATTACCCAGGGCGGCAAGCTGCATGGCGTCGTGCTGCTCGAACAGCCCAGCCGCGCCGTGCCGCTGCTCGCCAACCGCGCGCTGTTTGGCCTTCTGCTCACCAGCTTCGGCGTGCTGCTGGTCGCCGGTGGCGTGCTGCTGCTGTTCGCCACGCGGCTCACCTTCCGCTTGCGTCGCCTGCGTAACGCGGCGGAGCGTGCGCAGGATAACGATGGCAAACTCGATGGCCCGTTCCCGCTGATCGATGCCACCGACGAACTCGGCGACCTTGCCCGTAGTTTTGCCCGGCTGTTCGATGTGGTGGGTGGCTACACGGACTACCTGCGCACGCTCGCCTCGAAGCTCTCGCACGAACTGCAGACGCCGCTCGCCATCGTCAAATCCTCGCTGGATAACCTCGACCACGCAGGCCTGCCGCCTGAAGCCGAGCCGTACCTGGCGCGTGCGCGCGATGGCATCACGCGGCTGAGTGCGTTGGTCCGCGCGATGAGTGAAGCCAGCCGGATGGAGCGTGCGATTGCATCGGCTGAAGCGGAAGACGTGAACCTCGTCGATGTCGTGCGCGGTTGTGCCGAAGGTTACCGCAGCCTCGCGGGTGATAGGCCCATCGAGGTGGATGTGCCGAGCGACCCGGTGGTGATGCACGTATCGCCGGAACTCATCGCGCAGGCGCTCGACAAGCTTTTCGATAACGCGCTTTCGTTCACCCCTCCCGGTGGGTGGTTGCGTATCGCGCTGCATCCCACGGTGGATGGCGCTGACGTGGAACTCGCGAACCAGGGGCCGCCGTTGCCCGCCGCCATGCAGGGGCGTTTGTTCGATTCGCTGGTGAGTTTGCGTGACAAGGCCACGCCGGGTGAGGCGCCGCATCTTGGCCTGGGGTTGTACGTGGTGCGGCTTGTTGCCGAACGCCACCAAGGTACGGCCAGTGCGCGGAACATCGATGATGGCGTGGCGTTTACGCTGCATTTGAAGGGGCTGCCGCGGCAACGGTTGGCGTAACTGCCAGGTTGCGGTTGTTGTAGGAGCACCCGCCGGTGCTTAGTCCTTAACCAGTTTCAGCCGAATATGTGTAGGCGCATACGCACCACGTGTGCGCCAGTTCCTACAGAACGCATTCCGCCCGATTTTTCAGAATCCTTCCATAGATCTTCGCGATGACGATCTCTACCGTGCGCCCCTCGTACACACGCAGGGGAAGTCATGTCGCACGAATCATCGCTGGGGCGTCGTCGTCGCGCGCTCGCCATCGCCATCCATATCGCCGTGTTCACCGGCGTTGCGCACGCTGCGGATGAACCGGCCAGGCCATTCCCTGCGTTCCTCGATGGCCACGTCGTTCCGGCCTCATTTGATGAGCCCGGCGCATCGGGATACGTCCATCACGAGGCGGGATGGCTCGCCAGCGATGTGAATATCGCCGTCGATCGTTACTGCGGCACGACGCCTGATTGCAGCCTCGCGGGTTATTCGGCACGGGAGATCGCCGGAGCGAGCGGCAAGGGGAGCGCGTACTCCGTTCTCGACATCTCGATTGTCGTGGGTGACCCGTCGTCGCCGCGCACTGTGACGATCAGCGGTGATATCAAGCTGGTCCGCTCCTGTCCGGTCGATGCACTGCTTGTCACCGATCGTGGCGGCTACCTCGAAAACCGTGATCGCGTCACGGGCACCGACCCCGTCGCCTGCGTCTCCCCCGACGTGCTCCCCAAGACCGCCTCCATGGGCGCTCCCGAAGAGAGCGGCGCGAACCAGTGCCCCATCGGCAACAGCCCCACCGTGGGCAACCCTATCAACCCGCTGACGATGAGCAAGATCGAGTCCGCGGTCGACTATGCCGGCCCCGCGTCCTCCGGCCTCGTCTTCGTGCGGAACTATCACAGCGGCGCCTTCTCGCTCGATAGCGGCGTGAGCCGGGTGGGTGCGCGTTACCCCGCCGGGGCACGTATCGGGGCGCGCTGGCGCCACAGCTACGACCGTGCCTTCGTTCGCCGCCCTATCTTTAGCGCAAGCGGCTGGGCCTATGGGTCGGCCTTGTACCTGCTGCGGGAAGACGGTGGCGAAACGCGCTTCACGAAGAAGGGTGATACCTACGTGGCGGAGGAGGGTGAGCGGGGCATCCTTCGCGACGACCCGGCCGGTGGCTGGACACTCACCAAGGCGGACCTCACCGTCGAGCACTACGACGACAAGGGGCGCATGCGCTCGCGCATCGACCCCAACGGCAATGCGCTTACTCTGCACTTTGACGAGATCACGGTGGGCATCGGCATCAAGGTGAACGTGCTGGTGCGCGTCACCGATCGCCAGGGGCGCGAGCTGAAGCTGGGCTACGACCGCTATGGCCGCGTCGAGACCGTCGATACGCCGGATGGACGGATCCGGTACGACTACAGTGGCGACCTGCTCGAAGGGCTGGATGCCGACCTGGTCGAGGTCAGTTATCCCGATGGCCGCAAGGTGAAGTACGGCTACGACGAGCAGGGGATGGGCGGTACGCGAAACCACAAGCTGACGGGCATTGTCGGCAACGATGGCAAGCGCTTCGCGACATTCCGCTACGACAGCGCGAACCGGGCCATCGCGTCGTCGCACGGCGATAACCTGGAACTGACCGAACTCACCGGAATCGGCGCCGCGGAGCTCAATGTCAGGCGACCGGGTCTGGGTGAAGAGACTTGGTACCCGGGCTACAAGGAAGGCGTCGTCCGCCTGGGGCAGCGCAGGGAGACCTATCGGCGCAAGGAGGTAACGCGCGACTTCGATTACCTCGGTGGCGGACTCGTGGCGCGCAACACCGATTACCTCGGCGTGCCCACCTCGTATCGCTATGACGTATCGCGCCGGCTCGAAATCGAGCGCACAGAAGCCGATGGCACGCCCGTGGCACGCACGGTCAAGACGACATGGAACCCGTTGTTCGACAAGCCCATTCGCATCGACAACGGCGCGCAGTGGACGGTGTTCGAATACGACCTCAAGGGCAACCTCCTGAAGCAGCGGCAAGGCGGACTCGCCGATGCGGCGAACCCCGGCGAGGGGCAGTGGCCCGAAGAACGGGTAACGGAGTTCACTTACGACGCAGCGGGCCGGGTGCTTAGCGTGGACGGGCCGCCTAAAGGCACGGCGGACACGACGCGCTTCGCCTATCGGGCCTCGGATGCGCCGGGTTGCTCGGCCACGGCGTGCGCCTGGCGCGCCGGTGATCTGCACACCGTGACCCACCCGCTCGGCCAGGTCGATACCGTGCTGGCCTACGACGCCGCGGGGCGTCCTGCCGCGGTGACCGATGCGAATGGGGTGCGTACGGACCGGCGCTTCGACGCGATGGGGCGGCCGCTTGAAGTGGCGATTCGTGCGCGTCGCGATGGGGCGCCGTCGGCCGGCGACATCGTCACGCGCATGACCTATAACGCCAATGGCGACATTGAGACGATCACCGATCCGGACGGCGCGACGCTCACGCATCGCTACAACAGTGCGCATCGGCTCGTGGAGCAGGTCGATGCCGTTGGGAATACCCGCCGCATTGAACGTAATGCGCAGGGTCTGGTCGGTAAGGACGCGTTTACCCGGGCCGACGGGACGCAGGACCTGGATCGCGTGTACACCTACGATAGCCGCGGCGTCCCGGAGAACATCGAGTATTCAGGGAAGAGCGTCGATTACAGCGTCGACGCGAATGGCCAGTTCCTGCGAACGTCTGGCTACCTCAATGGGCCGACCTACGGGCGCGATGCACGTGGCCGCGTCGATCGCGTGACCGAAGGCAGCGGTAGCGAGAAAGCCGAGACACACCTGGCGTACGACGGCGCGGATCAGGTCAGGACCGTGGTCGATCCCAAGGGCTTGTCGACCGCTTACCTACGCAACGGCATCGGCGACCTGCTGTGGCGCCGCAGCCCTGATACGGGCGACACCTCGTTCGAGAACGATGCGAATGGCCAGCCGCTCCGCGAGACGCCAGCCGATGCGCGAAAGATTGACCGTGCATACGACGCCCTTGGCCGCGTGACCACCGTGACCTATAGCGATGGGGCACGCACGACCTACACCTACGACAAGCCGGCATCCACGTGCGGTGCGGGTGCCGACTTCGCCATCGGGCGGCTGGCCGGCGTGACCGATCGCGATGGAAGCACTTCGTTCTGCTATGACTTCGCGGGGCGCGTCACGCAGAAAACGCAGGTCACCCGCGGCGTGACCCTGGTCGTCCAGTACGCCTATACAAAGGCGGGCAGGCTGGCTGCGATGACCTATCCTGACGGCCGCCAGGTGATCTATACCCGCGACGCGGCGGGACATGTCACCGGCATCGATGCGCAAGCCGCGCTCACCTCAAGCCAGTCCATCGCGAGCTCGGTTCGCCATGATGCGCTGGGTCGCCCGGTGAGCTGGACGGCGGGCCTGCGGACGCTGGAGCGCACCTACGATGGGATGGGCGCCGTGACGACGGTCCGGGACGCGCGTGCGGGCGGCCTTAACCTTGCGGTGTCTTATCTCAACAGCAATGTCGACATGATCACCAACGGCTCGGTCACGAGCTACATCGATACAGACGCCCTCTGCCGGGTGACGTCCGCGGGCGCCCTCGATCCGTCACCGGATAATCCCTTGGGCGACATGCACACCTACCGGTATGACAAGACCGGCAACCGCCTTGCGTGGAACAGCCTGCCGTTCACCAACCGCAGCTTTGTCTATGCCGCCGACAGCCACCGTCTGCTGACGGCCAACAAGATCGCCCGAACCTACGACGCCAACGGCAACACGACCAGCATCGGCGATCGCCAGTTTGTCTACGACGCCAGCAGCCGCATGAGCCAGGCCAAGGTGAATGGCGTGGTGGAAATGAACTACGCCTACAACCCGTTCGGCCAGCAGGTGGCGCGCTACATCGCCGGGCAAATGACCGTGTCGCTGCACGACGAAAGCGGCCACTGGATCGGTGATTACGATGCGGCGGGCCGTCCGGTTCGGCAGGTAGTGTGGCTCGGCGACCTACCCCTAGCCGCGCTCGACGGTGATGCGATTCGCGACATCCAACTCGATCACCTCGGCACGCCACGTGTTGTGATCGACCGTGCGTCGGACAAGGCGATATGGACCTGGTCGGTATCGGGCGAGGCATTTGGTAGCGCTGCGCCGAATGAGGACCCCGATAAGGATGGGCGCAAGTACGTGTTCGATATGCGGTTCCCGGGACAGCGGTATGACGCTGTGACGGGGCTCTTTCAGAATGGGTGGCGGGATTATGATCCGCAGAGTGGGCGGTATGTGCAGAGTGATCCGGTTGGGCTCAGAGGGGGCGTGGCGACCTATGCGTATGCGACGGGCAATCCATATACCAAGGCCGACCCATCTGGGCTGATAGTGAATGGAACGTTTTCACTGTCCACCGGGGAGCTGACTATTGAGGACCTCGATACTCGCATGACATATCGAGTGGATGCTCGCTCAGGCGGGACCTTTCAAAGGGATGGCACGTTCGAGGCCCGACCTTCGGAGCAGATCCCGTTGGGAACCTATCAAGTGCTCGGCCATCGAAAAGAGGATTGGTTTCGTCTTGATCCATTGGACGAATATCCACTTAATGACGTCGATGACGCGACCGGGCGTGACGCCTTTCGTCTTCATCCTGGCACCAACAGTATGGGTTGCATCACCGTGAACTCGTCTGGTGCTGATGCGGCCTTTTACAAAGGTGCCGTCGTCCCTGCGATACGGGGAACTTCGACGCTTGATGTCATTGATTATTCGCGGCGCTCATGGATACGTGGCCCGCTTCCAATCAGGCGAGGCAGTCCTGTGCGGGAGCCGATTAGGTACTACGGAACGATACGCGTTGTTCCCTAATGCATAAACAAGAGACAATTTACATTGCGGCTAGATGGATCGTGACATTCGTTGCCATAGTCACTTGCGTAATCTATTTGCTCTACGTTGGACTGTTCTGGTTTGGGGCATCGATGGCCTTATGGAAGGGCAATCCGCCGGAGCTCACGTGGAAGATGGTCCTGGTGCTCCAGGTTGCTCCTGCGTTGGGCATTATTGCGCTCAATATCGGTGTTTTATGGTTCCCAAGGACCTTTGATTTGAGAGCGGCGTACGTCGTCACGTGTCTGGGTGGTCTTGGGATTGTTGTGTCGGCGATTATGCTCATTTTACCGATCATTCAGTGGTAAGCCATTGGTCAAATCACGGACTGGCTCGAATGCGGATGAGGCGACTAAAAATGCCGGCGTTGCGATCATCCGCAGTGTTGATGATGATCTACGGCGTGGCGACATGCGTCGATAACCTTCCGTTCTCAGTTTCCGCCAGAAGGATCGCGGCAATGGATCGTCGCATCAGTAACGTCACCGGGACCGTTTCGGACAAGGATGTACGGGTACGTTCGTTGCTTGAGTACGGAGATGACGTCGGGCGTTTAGCTGAGGTGACGGCAGTCGTTTCGGGCCCCATAGCCACTGTCCAGGCAACGTATGCCGGACGGATCTCGGAGGGTGTTCCTGCGGATGATTTCGCGCTGAAGGAGATGCGATACGCGCAGTGCTATGTCGTGATCGTCTGTGTCTTTGGCGAGCAGATTGACATCGACGGATCCAACGCGATGCGGCAAGAGTGACATTGATTTCCGCGGCGCTCCAATCCTGGCCGCGTATGTTGCTAACGCCACGCGTCATCAAGAACCGTCAACGCCACCTGCAGCGCATCATCAGCCCGGCTAGCGATCCCATAGCCTGGACGAAACAGTCGCGCATGCCTTCCATCGTAAGTAAGGGTGCATGACCCGTCAGCGACATCCCTCACTTCGGTGATCTTTCCAGTCATCACTCGCTTCCACGCCGCGGTGAACCGCCTTGCGTCTGCCGCGTTGAGTTCGGTGTCTTCTGGCGGGTCGTCGCTGCGGAGGCTCACCAGCCATCGGCCTGATGGGGTCTGCCGGACTATCCAGGCGCCGGAGATGCGTCCGTCTTCGGCGACTGACCAGAGCACTGCGAAGCTACCGTGGGCCTTGGCGAGTAGCGGGTCTACCGCGCGCGATGTGTCAGCGAGGTACTCGCGGAAAGACCGCTCGCATCGCGATGCCTGGCTTCCCGGCTGACTGCCTGCCTCGGTGAGGGCTTGGGTCAATGCTGCCGAAAGGGTGGGTACCTCGGGCGGCGTCGCATTCGCTGCCATGGGCACCGCGAGGAAAAGGGCGAGCATGGCGGTCAGGGGGCGGGTTTTCATGCCAAGACGATACCCGGGAAGGGGCGTGCGTTGTCGCCAGGTTTTATCGCGTGCAAGCACGCTCCTACAGGGGGTGGCATCACGATGCGGCCCGCCCACCAAGGCAACCGGCACCCCCGGGTAGGGCACACAAGCCAATTAGCCCTACAATCCAAGGTCACCCCACCGGGCATCCCCAGACCCCATGATCTCCCGCGAACAATTCGACGCCTACGCCGCGCAGGGCTACACCCGTATCCCGCTGGTGCGCGAGGTGTTCTCCGATCTCGATACCCCCCTCTCGGTTTACCTGAAGCTGGCCGATGGCCCGTACACCTTCCTGTTCGAATCCGTGGAGGGTGGGGCGACCTGGGGCCGCCATTCCATGATCGGCCTGCCGGCAAAGCGCGTGTACCGCCTGCGCGGGCATGAACTGGAGGTGGAAGAGAACGGCGAGGTGGTCGAGACCCGCCACCTGGCGGATCCCCTGGCCGAGATCGAGGTGCTGCGCAAGCAGTACGAGGTGCCGAAGCTGCCGGGCCTGCCCGACTTCACCGGCGGCCTGGTCGGTTATTTCGGCTTCGAGACCATCGGCTATATCGAAGAGCGCCTGGCCCAGTGGGACAAGACCGATGAGCTGGGCACCCCCGATGTGCTGCTCATGCTGGCCGATGAGCTGGCGGTGTTCGATAACTTGAAGGGCCGCCTGTACCTCATCGTCCATGCCGATCCGTCGCGCCCGCAGGCCTACGCCGAGGCGATGCGCCGGCTGGATGCGCTCACCTTCCGCCTGCGCCAGGGCGGGGTGAGCTACCCGCAGATCCAACAGTCAGTCGCCCTCGACGAATCCGATTTCAAATCCTCGTTCACCCGCGAAGAATACGAAGCCATGGTGCGCACCGCGCAGGAGTACATCCGCGCGGGCGATATCTTCCAGGTGGTGCCCTCGCAGCGCCTGAGCATCGGCTTCAACGCCCGTCCGGTGGATGTGTACCGCGCCCTGCGCGCGATGAACCCGTCGCCGTACATGTTCTTCATCGATATCGGTCCCACCCAGATCGTGGGCTCCTCGCCGGAGATCCTGGTGCGCCTGAAGAACGGCCGCGTCGTGCTGCGCCCCATCGCCGGCACCCGCCGCCGCGGCAAGGATGAAGCCGAGGACATCGCGCTCGAAACCGAGCTGCTGGCCGATCCGAAGGAACGCGCCGAGCACCTCATGCTCATCGACCTGGGCCGCAACGACGTGGGCCGCGTGAGCCAGACCGGCACGGTGGAGCTCGCCGAATCGTTCGTGGTGGAACGCTACTCGCACGTCATGCACATCGTTTCCCAGGTGGAAGGCGATATCAAGGACGGCATGTCGTACATGGATGTGATCAAGGCGACGTTCCCGGCCGGCACCGTCAGCGGTGCGCCGAAGATCCGTGCGCTGGAGATCATCCAGGAACTGGAGCCCTTCAAGCGCAACATCTACGCCGGCGCCATCGGCTGGCTTGGCTGGTGGGGCGATGCGGATACCGCGATCGCGATTCGCACGGCGGTCATCCAGGACGGCCGCCTGCACGTCCAGGCCGGCGGCGGCGTGGTCTACGATTCCGACCCCGCAGCCGAGTGGGAAGAAACCATGAACAAGGGCCGCGCCCTATTCCGTGCGGTAGCCCAGGCCGCCAAGGGCCTGTAACCCGCCCTTGTATGTAGGAGCGTGCTTGCACGCGAGGGGTGCTCGCACTGACGTGGGGTCGCGCGCAAGCGCGCTCCTACAACAGGCCTTGGCTGAATTAATAGAGTTCGTTCATCAGGCGAAGGTACTCGTCGACGGTCCACAGGATGGGCCTTTCATGCTTTCGCTTGTGCCGTTTCAAGCCTTGCTCAATATCGATGGCGAGGCTGGCAAATCCGCCATCCCATTCGGGCCTTCCGGCGGGCTTTAGCTCCTGATCGAACCGGTCCGTTACCCTCAGCTTGCCCACGGGTACCTTCAACTCATAGGCGACATGCGTCAGTAATTCATCGAACCGGTCGAACGTCATCACCGTCGTGTAATTGGCTTCCGTATAGATTTCCTGCAACGAAAGGGTCGCTCGATCAGTCGGGAATGCCATGCCAGGGCCTCACTTACGCAGGGTCGCGGATGGGCGGATAATAGCGGGCTGGTGATGGCCTGGGGTCGCGCGCAAGCGCGCTCCTACACGAACATGCAGGTGTCGGTGATGGTGGCGAAGACGATCATGGTGGCGGGTTCGATTGCGGTGATGGCTTCGGTCTCGTCGCCGTCCGAGGCGCGCACGCCCTTCACCAACGATATCGCCTCGCGCACGCAGGCGCTGGCGCTGCTGGAAACGCTGAACGCCGATCTGCTCAGCCATGCCAGCGCCACGCTCACCCTTGAGCGCTGGTGCGGCGATCACGGCCTGGCGCCGGAAGCGAAGATCGTGGCGAACCGGGTGAAGGGCCAGGACAAGCCGCTGCCGGCGGAGGATCGCGCCGCGCTGGGAATCGGTGCCGACGAGCCCGTCCGCTATCGCCGCGTGCAGTTGGCCTGCGACGGCCATGTGCTGTCCGAGGCCGATAACTGGTACGTCCCGGCACGGCTCACCCCGGAAATGAACCAGGTGCTGGATAGCACCGACCAGCCGTTTGGCAAGGTGGTGCAGGGCCTGCATTTCCGCCGCCAGACGATCAGTGCCGACCTGTTGTGGTCGCCCCTGCCCAAGGGCTGGGAGATGGAGGCGCCGCTGCCTGCGGCCGGGCAGGGCCCCCTGCCGATCCCGCACGACGTGCTGCGCCACCGCGCCATCCTCTACACCCAGGACAACCAGCCCTTCAGCCTGGTGGTCGAGACCTATACGGCGGAAGTGCTGGCCTTCGGCAAGCGCTGACTAATCGCGCCTCGGTTGATGGGCTGGCGGCAATGGAACGGAAGGCGCCATTGCCGCCATATCACCTAACGGCCGAGGTCGTTAGCCAAGGCGAGAAGCGCTTGTTCGTTGGCTTTTACCGCCTTTGGGTCCAGGGGCCGTAGAGCCAGTTCGTACGAGGTTGAATCCGTCACCCATGCCACGGACACGACAGTCGTACCTGATGCGTATCGGACCGTTTTCAGCGTGGCGGGAAACCCGGATACCTGGGTATTGAGCCACTCGCGAATGAGCGTAATGGACGTCCCTGATTCGCGGTACTCGGCTTCGCTCAGCTGGATGTTGCCGAGGCCTGATACGAGCCAGGTGCGGGTGACTCCGCTCCATTTCCCCTTGTCGAGTTTTCCGCTCGGATAGATGTCCTGCACGGGGGTGTGCGCCAGCGCGGTGCCGGCAACCGACATGGCGTCGTAGCGGAGGTGGGGGCGCGCGGCATCGAGGGAGGGGTACGAGGTATCGAGCCACCGCTCGAGACGGTTTTTGGGGCCGCGAGCCGCGGGGCGTAGTGCCGCGTCGTTATCCTGGGTCGAAAGGAAGCTGCCCTGTTCAGCCTGCGCCTGTATGTCGCTGCGGATCTGATCTGCCAGTGCGCCGGTAAAGGGAGAATCGGCGAGCGCAACGATGTGTACGCCTGGCTTTGTCGACAGCCGGCTAAGGTCGACGCCGGACCGCATGGCATCGAGTCGGCTTGCTTCAGGAACGATGGCTGAGGGATTCCGTTCGTTCGCGGCCTGGGGCGGGACATCGGTTGCGGCGGCGGCCGGGATGCTCAGCATGAACGCCATGGCGATGATTCGGCTTGTCATGTCACCACTCCGTCAGGTTACAGTCGGTTGCGATCGTCCGTTCGACGGCGAGCGAAGACATGTTGTCGCCGAAGATGTGGGTGCCGCTTACCGTGTTGTGGTTGCTGTCCCCCGTGTCGCCAGCGTACGAACGCCATGTGGAGGCCCAGTGCGCAGTCACGGCGTGCCCGGCGACGGCGCCAAACCCGACATGCTCGCTCATGGTGTACATGAAGTGACTCATCATCGAGGGGCGGTCGTAGGTGACCGACTCATTGATGATGCCGGCAATACAGTTGGCTCGGCTAAGTGATTTCACGCTGGCGCTTGCCTGAAAACTGGCCAGGCATGCCACCAGCGCGATGGCGGCTTTCCGTTTCATGGTGTGTCTCTGGTATCACCCGTCATTGGGCGATCTACAGACTATGGATTGCCAAATAGCCTGTTGAGCGGTGCGACGACCGGCTCGGCGTGGTCGGCGCCCGCTGGATATTGGGGCCTAAGGCCCACTTTTCCGGCCATCTTGTAGGCTCCGCCCGCGCCGTGGCCGAACGGATTACCCCCTCTAGCCGAATTGCCGCATTCGCCCGGCCCGCCCAAGCTGGAGCCGTATTCTCGGGGGAGGTTCCCAATGCCCAGCGCCACGGCTCCTGTTCGCAAGGCCCCCGCCGGCCGGCCGGCCTCCACCCCGTTGGGCGCGATGCTCACTGTGGCCAATGCGCCGCGGATCGGCCCCCAGCCCAAATCCCTGGATAAGGCCCTGGCCAGTGCCCAGCACTGGGTGCAGCTCTCCGATGCCCGCCGTACCGATGCCATGTGGCTGGAGGCCGGGATGATGATGCAGCGGATGGTGCCGCGCGCCGAGTGGGTGCGGTACCTGCGCAAGATTCGCGTGGATCGCGGCGTGCTGGTCGGCCGCGAGTGGTTCGAGATGGCCCGCGTGCGCGACCCGGTCGGGCTTCCGGCCGGCGATTACCTCAATGTGATCTTCCTCGCGCATTACACAAAAGCGGTGCTTTTCGAGACGGTGTCGTTGGCCCCGGGAGCCGATGGGTGGCTCCCGGTGGGGTACGTGATCCGGCCCGTGCAGCGCGAAATCAATTTCGTCCAGTAGGAGCCCACCCTGTGGGCGACATCTTTCGCGATAACGCCTCAGGACCTGTTGCGCTGACGCGATAAGCGTCGCCCACAGGGTGGGCTCCTACAGGGTGAAGGCCCAGCGGTGTGTTGGTTCTGCGGTCCCACAGGGGGAATCGCCATGCTCCATGTTCGAATTTCAAACGACACCGTGCTCTGGTGGGATCTGCCGGCGGGAACGTTTACGGCTCGGCGCGCTTATACTCGGCCGCAGGCCAAAAAGGACCCTGCCATGAGCGAACACGACACGCCCGTCCGCGGTGAATACACGCGCCCGCCCATGCAGCGCGGGGTGGATCCGCAGCGGATGAACTGGCTGTGGCAGTTGATCCTGCAGGCGACCGACCTGAAGCCGGATGAGGTACGCGCGGCGCTTAATGCGATTGGCGTGGCCGCCACCGACAAACGCCTTGCCAGCTGGGCCGTGAGCGATCGCGACGAGAACTATTTCCCGCTCACCATCGCCGAACTGGAGCGCAACCTGCGCGCCGTTGTAGCGGTGAAGCAGAAGCGCGCCGAGGCGGCGACGCAACCGCCAGCTCCCACACCAGCCGACCCGGCGGCCTAAACCCTAAAGCGTGCCGCGCCCCCGTAGGAGCGCGCTTGCGCGCGAAAAGCCAACGGTGCGGTGAGGCAAGCCCCCATCGCGTGCAAGCACGCTCCTACAGGCGGCGCGTCCAGCGTGTGCAGGCTGGGCGGTGCGACGGTCGTTGACACTTCTGGCAGCCCCTCGCTAGATTTTGCGAATGCTGGCGTGCGCTGGCGCACAGGGGAAGCATGGCATGAGTGTGGACGTGCAGGGCGCGGCGGGTAGCCGTTCGTCGGGTCATGCGCCAGGATCTCCGGAATGCCCCGAGCCCACATTGAAACTCGCCATGATCAGGCTGCTGGGCCTCTTTGTCTCCATGGAAGGTCAGGATACGACCAGGGGCTTTTTCACCACGGTGTTTGTCACCATCGATACGTTCCCGGTGATGCGACAGGCGGCCAGGGACGCCTTGCTGGCGCGTATGGCGCGGCATGGTGTGGTGCCGATGGCGAAGGGCCCCTTTCGCACCCTTTGCGTCATGGTCTCGATGTCCAGTGTTGAGATGGATAGTGACGACGTGCGGGAGGCGGATGGCTTCTCGTTCTTCCGCCAGGGAACGCTTCTATCGCGAATTAGCGGCGCCATTGAAGGCGCCTGGCGGCGGTGGCGGCATCCGGACAGGGTGCTGGTCTGATGCGAGCTATCACCCTTCGAGCCAATCCGCCGCATGCTCAGGGCGCGCAGCCGTGAGCGATCTTCCATGGATAGCATCCGAAGGCGGACCGCTGGTCTTCATGCATCGCTCGTTGCTGGGTACGTGGCGCGGTGTATCAGGAACGGTGGATGCCGGCGCCACGACGGATTACGAGCGCGCATGCGCCGTGGACGATGAGCTCGGTGTGCTGGGTGGCACGCCGGGGATACTCGTCCTCGGCGATGAGCCGGATGCTACGTCGCTTCGGCAGTTCGGTGACGCCACCGTTATTGTGCGGTGGCGCTCGGCGCCTTCGGCCGCGCTGATGGAGACGGCGCTCAGCGAAGGGCTCGGTCATGTTGCCTTCGTGTCAGTTGGGCCATTCCACACGATACCCGGCGAGCATGTTCTGTTCGATTCGGCGTGCGCGAGGTCGGACATGGCCTCGTCTATCGTGGCCACGCTCACTGGCACATCGTATGAGCTGGCCACGGCGATGCTAGTCGATGACCGTGGCGTCTCGGCATTGCTTCACCGGCTGAGTGGGGTTGGCTGAGCATGCGTACCCGGTGGGCCATGGGGATTCTGCTCGTTGCCGCCACCCAGCTGATGGCGGCAGACTGTGCGGCTTTTGGTCCGCAGGGTTTCCCAGCGAGGTCGCCGTCGCCGGCCTCGGCGGCGAGCCAGGCAGAGGTCGATGCCACCTTTCGTGCCCTTGACGATCACAAGGCCGCGGTAAGCAACCCGACGTTTAATGCGATACCGGCCACGGCTGAGCATCCGTCGAATGTCGTTGATGCGATCATTCGGTATCAGCTCGTGTCGCGAGCACATGATTACGACAACCCAGCTTCCTTCTGGGTGGCATGGCCTGGGCGTGGGTATCGACTCGATCCCTTGGCTGGGAAGGGGATCGCCCTGGTTGCTGTGCGCACGAAGCCGCCCGGTACCAAGTCGTATGGCGTTGCGTTGACGGTTCCGGACGCACCTTGCGTCGATCCCCCCGTGGCAACGCCGGTGTCGTTCGTGCTCGATGGCGTTCGTATGTCGTTCGAAGGGCGATGCGTGGGGGATCTGCGGGTTTATCGGCCACGACGGGCGTCTGATCGGGTGCAGCTGGATCGCCGGATGCAGAAGGGTGGGCGGCTTGAAGTGCAGAGCACCGATCTCACTGCAACGTTCGACCTCGCCGGTATCCCGGTGCTCAACACCATGTTTGAGGCCGAGGCCGCGTTAGCGAAATCCCGTCGCTCCCACTAATCACGGCCACCCCTGTAGGAGCGCGCTTGCGCGCGATAAGCCTACGAAGCGGCGACGCAAGCACCTAACACCTGTAGGAGCCCACCTTGTGGGCGACGCCGTTCGCGTAAGAGCAACAGGTCCTGTGGCGTTGTCGCGTAAAGATGTCGCCCACAGGGTGGGCTCCTACAGGTGCGTGAGGCGTTTGGCGCGCTTTAGGAATAGCGGGTCGAGAGGAATTTGAAGAACGCGCGGAGGCCCTGGGCTTCGCCGCCGCGGGGGTGGCCGGGGCGGTCACCGTCGTTCCACGCGTAGGTGTCCAGGTGCATCCAGTTCTGGCCTTCGGGCACGAAACGCTCGAGGTACAGCGCGGCGGTGATCGCGCCGGCGTGGCGTGACGGCCCCGCGTTGGCGAAATCGGCGATGTACGACTCCAGCATGCGCCGGTAGGGGCGCCACAGCGGCAGGCGCCACATCGGGTCGTCCACGGATTCGGCGGCGCCGATTACTTCATCGGCCAGCTTGTCGCGGTTGGTGAAGAGGGCCGGCAGCTCGGGGCCCAGGGCCACGCGGGCGGCGCCGGTGAGCGTCGCGAAATCCACGATCAGGTCGGGCGACTGTTCCACCGCGAAGGCCAGCGCATCGCACAGCACCAGGCGGCCTTCGGCATCGGTGTTGTCCACTTCCACCGTGTGGCCCGCGCGCGTGCGGATGACTTCGCCCGGGCGCATGGCGTTACCGGCGATCGCGTTTTCCACGGCCGGCACGAGCAGGGTGAGGCGCACCGGCAGGCGCGCCTTCATCACCAGGCCGGCGAGGGCGATGGCGTGGGCGGCACCGCCCATGTCCTTCTTCATCCAGCGCATGCCATCGGACGGTTTGATGTCCAGGCCGCCGGTGTCGAAGCACACACCCTTGCCGACGATCACCAGCTTCGGGTTGGAATTCTTGCCCCACGTGAGTTCGATGAGGCGTGGCTCGCGATGGCTCGCGCGGCCCACCGCGTGGATGGTCGGGAAATTGTTGGCGAGCAGTTCGTCGCCCACCCACTCGCGCACCTTCGCCTTGTGCTCGGCGGCGTGGGCGTGGATGGCGGCGGAGAGATCGGCCGGGCCCATGTCTTCGGTGGGCGTGTTCACCAGGTCGCGCACTTCGAACACCGCTTCCATCAGCGGCTGCACCGCGCGCAGCGTGGCCGGTTCGACCAGCAGCTGTGCGACGGGGCGGGTGGCCTTGCGGTAGCGCTCAAAGCGGTACGCGCCCAGCGCCCAGCCCAGGGCCAGCAGCTCGCGGTCTTCAACGATCGAGTCGTCGGCCAGCTGGTAGATGCCTTCCGGCAAACGCTGCGGCAGGCCGCCCAGTACCGAGAGGGGTTCCTTGCGATCGACGCCTACCACCACGCGGGAGATACCGCCCGCATTGTTGGGCAGGACGGCGACGGCGCCGGAGGTCGGACGAAAACCCAGCGATGCCAGCCACTGCCGGTGCGTGGCACCCAGCTTCTGCTCCATGGCCGGCATGGAAGCCGCGTCCACGAGCTCAATAATGGTGACAGAGCGCTTGCCGGATTTCCGGTCGATCAGTGGCGACATCAGGCCTCCCGTGCCTCGCGGCAGTTGGTGGCCGCGTCAATGACTGGTGGTGGTTGCGCCCATATTCTAGCCAACCCTGGTGGCAGAAGCGTCAAGCCAATCGGCCAGACCGCGCATATCTGCAAATTCGAGGTCCGGGGCAGGGCCATGCGCCCACACCTCGCCGGTGCGGTTGAGCCAGACAGTTCTCAAACCGGCCTCGCGGGCACCCACCACATCGAGCAGCGGATCGTCGCCGACGTGAAGGATGTGCGCCGCCGGCACGCCCAGCGCTTCGACCGCGGCATGGAAGATCTTCGGATCCGGCTTGGCCACGCCCGCACCGCTGGCGTTGATCCGCGTGTGGAAAAGATGATGCAGGCCGATCACTTCCAGATCGGCGTTGCCGTTGGAGATGCTCGCTATCGGCAGCTTTGCCGCGATGCGCTCCAGGGCGGGCAGGGCATCGGGGTAGAGTTCGACGTTGTTGCGCGCCGCGAAGTAGATGCCCCACAGGGCATCCACTGGCGCATCGTCGATACCGCAGGCGGCGAAGGCCTGGCGGATGGTGATGCGGCGTTGTTCGCTGAAGTCGTGGGCGAGGTGGGTGTGCTCACGCGCCACCTTCTCGCGCAATTCGCGCATGGCCTCGATCGGCCACTGCGTCGCCACCTCGGGGTGGTGCGCCTTCAGCCAGCGATCCACGCAGTGCTCGGCCTCGATCAGGGCCGGGAGTACCGGCCACAGGGTGTCATCGAGGTCGAGCGTGATGGCGCGGATGGGGAGCACGGGTGCTATCTCAGCGCGCAGACACCTTCAGCGTCTGCCCCAGCTTCACGTTGTTGTCCTTCAGCCCGTTCATGGCGCGGAGCTGGTTTACGTCAACGTTGTTCTTCTTCGCGATCGAATACAGCGTGTCACCGGCGGCGACCTTGTAGGTCTTGCTGCCCGCGGCCGTCGGCTTTTTCTCGGCCTTGGCCACGGCTTTTTCTGCCACCGGCTTCTCGGCCTTCGCTGCCGGCTTTGCCTCGGAGACCTTCGGCGTTTCCACCTTGGTCGACTTCTCGCTGGCATCCACCGCCGGCTTGGCGGTGTTCTTGCCGGCGACGGTCACGGCATCGCCCGTGACCTTGGCGAACTTGCCGCCGATCTTCGCGTTGTCGGACGAGGTGAAGGCTTCGCCGCGGACGCCCTTGAAGCCCTGGTGGGCCGTGGTGCTGACGCTGGCGGCGACGTGGGCGAACGGCGAGGCTTCGGTCGCTGCCGCAGCGGCCTTGGCGGTAGCCGCCGCTTTGCCTTTGGCGACCGCCGGGGCGGCCTTGACAGCTTCCTTCGCGGCTTCGGCAGCAGCGGCCGGCGCAGCGGCAGCGGCGACGGTCGGCGTGGTCATGGCCTGGCCCACGTTGCCGCGGGTGCCCACGGTGGAAGCGATCTTCTGGCGGCGGGCGGCATCGCCCGAAGCCAGCGCCATGCCATCGGCGTACGGCAGCAGGTTATGCGCCTTCAGCAACGAACCACCCTGGTTGGAGGTCACGAAGGAGAGGAACTCCTTCACTTCCGCCGCCTTCGGGCTGGCATCGTTGCTCACCAGGTACAGCTCGGTGTACAGCGGGTAGCTGCCGCTGGCGATCGACGAGGCGGTCGGCTTCACGCCATCGATCGAGAGGATCTTCAGCTTGGCATTGCCGCTGGCGCCGGCCAGGGTGGTGGCACCCAGGCCACGGCGATCGAGCGTGACGCCTTCTTCCAGCTTCGTCTGGTTCACGTACAGGCGCGGCGCGGCGACCGGCTGGTTGCCGCGGCCGAACAGCAGGCGGCGCAGGCTCCATTCCACGCCATCGCCCGGGCTCGCCACGGCGTAGAGGTTGATCGGCGCATCTTCGCCGCCCAGCTCCTTCCAGTTCGTGATGTGGCCCATGTAGATCTCGTGCAGCTGCATCAGAGTGATGTTGCTGACGGGGTTGGCCGGGTAGGTGACCATCACCAGGCCATCCCATGCCACCGGGGTGAAGGTGAGCGACTGCTCCTTGCCACCGATGCTGGGGCGGGCCGAACCGGCGAGGTCGGCGGTGCCGGTCGAGACGGCATCGATACCCGAGGCCGTGTTGAACGGCTGCAGCTCGAACTTGCCCTTGCCGGCTTTCTCATAAGCCTTGGCCACATCGGTCACCACGCCGCGGGCGGTGGTGACGTCGCCGCGCCAGATCAGCTGGGGCGTGGCGGCGAGAGCGGTAGCGGAGGCGCTAAGGCCGATCAGCGTGGCGGTAAACAGGCGCGCGAGACGAAGAGACATGGACGGCAAGAACTCCGGGCTAATCGGGGTGGCAGATTTTGGGCCGCAATTGTGGGCCATAAGGGCCCCGCGCGCACCATTGACGTCATTCAGCATCCTGCCGGGCCGAAACAGAACGTAGCCTGTCGGCCAAGAACAATCTCATGAGACATGCAGACACGGTAGGAGCCCACCCAGTGGGCGACATCTCTTCGCGACCACGCAACAGGCCCTAGGATGCTGTCGCGAAAGATGTCGCCCACAGGGTGGGCTCCTACAGGAGCTGCATCACAGGACGGCGTAGTAGACGGCGTCGTCGCGCACCACGGTGAGCAGAAGCTGCCGGCCGCCCAGCGTGCCGGTAGTGGGCAACCCCTTCACCCCGGGCACGCGGCGCTGGCCGATCTGGGCGACCACGTCGCCGTCGCGCAGGCCGGCCTGGTAGGCGGCGGAGGTTTTCTGCACGTTGGCCAGGGCCACGCCGTACAGGCCCTGGGCTTTCTGCTCGGGCGTGAGATCGGTGAGGGTCACGCCGGCCAGGCGCTTGTCGAGCTTCGCGCCATCCAGCGTGGCGAGCTTCGAGGCTTCTATAGAAGCGGTGATATCCCGTGCCGCGCCTTCGCGCTGCACGCTCAGCTTCACCTGCGAGCCCAGCGGCAGCAGGCCTTCGGTGTTGCGTACATCCTGCGCCGAGCGCACGGCTTTGCCATCGATCGCGGTGAGCACATCGCCGGTCTGCAGGCCGGCGCCATCGGCGGGCGAGCCGGCCGTGACCCCGGTAACCACCGCGCCATTCGTGTCCTTCAGGCCCAGCGCCGTGGCGATGCGCGGGGTGATGTCCTGCACCTCCACGCCCAGGTTGCCGCGGCGGACCTTGCCGTAGGCGAGCAGCTGCTTCATCACCGAGGTGGCCAGGTCGGTGGGGATGGCGAAGCCGATGCCCACGTTGCCGCCCGAGGGCGTGAAGATCATGGAGTTGATGCCCACCAGCTCGCCGCGCAGGTTCACCAGCGCGCCGCCGGAGTTGCCGGGGTTGATCGAGGCATCGGTCTGGATGAAGTTCTGGATGCCTTTGCCCAGGCCCGTGCGGTTCAACGCGGAGACCATGCCCGAGGTGGCGGTCTGGCCCAGGCCGAACGGATCGCCCACGGCCACCACGAAATCACCCACGCGCAGCTGCGCCGAATCGGCCACCGGCAGCGCCTGCAGGCGCTCGGCGGGAATCTGCAGCACCGCCACGTCGGTATCCGGATCGGTGCCGATCAGCTTGGCCTTGAAGTCGCGGCCATCCTGCAGGGTGACCGTGATATCGTCCGCGCCCCCCACGACATGGTTGTTGGTCAGGACATAGCCCTTGGCCGCATCCACCACCACGCCCGAGCCCAGGCTCTGCTCCACGCGCTCGCGCGGAATGCCCTGGCCGAACAGTTGGGCGATCAGCGGATCATCGTAGTAAGCGCCACGGGCGCGTACGCGGGTCTTCGTCGAGATGTTCACCACCGCGGGCGTGACCTTGGCCAGCATGGGCGCCAGCGACGGCACGGGCTGGCCATCGACGGCAGGCGGAATAGCGGCAAATGCCGGTGTCGCCAGGGCCATGGCGAGGGTGGCGATGAGGGTCCGCGGGGTGGGGCGGGCGGGCATGTGGATCTCCTTGGCTGGGGCGCTCGGTTTAGAGCATCGCGCGCAAGCGCGCTCCTACAAAAGATCTGCGGTGCCCTTGTAGGAGCGCGCTTGCGCGCGATGCCGTTCACGCGGTTTGAGACCACCCGATTCGGCATCAGTTTCAACCCCTGAGACAGGCGTAGGTAATGCTTTACAACGACCCACCCTGAGCGTAAGGTTCAACCCCGGCCGCAACCACAACATCTTGTGTTCCTTCGTTCGATAGTTACCAAGTGCTGGTGCTGCGGATACTCAGGTTCAAGCGTCAAACCGGCGTCCCGTAAAGGCTTTTTACGGTGCACGCGGGGGTGGTAAAGGATGGTCGATTTCGTCCGGGGGGAGGGAATCGACAGGTTGCGCCCACGCATACCAATAAGAACGGCCGACACAGGCCGAGTACTTGAGGACGACACACACAATGAGCACCGCACGCGCCCAGGCCCTCGGCCTTGAATCGGCCATTCCGCTGCAGCCCGCCTCTTACGACATCTGGGACAAGAAGTACCGCCTGAAGGCGAAGAACGGCGTGCCGGTCGATGAGTCGGTCGATGGCACCTACCAGCGCGTCGCCCGCGCCCTGTCCGATGTGGAAGCCACCGACGAGCTGCGCGCGCACTGGAACGAACGGTTCCTGTGGGCCCTGCGCCGCGGTGCCATCCCGGCCGGCCGCATCACCTCCAACGCTGGCGCGCTGGAGCACAAGCCCGCCACCTCCACGATCAACTGCACCGTCTCGGGCACCATCCACGATTCCATGGATGACATCCTGGAGAAGGTGCACGAAGCCGGCCTGACCCTGAAGGCAGGCTGCGGCATCGGTTACGAATTCAGCACGCTGCGCCCGCGCGGCGCGTACGTGAGCGGTGCGGGCGCCCATACCTCGGGCCCGCTGTCGTTCATGGATATCTACGACAAGATGTGCTTCACCGTCTCCTCCGCCGGCGGCCGCCGCGGTGCGCAGATGGGCACCTTCGATATCAGCCACCCGGACGCCAAGGAATTCATCCGCGCCAAGCGCGAGGATGGCCGCCTGCGCCAGTTCAACCTGTCGCTGCTCATCACCGATGGCTTCATGGAAGCCGTGGAGCACGACCAGGATTGGCCGACCGTGTTCCCGGTGCACGTGAAGGAGCAGGGCGAGATCGACCTCACCGACGCCTCCAAGGTCGTGTGGCGCGAGTGGCCCACCAAGGAAAACTACGTCACCCGTGATGACGGCCTGGTGGCCTGCAAGATCTACGGCCACATCCGCGCCCGCCACCTGTGGGACATGATCATGGTCTCGACGTATGACTACGCCGAGCCGGGCTTCATCCTGATCGACCGCGTCAACGAGATGAACAACAACTGGTGGTGCGAGCACATCCGCGCCACCAACCCGTGCGGTGAGCAGCCGCTGCCGCCGTACGGCTCGTGCCTGCTGGGCTCGGTGAACCTCACCACCTTCGTGCGCGATCCGTTCGGCCCCAAGGCCCGTTTCGATTGGGATGAATACCGCGAAGTGGTCCGCGTGTTCACCCGCATGCTCGATAACGTGGTGGAAATCAACGGCCTGCCGCTGCCGCAGCAGCAGCACGAGATCCTTTCCAAGCGCCGCCACGGCATGGGCTTCCTCGGCCTGGGCTCCACGCTGGCCATGCTGAAGATGAGCTACGGCTCGGCCGAATCCGTGGGCTTCACCGAAGACGTGAGCCGCGAGATGGCCGTGGCCGGCTGGGAAGTCGCGCTGGACCTCGCGAAGGAAAAGGGCCCGGCCCCGGTGCTGGCGCAGACCTTCGACGTGACCGGCGACATGCTGCGCAAGCGCCCGGAGATGGTGAAGGACGGCTGGAAGGTCGGCCAGCAGATCAAGGGCTCGGTGCTGCACGCCAAGTATTCGCGCTACATGCAGCGCGTGGCCTCGGTCGCCCCGAACCTGGTGGCCGAGCTGGCGGAAGTGGGCGCCCGCTTCACCCACCACTCGTCGATCGCCCCCACCGGCACCATCAGCTTGAGCCTGGCCAACAATGCCTCCAACGGCATCGAGCCCAGCTTTGCCCACCACTACTCGCGTAACGTGATCCGCGAAGGCAAGAAGTCGAAGGAAAAGGTCGAGGTCTACAGCTACGAGCTGCTGGCCTACCGCGCCCTGATCAACGGCGATGCCATGCCGTTCTCGGAAGACCCGAAGACCCGCCTGCCGGAGTACTTCGTCTCGGCCGACGACATCAGCCCCAAGGAGCACGTGGATATCCAGGCGGCCTCGCAGAAGTGGATCGATAGCTCCATTTCCAAGACCGCAAACGTCCCCACGGATTACCCGTACGAGGACTTCAAGGACATCTACACCTACGCCTATAAGCAGGGTTTGAAGGGCTGCACCACGTTCCGTTTCAACCCCGCCGCGTTCCAGGGCGTGCTTGTCAAAGAAACCGATCTTGAGAACACCCTCTACCGCTTCGAATTGGAAGACGGTAGCGTTGTCGAACTGAAGGGTAACGACGAGGTGGAATATGACGGTGAAATGCACACCGCCGCCAACCTCTTCGATGCCCTGAAAGAAGGTTACTACGGCAAGTTCTGACCCCGCGGAGAGGGAAACAAAGTTATGACGAACGACGAAAACCAGATCGACGAGGCGGCGGAATTGCCGGTGAGCGACACCACCGACACCACGGAAACCACCGAATCGACCGAGCACACCGACGCGAATGACGCCGGTTCGGCCACGGCCGAGCACGCCCCGGTCGTCGCCAAGAAGGTGGTGAAGAAGAAGCCGATCGCCAAGAAGGTGATCGAGCCGGCCCCGACCGCCGAAGCGACCGACGCCGTCTCGTCCAGCGAGCCGGACTACATCGCCGAACTCGACGCCCCGGCACCCAAGGCTGAAAAGCCCAAGGCCCCGCGCAAGCCCAAGGCCCCCAAGCCGCTGGTGAGCCAGGCCGACATCGCCGGCGACGAAATCGCCGCGCACCAGGCCGACGAAGCGACTGCCGCCGCTGTAGGAGCCCACCCTGTGGGCGACATCTCCTCGCGAAAGCCCACAAAGAAAGCCGCCCCGAAAAAAGCAGCCGCCAAGAAGGCCCCGGCCAAAAAGGCCGCCGCAGAACCGGCAGCCCCGGCCAAGAAGGCTGCTGCCAAGAAGGCAACGGCTAAAAAGGCTGTGAAGAAGGCCGCCGCCAAGAAAGCTGCGCCGAAGAAGGCCGCAGTGAAGAAGGCTGCTGCCAAGAAGGCCGCCCCGAAGAAGGCTGTCGCCAAGAAGTCGGCCGCCAAGAAGGCCCCGGCAAAGAAGGCCGCTCTCAAGAAGGCAACCAAGAAGGTCGCCATCAAGAAGGTCGCCAAGAAGGCCGTAGCCAAAAAGGCACCGGCCAAGAAGGTCGCCGCCAAGAAGGCTCCGCTGAAGAAGGTCGTCGCCCGCAAGGGTAAGGCCGTCGTCAAGCAGGTCGGCCGCAAGGCCACCACCGCGAAGAAGGCCGCCAAGAAGGTCGTCGCTCGCGTCGCGAAGAAGGCTTCCACCGCCCGCAAGGCGGTCAAGAAGGCCGTTGCCAAGGTCACCCGCAAGGTCACCGCCCGCACGGCTCCGAAAAAGACGGTCCGAAAGGCCGCTGCTCCGAAGAAGGTCGTGAAAGCGGCCAAGAGGTCCACTGCCAGCAAGACCGGCCGTACGTCGGCGCGCAAGTCCGCCGCCCGTGGCCGTCGTAAGTAAGTAGTACCCATCCGGCCCGGCGTACGCGCCGGGCCGGATATCCACCTGTTAGAGAGAAACACCATGGCGATCAAGATCGAAAAGAAGATCAAGGGCTATAACGTCGTTAAGCCCGAGGACAAGACCACCGCAGCCGCCGCTCCCGCGCCGGTCAAAGAGGTCGCACCCGTCGCCGAAGTCATCCAGATGCACGAGAGCCTCGAGCGTCCGGAAACCCTGGTGGGCAACACGTACAAGATCAAGTCGCCGCTCTTCGAGCACGCGCTGTACGTAACCATCAACGATATCGTGCTCAACGCGGGCACCCCGCACGAGCAGCGCCGCCCCTTCGAGCTGTTCATCAACTCGAAGAACATGGACCACTTCCAGTGGATCGTGGCGCTCACCCGAATCCTGTCCGCCGTCTTCCGCAAGGGTGGCGACGTGACCTTCATCGTCGAAGAGCTCAAGGCCGTCTTCGACCCGCGTGGCGGCTACTTCAAGGCCGGCGGCGTTTATATGCCCAGCATCGTGGCCGAGATTGGTGCCGTGATTGAGCAGCATATGAAGTCCATTGGGCTGATTCATGACCCGGAGATGGACGAGGCGACCAAGCGGTTGATCGCTGAGAAGCGCGCCGCCTATGAGAACGCGAACGCTGTAGGAGCGCGCCCTGCGCGCGATACCGTTAGCGACAAGGCTGAGGCCCCGGCTGCTGATAGCCATACCAATGCGGCTGGCTTCCCGGCTGGCGCCACCCTGTGCGCTAAGTGCAATACCCAGGCGTTGGTGCTGATGGATGGGTGCCAGACTTGTTTGAATTGTGGGTATTCGAAGTGCGGTTAGTCTGAAGGGGCGGAATCCGCTCTCAGGGAAAGAAGGGGGGATGGGGATGGATTACGCAGGCGCTATTGAGCGGGCGGCGGTCGCGAAGCGACCGCTATTGGCCGTCTGTTCAGAACTATTCTTGCTGGGGCCGACCCACGGTTTTGCCGGGTGGGAGGAGGAGTCGTTCGCGCTCTTCCACGAGATTGCAGATTTTTTCCAGGTCAGCGTGCGGGCCATTCACGTATGTGGCTCTGCCAAGCTTGGCTTCAGCCCTACAAAGAAGACGCAGTTCACGGCCGGATCTTCCGATCTGGATGTTGCAGTGGTTGATCCTCAGTGCTTCCAACGATACGTAGAGCGAATCGTTCACGAGACTAACGGCTATCGTGATCGCAGTGCGTTCCCTCGCAAGGACGACGGACGATCCCTTTACGAAGATTTTAAGTATTACATGGCAAAGGGCATGCTGCGGCCCGATCTTATGCCCTTGATCGCGGAGCGAGTGGAGTGGGCGCGGTTCTTCGCGGGACTTAGTAGAAAGCATTCCAGGCGATTTAAGCGAATCTCGGCAGCCGTGTATTTGTCCGACTCCCTTTTCGCAATGAAGCAGATGTCGGCCTTGCAACAATACATAAACGAAAAGGAGTTCTTATGATTAGCTATCATGTTCGATCGCGCGATCTCATTACCGTGATCAATGAGATCAAAGCGGGTCGGCTGATTCTTGATGCTTACTTTCAGCGCGCGCTGGTCTGGCGCGAAGCGCACAAGCAAGACTTCATTAAGACCTTGCTGCTGGGTCTTCCTTGCCCGCAGATCTTTGTTTCAAAAGGCGCGATCGACGTTGAACGTATGCTAACCACCTCGTGCGTAGTGGATGGGCAGCAGCGCTTGAATGCGATTTCAGAGTTCATCGACGGCGAGTTCAAGGTTGACGGCCGGGCTTATCAGGAGCTTTCTGGCGACGAAAAGTCCGCCTTCTTGAAGTACGAATTGGCTACCATCGAGCTCGATGTCGACAATAATGACCCCGTCGTCAAAGAAATCTTTCAACGCCTCAATCGCACGGCGAATTCTTTGACGTCAATCGAGAAGCTTGCTTCACAGTACGCGCCGTCCGAATACATGCTTGTGGCAAGTCACCTAGCAGATGAGCTCGAGTATCGCGATCAGGACGAAGACCTGAAATTTCGCGTCGACCCAGCGATCGATCCGGCATTCTTTGCTTGGGCGGATGCGCATCCTGCGGCATCGTTCTCCAACCTCATTCAGGATTCCGGCGTCTTTCGATCGCACGAGTTGTCCCGGAAAGTTCATATTATGTATGTACTCAATTTGATGAGTACGTACCTATCTGGGTTCTTCAATCGCAACGAGCGAAGCCGCGAACTCCTGGATGAATACGCGAATGATTTTCCGGAGAAAGAGGATGTGATTAGCGTATTCTGCGACGCGGCGGAGTTGTGGAAGGAATTAAACATTCCGCCGGGCTCTTATTGGTGCAATAAGGCGAACTTCTTTACGCTCATAACCGCGCTAGCAACGTCTGTGCGGGAACGTATCAATGTTGACGTCGCAGGTTTGGCAGGTCGCCTCGAAACCTTTGCAGGTGACGTCCCAGCTGATTATAGGCTTGCAGCAACTGAGGCAGTGAACAACACGCGGCAGCGCGAACTTCGGCACGGGTACGTGTGGAGGTTGATTGTCGACAACTAGCAGGCTTCTTTGCATTGGAGCGGTGCTTTGGTTCTTAACCATCAGAAGCTTTTGATTGAACTGCAGGACGGGTGCCTAGAGAACTTCTTTTGTGGATGGAAGAACTACCCAGTCGTCGCCCTCGAGCGCATCGAACCCCAGGCGCTTCGCTTCGAGTTGGTCAACCTCATAGGTCGCGCAAAGTACGGTTAGTCCCCGGCTTGCGAGCTCGGCTTTCATCTGCCGAGCTCGCCTCATCGGATCCTTTTGTTGGGCGACTTGCTCTAAGAGCTGCCGTGGGATGATCGTCCCTCGTACGGTGAGGAAAAGCTCTCTAACTCTCGCCACGCCAGATCCCGCTGTTAGGATCCGGTGCCGTGCTTCGTCGTCGAGGCGCAGGAGAATATTCGGCTTAATCCGTCCATTCCGAACAAGCCAACGAATGCGTGTCTTGCCCAACGCGGAGATTGATGCCTTCCCGTCGCGGTTCTTTCCAGCCGTAAGGTTATCGAGTGAAGCGCGGACGAGCCCGAGACTGAAGGTTGACGAATTGTCGTCCCCGCGGACGACGATGCAAAGCTCATCGATCGCCTCGGCAGGAATCATCCATCCGCCGGAGAGCGAAAATTTCGTATCGACTTCGTGCCCCTCGATTAGGTTATCGAGCTTACGGCCTCGATCGAGATCCAGTTCGTTGCGAAGAATGATCTCGACCTTCGTCCCGATGTAGGTTTTCTCGGTTTTCTCGAGCTGTTCGATTCGGAATCGTCCGGTCCTGGGGCCGTCGATCACCTCGTCAAAAGCTTTCCGCAAAGCGGACGACAGCCGGGCCTCAAGATTCGGAACCCTCGATAATGCCCCTGCCACCGCCTCGAGCGCTGGGTCGAGCCCATGCCCATCGTGCAGATAGTTCCCTTCTACCATTTGATGTTCCCCCCAAGCGCGCATAGCCTTGGCACTGCCAAATGTAGGGGATGGCTGATCGAGTCGCAAGATTTGCGCCTACGAACGTGTAGGATTATCCCCACAAGGGAGAGAATCCAATGGACGTAACAATGCACGATGTTGAGGCGCGGTTCTGCCGGTCACGAGAGGCGCGAAATCTCCTTGGGCATTGGACAAGGGACAATTCGCGAAAACATGTCGTTGAAACGATGTGTTCGCACACTAGCTCCTTTACCAACGAAATTTCCTCGGAGGAGATTGCACGTGTCTGCGCTCGGATTGGCTCGGACGAAGCGCTTCACGCGCTGGGGCGCCTTGCAAAGGCTAATTCCAATGAGAAGGCTGTTCGAAATTGGTGGCCTGTATTCGCGTTCACCCACGTGTTTCATCTTATTCTCGAGGACGAACGTCGCCTTCTCTTCTTCGATGAACTAATACGACATCCTCGATTTCGAAAGTTAATTTGGCCAGATGCAACTGCGCTGATTGATCGCTTGGCGGCATCCAATTCTGATCCTGCGTTCATGCAGCGCGTGCGCGACTCAGTGCGCTGGCGTATCGCTCTTGCGTACTACGCTCATGTAAAAGAGTTGTATGCCGGAAGCATACTTCGAGAAAGGGGGTTTCCTGTCGTGATGCATCCGGTTGCCGATGCGTTATTCAGGACAGATCTTTGGATCGACAATATCAACATCGACCTCTTCCTTCCTAATGGCGCGTATCGGTCGCGCGACAGTAGTGGTGGTCGAAAGCGTCGCGCGGCCGACATCCTTGCGGACGCACAACCCTGTTTTCGTAACATTACGTTGGTTTGCCCCGCGGTTCACAAGTTTGGCGAAGTGCGTCTGCCGGACCAGGTTGCATTGGTCGGCACCTTTCGAGCTGCGTGGTCCTCACTGGAAGGATGAGCGGATGGCCGCTTTCGTAGGAGGGTCAAGGAAGTCAGTCGGCCGCCCCTTTACGAGCGACAGCTCGGCGAGCTCACGTTCCCAGATAGTTAGGGCGCGCTTGCCATCATGGAAAAACTGACTAATGACAGTTGAGTCTCGACCTCGATTGCGCTCCAACTAACTTTTCCAGTATTCGGTGTTAGTGGGCGGCACTCGGCCGTCGATGCAAGCCTCATGCAGATGCCAGAAGAAGCCGTGGACGAAGGTTGCCATCTTCGTCTTGGTGAGGTGATATCAGGTCGACCTGGAAAGCGGCAATCACTCGCACGAGAGCGATTGCCGGGGGAGTGTAGGGTGCGGTGGACTGCTAGTTCTGGCTTCGTATTTGTTGAGTGAATCCGGGTCATGTTCTCGGATGTGCATCCGTCAACACATGGACGTGCTTGCATTAGGCCGCAGAACGCTTCTTGCTCGCCGATGCAGCAAGGTTCAGCGCCCTGGCAATCTGGTCGCCGACCGCTTTCGCGACCGGAGGCGGAAAGGCATTCCCAACCTGGCGGTAGGCGCTGGTCTTTTTGCCGCTGAATGTCCACTCGTCAGGGAAGCCTTGAATCCTCGCAGCCATTCGAACAGTGAGCTTCGGCATGCCCAGATGGTCAGGCGCTGGTGGCTCATTTGCGATACCCATCCCGTCAACCCCGAGTGCCGCCCACGCGCGCTTGGCTCGAGTCGGCCCTAGGTCCGGACCGCCGTGCTTCTTACTTCCGCCAACCAACGTGGGAGCTATCGCTTTTGCGCCCTCCGCCCAACTCGCCGCACCCGTCCAGCCATTTGCCGACATGAGATCTACCAAGGACTCACCCACGGTCTTTGGCGGCAACTTACTCGCCTCTGGCCAAGCGAAATGTTCGGAGATCTCTTTGCGCGTCGCCACGAAGATTACCCGAGGCCGCAACTGAGGAACGCCGAAGTCGCTCGCTTGGAGGAGCTTCCATTCGGCGTGATATCCAAGACGCTTCAGTTGACGGACCAGGTTTTCGCGGTAGTCCTTGAATATCGGATCTAACATCCCGCGAACATTCTCTAGCATTACAGCTCGTGGCCTGCATTGATCGACGATGCGGATCGCCTCTGGGAACAGATCTCGTTCATCATCCGCACCGAGCTGCTTTCCCGCCTTGGAAAAAGGTGGGCATGGGACGCCGCCCGCAAATAGGTCAACACCCTTGTGTCCCGCCCCGGAGTATTCGCGAAGATCTCCTTCATGCACGTCCCATTCGGGACGATTTAGGCGAAGCGTCGCGCAGGCGGATCCGTCTAGCTCAACGAGCTGGAGATGGTCAAATCCTGCCATCTCCAGGCCGAGCGCTTGGCCGCCCGCACCGGAACACACTTCCACGGAGGTCAACGACAAAGGCGACTTTTTCGACATCATTGGGTCCAATCGGTTACTGGCGGGGCTGGAAGTAGCACACATTGCGGGAGCCCTCGCTCAAGCCATGAGATTTGTGCCTGACGCCCATGGCTTGGCCATCCAATGATGCCAAATAGTCACTCGTATGTCTAGGCTGTTGAGTCGATAAGTGTATGAATTTATGAGGAAATGGATATCGGATTTGCTTGAGTTGCGGGTATCCTGGTCATTGTTGCATCGGAGGGCTGGGACCCCCTCGTTCGCAACCTTGAGCCGGCGACGGATCTGTCTAAAGCTATCTACCCCCTGGTGACCCGGAGGTCGCTTGGCCGATTGCTGCTGCGTCGTATTGCTTGAGCACCGCCAGCACCGTTGGGGGACTCAACGGCAAGGATGTCGCGATGGAGCATGGTTAGATCATCAGAGTTCGCATGCTGCGGCGTCCCGTTTGGCGGCCGAATGTTCTAACGTTGGCCCAGCCACCCGGTTCGTCCATTGAACTTACTTCGTCCAGGCGAATGTAGTCAGCCCAGAGGGGCTGCCATTTAGCTCTATGCGAGCGGGAACGGTAGTGCACGAAGAGGTCAGCTCGCGTTGTGTCCAGGTGAGAGCGCACGTTGTCTATGAATGTAAGCGTCCTGACCGGAATGTGTCGGGTTGTCTATCGGAAGACAATCGCGAAGACTATTGCGGCGCACGTCTTGTCCCTTCAGTTTCGTAGCCGATCGCCGATAAAGCAGAATATGGCGCGGACCCGTCCGGGTCGAGGAAGCGTCGCGATAAATTGAAGGAGGAATCGCCTTGAAACTGGTCGGCTTAGAGCCGTACGGTGAGCTTCTCAGGTCGCTAAGCGCAGAATGCGTTACAGATTGCGACGAGCTCATCGTGGCAATTCCTTACGCAGAGAAAGGCAACCACGAGTTGCTCCTTTTCGACGAGGCTATCCGGAACAAGAAGCCAATTACTTTCTACGGACGAATCGACGGGACTTGCCCGATTGATCCAAATGTCTTGAATTGGTTTCTCTTACGCCAGAGGGCTATAGCTAGCGTTGAGTGTCGGCTGGTGCCTCACTGGCTGCACGCGAAAGTTATCTGGTGGTCAGGTGTTGGAGCTTATATCGGATCCGCCAATCTCACGGACCGCGCTTGGAATAGGAATTTTGAGGCCGGAGTTTTCCTCACCCAAAGCGAGCTGGATGCAGAAGGGTTTACGCAGCGTCTCGATGACTTCTTTGATGGCCTATTGGCGCGTTCAATCCCGCTAAGCGATGAGGTGTATAAGGACCAGGTCGACCTCAAGCGACGTTTGCTGGACGCGCGCAAGCAAGAGGATAGAGTTCGGGATGAATTCGAATCGCGACTTAGATATCTGAGTGATCGGAGCAGTCCCATCGCGCACATTCCAAGTCGCTCGTCGTTCACCACGAGAAAGCGCTCCTTCATCGACGAATGGCACGAGACGATTGCCTACTTGAGGCCTCTCGCGGACCGAGTGGCCCGCCCAGAAAACAGGCCGTCCTGGATTCCAGATTCCACGCCAGCGACTGTTCAATGCGATCAGTTTCTACATGCGTATTATTACAACGTAGTCAGTCCACGGTCAGAGAAGGATGCCTATCTGCGTCATTTCGAACGAAACCGTCTACGGACTGAGGATGCTCTGCAAGAAACGTTATCCTGGTGGAAAGAATCGAAGGAATTCACGTACGAGAGCGAGCTCGAAATGATGGTCGCGATCGCGCCTGCGTTTGAGACTAATTTCGCTGAAAACGCGATCCTTAGCCTTGATCGCGAAACGTTCGCAAATACGCTCGCACACGCTCATGCATTCGGAATGCATTCGACCAGGAAGAGCGTAGAGGAACTCGGGTTTGCGGCTCCACCAGGTTCTTGGCCAAAGATTCTCGCTCATGGCCGAATGATCTACGATGCAAAATCGGTAAGCGGCGCATTTAGTGGTCCAGAGGTGTTTAGATATGTCATCTGGGGACCCGGTGATGTAGCGGAACGCATTTGGAATGCAGTGCATGAGCCCGACTATCAGTTGGACGGAATCGGTACTTCTACCTTTGGCGAGGTAGTCGGGTGGACGAGACCAAATTTATACCCTCCGAGAAACCAGCGTACGAACAAGGCAATACGAGCTCTAGGGCGGAAAATAAAGATCGCGCCATAGGTGGTCGGTCGCATGTCCGGCGGTCACATCAATGGCGATCGCGATTACGTGGCACGGTGCCGTCGGCTGAGGTATTTGGCGGTGCCGCGAAATTGGTTGGCTACCCCGGCCGATAGAGGGGCGGAGAGTGCGGCGCGTGAACGGAATCTTATAGTCATTCCTTCGTGCTGTTCGGTGAATGTCACATGTTGTGTGCGCCGCTCGATAACGTTCGGCGCGGTGTTATCTCAGTGCGTGAGGGTGTTGGGGGTTTGGGAGACGGCGCGACGTACCTATTGAACGGTCGTGTACGTGCGGCCCATCGGTGCACCGTGCACCAGTAGGTCAGTCAACAACGCACGCACGTTCCCGCCTGCGGTATTGAGCATCTGTAGCCAAGCCCCCGTCTTCTCTTCCAGGGCGTGATAGCAATAACCGTCGAACGCCCCTCCTCATCATCCCCGTATGATCGCCTCACAACAAAGGGATACCCCACATGCCAGCAGCCCAACTCGCAGCCTGGTTAATCGAAAGCCACTCATCCGGCGAACTGTCTTTGGGTTGCGCGCCCCAGCGGGCCTTGCAATGACCTTGATAGTCAACTAGATTGACTATCAAGGTCATTGCCGGAGCCGTGCCCATGAACCGCGACAACCCCGCCTGGTACGAAGAAATCGTCGTTCCCGCCCTCCTGCGCCACGCTCGCGGCACCTATGCCTCGGCGATGCGCCGTGCGCTTGACGAAGCCGGCTACGACGATATTCCCGAGAACGGCCTCTACATCATCGGTGGCCTTGCCCTGGGAGCGCCCGACGCACCGATCGGCGCCATGGCGCAGCAGCTGCGCATTACCAAGCAGGCCGCAGGGCAGCTGGTCGATACCCTCGTGATGCGCGGCTACCTAACGCGCGAGGGTGATCCCAGCGATCGACGAAAGCTCGTCATCACCTTGACCGACCGTGGCCGCGATGCCGCGGAAGTGCAGGGCGCCGCCCGCGATCGCATCGATACCGAGTTGCATGCGCGCATTGGCGACAACGGCCTTCGTGCCCTGAAGCGCGGACTTGCGGCCATCATGGAAATCGGTCGCCAGGAAAATACGACCACCTGAGCTTCATCAACGCATGCGGCAACTCAGGAACAACGTCCGAGACAGCAAGTATCATTAAATCGCTCGACCGCTGACGCCCAAAAAAGGAATCCGTCATGCCAAAGCGTCGTTCGCCAGCTCGCACTTTGAATGTCGTAGCCTCAACAGTCCTTCTGGCCTCGCTTGCGTTCGCCCACGTGGCCCCTGCAGACGCAGCCCCGAACGATCAGCCACCTGTCGCTCCGGCTGGCAATGCCGTACCGGACCTTCAGGGCCTCTGGATAACGCTCCTCGAATCGATACCGCCCGACGATCCCATGCGCGAAGGCGAGCGCTCTCCGTGGTATCTATCCGTCGCTGAATCCGAGCAATCGATAAGCGACCCGCCACCGGCCGTTACCGCGAACGTGCGCATTCCAGGTATCCAGGTGCTCCCCGCCGCCGTGTCCCCGTACAGCAGCGCATCGGGGCATGGCGACCTGGCGCCACCCCTCATCTTCATCCATTTCCCGACCGAACTCCTCGACGGACGATACGAGGTGCTCTACGAGTACTACCTCGGCAGAAACGGCGGCACGCATCTCGTGCGGGCCATCGCGATGCATGATGTGGGGGGATGGCATATCTTCTCGCGTGAGCCGTATCCCGGGCCGTCAGATCGGGTCGGTCCCGCCATCATGTAGCACCGCACGGTGGAAGTACCTACGCATCATCATTTGCGATTTTCTGGACGTTGGTGCAACACAGCCCAGAACGAGTGATGTCCACCTCAAGGCGAGGTCTGATGGATAACGCTGCAGTTGGTTTCCTCCTGGGCGTCGTTCCCGGCATGGCGTTCGCCGTGCGCAATATGCTCAATCACGTCAGGGTCGTCACTCGTGCGAGGCAGGTGGTGCGGGAGCACGGGGAACGGTTTGAACACATCGACGATCTCTCTGCGTTCAATGGCTTTGCATTCAAGTCATCGGAGTACGTCAAGCCAACTGACGGACCCGGCGTCCGTGAGGCCAAGGAGATGCTCTTGGCGCGGCGGGACAAATTTATCTACAACCACCTCAAAGCCTTTTTCTTCATCGTGGTCGGCGCGATGGGCGGTGCGTTCCTTGGTGCGGTGTCGAAGCTGTTGATAGGTGGTTAGCTCGCGAAGGCGCTTGAATCGGCCCCCTAACCGACCTCAGTCTCGTTTACTATCCGAGGCTTCGTGGCAACAGCCACCGACGCACACCAAATGGGGCAACGCTTGAACGTTCACCGGAAGAACCCGTCGCCAAAGCGACTCTCCAAGCGCGTCGCACTCTCGCGCGTAACACTCGCCCTCGCTGCCTGCCTCAGCCTTTCGGCCATCCCCAAAGCATCCGCCACCGACACCCCGACCGTCGTCGACGACCCCGCCTACACCCATCCCCAGCAACTCGTCGAAGTCGCCTCAGGCCGCAGGCTCAACCTTTACTGCGTAGGCCACGGCTCACCCACGGTCATCTTCGAAGCTGGCATGGGCGATGAAGCGGGTACCTGGGGACTGGTACAGCCCGTGGTCGGCACCCAAACGCGCGCATGTTCTTACGAGCGCGCCGGCCTCGGTTTCAGCGATCCAGCGGATCGCCCGGGCACCGCCGCCAACGCCGTCGACGATCTTCACCACTTGCTGGCGGCCGCCAACATCGCTCCGCCTTATGTCCTGGTCGGTCACTCCTACGGCGGTACGGTGTCGCGCCTCTACGCGAACCTCTATCCCAAGGAAGTCGCCGGCATGGTTCTGGTCGATACGCAGGTCGAAGACTGGCCGACCATCTTCTGGCAGCTCGATCCCGACCAGACCCCATGGAAAACCATGTGGGACGAACTCTACGCCCCCGATACCATTACCGCCGCCGGCCAGCAGTGCGTCGATGCCGCCAGGGCAAACGGCTTTGAGCCGGGAAGCGAGCTTTATGGTCACTGCGTGCCCGAGCCATTCCCGAAGTTCTCCAAGGCGCTCAACGACGCCTACGCGAAGGTGCACGTAACGTCTGCATTCCAGTCAGCCTCCCTTTCAGAGCAGGCACAAGTCGAATCGACAAGCGCTGACGAACTTCGCGCCTCACGGCGCTGGTACGGCGACATGCCCTTGATCGTGCTTCATCCGGTCCTGCCGACGATCATGCCGAAGAACGTGCCGCCCGACGAAACGCAGCCTCATTGGACAGCAGAGACCCACGCCCTCGAAGCGTTCAATGATCAGCTGGCGGCGCTTTCAAAGAAGGGTGAGATCCGCGCCGTTGAAAACACCATGCATTACATCCAGCTCCAACAGCCTGAGGCCGTAACCAAGGCGGTGCTCGATGTGGTTCACCAGGTCGATGGCGCCAACCAGAAGGGGGTTGGCGCGGCACCTTGAACAGGCCGGAGGGCGGCGATCCATCTAGGTATCTAAAGTTTCCCCAGCGTGTTGATGAGAGTCTTCTGGAAGAACGTTCCATGTATATGACGTGTATGGATGGAACTCCGGAAGCAGGCTCCGGATCTGCCCATCTTCGAAAAAGTGATGGGCTACGTTGGGGAACATGCATGGATCTATCGAATGTGTTGCTTTCGGATTGTGGAATAATGACAATCCCTCAGCCCAGGTCTCAGTGATCTCGCCTTGCTTCACTTCGAAACAAAATGGTTCGGGCAGCGCAGAGTTAGCATCGTGCTTGTGCTTGAGTCCCACTCGCACTAGTCGTTGATCGGGGAGGCCAAAGCCAGCTAGCTTCCCCATGCGATTGAACTTCGATAGCGTCCCAGAAGCGGAGAACAATACGGCACTGATGTGTTCAGAATTGGGCTGTAGGAAAAAGCCGGAGGGAATTTTCTTGCCTTCGTATTCGTGATGTTCGATCTTAACCGGACTTATGATCAGCTTCCCTTCCTCGTCCTTTGAGTAATCATGCTTTACGCCGTAGAGATAGTTGATGAGCGCTGTTGAGGTCCACGTCATCGATTGTTTTTCATGAAAGTCTGCAATCGCGAAGACAAGCGGGTTTCCCTGGACATGCTCCATCTCCCAGTAGGGCTTGGCGCGAGTTAGTTTTGACCATAGGGCGCTGCCGAACTTTATAGGAATTTTGGTCGCGTTGAGCTTGAAGATTTCGTAAGGCGACCGTCTTAGTGGACTATCATCCGGCTTGGCCACAGGCTCATTGGCGGACGGATTGACTGTAACAGCCTCGATGAATACCTTGCGTCGGCCATCGGATACCATGAAGTCAGGAGCGGGATTGGGCTTCTCGACGAATAGCCCCTCTTCAAGGAGCGCTGCATAGAGATAAAGCTCCCAGATTCGGGCATCAAAACCGGTCGTCTGAAATTGTTCGACAAAATTGCCGTCGACATCGCGAAAATGACGCATCATTTCGGACAATATTGAACGTGCGGGAATCCAGTGGTTGCCCGACTGCATGAGGCGAAAAGTGTGACTCATTTGCTCATCAGGGACGACCGAGGTAAACAGATCGACTCCTGCTTTGTCTTTGCCCTCATCGCCTTGAGGAAACACCTGCGTGCCGGCGTCATAATGATCTTTTAGTTCCTTCAAAACTTCTCGTCTAGCGTCCGCCAATGTCAGCCCTGTGTTGAGCTTAATGCAGCGGTACCGACCCTTTTCATCACGGCCAAGCGCCACCCAGTTGTAATCTCCGTCTGCCGCGTCGCGGATAATGACTCCAATGACATATTCATTTAGCGTCGAGAAAAACTGCAGTTCGTCACCCATGAACTGAGCAATGGGTGACCGCGTCCATGCCACAAATGCGTTGTAGCGCTCAAGTGTGAGCACCTTGACTGAGTGCGCAGCCAAAATTGCATCCACTCGCTCGTTTTTGTTGCGCCCCTTGAGTCTGGCCTGCCCCATGCCGCCCCCTTGTTGCATCTGGTTAGTATGTTTCCGTGTCGGAACCGATAGTGAAAGCCCCATCAGCATTGAGGTGCCACGGGCTTAGCAAAGCTTAACGCAGATGCAAAGGCTAGGAACTCGTACGCTACCAATAGGGCTTTCTATCGCGCATAGTGATCGGGAAAGCAAGAAAAGCTACTTCTTCAGGGAAATCAGTCCTCAACCGTGTCTCCGGCTTTGGATTTATGAAGTAGTTGATCCGTAAGTCGATCTGCTGATTGTCGATCGTGCGGACGAAGTAGTGCGCTTGATCTATGCGACAACCATCAACTTCGTCCCGTACGATAAGGAAGGCCATGCCATTGCGCACTCCGTCCGTTCCCCGTCACGTATTGCGGCATATCGCTAAATGTCTCCTGGTGGGCTGTATCGCTTTCCCCGTGTGTACCGCCACCCAAAGCCCAGAGCCAAAACACACAGCCTCAGAGGTCGCGCTCTTCACCAAACAGGCCGACGCCATCGTCGATCGCCTGACCCAGCCCACCGGCCCCGGCGCCTCCGTCACGGTCACCCGCAACGGCCAGGTGATCTACCAGGCAGCCCGTGGCGAGGCGAGCGTAGAGCTGCACGTGCCCATGAAGCCGGGCAACATCCTCCGCATCGGATCCATCACCAAGACGGTAACCGCGGCGACCATCCTCACCCTGGTGCACCAGGGCAAGCTTTCCCTCTCGGATCCCCTTTCCCGATTCTTTCCGGATTTCCCGGAAGGATCGACCATCACGATCGCCCAGCTGCTCAGCCACACGGCAGGCATCAGCGATGCGTGGAACGCCGACCCCACGCAACCCCTCGACACCAAGACGCTTGTGGTCCTGATCGCCAAGCAACCGCTGGATTTCAAACCCGGCAGCGAATGGCGCTACAGCAATTCCGGCTACATGCTGCTCGGCGCCGTGATCGAGAAGGTGACAGGCAAACCCTGGCGCGACGCCATGGCCGAGCTCGTCCTCGCCCCCTTCGGCATGACCCATACCGATTACTTCGCCGATGACGTGGTCGTGCCCAGCGCCGCGCAGGGCTACAGCGCAGACGCCACCGGAAAGACCACCCGGCCACCCTTCGTCTCGATCACCGGCCCCATGACCGCCGGCGCCCTGACCTCGACATCCCAGGACATCGCCCAGCTCGGCGACGCCCTCAACAACCCGTTGATGTTCCCGCCCGATCTGCTGAAGGCGATGACCACGCCAGCAAAGCTATCGGACGGTACCGAAGCGCCTTACGGGTATGGTCTGTTCCCCATGACCGTCCGCGGCGAGCCCGCCTACGGCCACAACGGCGGCATCGAAGGCTTCTCATCCCAGTTCGTCTACATTCCCAAAGCCCACGTCTCCGTCGCCGTACTGGTCAACTCCGATGCCGGCACCCCAAGCGCACGCGCCATCGCACTACAGCTCGCCGCCGCAGCCATCGGTAAACCCTACAAAACGTTCGTCGACAAGAAACTGGACGACAAGCAACGCCAGGCGATCGTCGGCAACTACCGGATCGACGGGAATTCAGTACACGCCATCACCCAGAAATACGGTGAGCTCTATGTACAGCGCGCACCGGGACCGAAGCGCCACCTGGTGTCAGCCGAGGGCGATGTTCTTTACTACGCGGGTGAGGGCACCGATTACTTCCATGTTGTGAAGGGTGCTGATGGCCGGGTGACGGCTGTAGAGTTCTTTAGCGATGGGATGGCGCCTCCGCGCATTGAAAAGCGCGCGAAGGGTTCGCAATAGCGCTTCGGCTACGCGTGCGCTGCCTTGCCGATGAAGCAGGGTCTGTATGCAGGATCCCGAGCCGAGTCTGGGGGATGCCGTGGGCAGCTAGCCACGCGGATACGGCTTCACCCGACCAGCGTGTGCGCCTGCAAGCGCTTCGTCGTCGCTCGGGCGTTGAAGCGCCATTTGGCGCGATGCTAAAGCCGTGGCTCCTTCAACCGATAACGTAGGTTCTAGCCTCACCTAAGATAGCCATGCCATGGATACGGTATTTCGAGCGATACGAAAACTTCTCCCACGACTTCCTTATCTCTCATTGGCTATCGCGCTTCTTTACATGGCCGGCCGCCAGTACAACGTCTCATATTGGAAGGGAATGGGCCTTCCGTTAATGATTGCAAGTCAGCCCGTTGCCGACACGGTCGCTGACGGCTTCTACGCGTGGGCCTTGTTGGTCTTCTCATGGTTCCCCTTGGCGGTCGATCCTCTATGGCTCGTCATTTGCGGTCCATTGATTTGTGCCGGAATGTTCTTTTTCGGCGAAACATTGACGAAAAGGGTGGAGCGAAGACGTGCGAACGGGCACAGGTTCCCGCGACGAACAAAGGCCCCCCCGATTGTGCAGGCCGCAGGCGGAGCGCTCATTCGAATCTTCGAGATCTTTCCCGGTTTCGCAATTCCGCCAATACTGGCGATTGTTACGTTTATCGGTGGATTGCTTATTGTTATTTCGCCGATGAAATCCATCGACGTGATAGCCAGAAAGCAAAGTGCCGCTGAGGCGGCGACCTATAGACACAAGCTTGAGAATATATCTGATGGCGCCGCCGAAGTATCAGTGGTCAGGTACCAAGGAGGCGGCGATGAAAAGAATGCGCTCGGCATCCCTATGACTTGCAATACGGACCGCTGCTCCATCATGACGTCATCTGGACCAGTTTCGCTTCCCAAAGACAAGATCGTCGAGGAATATCTTCAAGCTGCCAGGTCCACCTCCGCACGTACAAGTAAGGCAGAGCCTGTACGCGGGCCTCTCTGATGCTTCTGCCCGTAAGTCCCTTGATGAGGAGGATTTGGCGCTTAAGCCAATGATCACGGGATCGTCGTTCACACCCGCATTCCGCTCACCAAAGAGAGAACGGGTAGATCGTCAAATTAAACTACCCGTTCACGCATCGCGAATGGGGCATCTTGCACGCTCTTCCATCGCGCCATTCGAAGCTCAGTTCTCGCTCTTCACAACCGAAGTGCGATCAGTCATCCCCGCAATAGCAGCACGCCCCACCGAAGGCGACACAGCCTGCAGCTGGATGGTCTCCTTCAGCGCGTTACCCGCCGCATCCCACACGAAGTAATACGTCTTACCCGCTTCGAAGTCGCCTTCAAGGCCAAGTGGCGGTGTCGCCATCATCATGGCCGGGTAGGAGACATCCACGATGTGGTGGCCCGGTGCCACATTCACATGCGGATATGTATTGCGGCGGATATCGCCGACTTTCTTCCCGTCGATATCGACGTTTTGCCACCAGGCCGTACCGAATCCGTCCTTCTGGCGCTGGGCGACAACGACGGTCGCCATGCCCGCTTTCTCACTGCCTTCCCCGGCGAAGGCATGGGCATCGTATTTTACGCTTCTGGTACAGCCGCCAAGCACCATGACGGTGGCGACGATAAAGGCTACCCGCTTCATACTTCCCCCTGTGGAGCCCGCCGCGGTGGCGTGCTGCGCGAGCATACACGGGGCGGGGAACGGACGTGTGTAGGCGGCCGCCCGCACGAAATCTAGCCAAGGGTAGGGTGCCCGGATGCCATACCAAACGGCATTCGCCAGGCAGCGAAGCCCCCCCTCCTACGGGACGCCCTCCATCGCAGCCTCCCAGCTCAACTGCGCCCTGGCCTCACCCAACTGCCTGGTCCCATGCGAAGTCATGGCCGCAATCGCCTCCAGCGAGAGCGACAGGTGTTTGCAGTCGAAGTCCTCGGCCTCATGGATCAGATCGGCCAGCATGGCCGTCACCCCACGGGCATATTGAAGCCATTGCGTAGCGTCATTCAGAAGATCGTGAACACTCGATACTTGTTCGTCGGATGTCATGCGTTTCGCCCGTACATTCATGGATGGCCCGCGGTCTAACGTGGCGCGACGAGCATTCACTCGCCGCACCACGGACCATAGGTTCGCGGGTTCACCGGCCACCCGTGACCGGGTGCCGGATGGCTTGGTTGACGAAGTAGGGGCGGCAAGAGCCGGACGTGAGGTGCACCAGGCGTTACGCCTGCCTCATCCGATCAAGAATTACCTCAACAGCGGCTTGTGCCGCGGTTCGCCAACCGTGCCTGCAGACTAGGCAGGCGGTCCGTGGACCGGCGAGGTGCCACCAAGGGGATTCGGCGGGCGAGCGGTTGCCGTATGATCAGTACCAGCCATTATCAACTCTCGTTTAGTTGGTTTTGGTTAGCGGGCCAGCGGTGCTGTCACACCTCTGGCTCGCGCCTCTCACCGCCATGAGCGGTGGTCACCAGCGCCGTAGCTTTGTGGGCGCGCTGGTGACGAGAGAAACCTAGCAGATCGGGCGGGTGTTGTGTCCACAACGTCGGAAGCGATCGTGGTTGGTAGGGGCCATACTGGCGACGAGCGTTGATTTGGCGCTGCCATCCAGACAGCAAGCCTCGCCTTGCACGAGCGCAGTATGCGACGCACGAACTGAATGACCTCAGATTATCCTGACATCATTAGGATAGGGAGTAAGCAAGATGAGCATTGACACCGCCGCCATCGACGACGCCATCCTCGCATTGCTACAGCTCGGCCTGCATGAGGGTAATCTTTCCTGGAAAGGCTACGACTGGGATGCGCTCGAACGCCTTCATCAGAGAGGACTTATAGCGAATCCCGCAAACAAGTCGAAGTCAGTGATCCTGACCGGCGAGGGCCTGGCCGAATCGGCTCGACTGTTCAATGAGCATTTCGTCAACCGGGTCCGGTAGCGAGAGAGTCGACCGTCGACGCCGGGTTACCGATCAAGAAACTCAGTAGGAATCCAGAACGCCGCTTCTCCGTTGGCTCCTGAAACCTTCGCGTTATTCGTCTTCTTACTCACCTCAACCACCACAACGCTAGCCCCAGCCTTCAACGGCGAACAAGCCTTCAGCGCATCATTCGCCGAAGCAACACCCGACGCCTCACGCAACCGCTTCGCCACATCGGCCATATCGCCGGTGGCCTTCGCTTCGATGGCGTTGGGGTCGACGGTCGCCTGCTGCGTGCTCGCCGCATCAGAGGCCACCAGATACAGCGTGAAGTTGCTATAGGCCGCCAGGGCATCAGTAGGGCAGGCGGCCACCGGCTCGCCCGGGGCGCTATAGGTCGTGACATGCTGGCCGACCTCACAGGCGTTCTCTCCGCAGGTTGTTGCGGATGCAGAGGCGGCGAAGAGCGTGAGGGCTAGCGAAACAAGGATCGGCGAGGTGCGCTGCATGTACGAAGCTCTTGGGAGGCAGTCCGGGTCGGCGGAAACTATAGCCGGTAGGGGCCCCGCCATGCAGTCCGTTACGCCTGCCGCCTTACTTCACACCCTGGCGAGCGGCTCGTAAGCCTCCTCCGGAATCTCGGCCAGCCGTGACGGATGCACCTGCGCACTCAGCCCATAGAACTTTTGGAAGTTCATGATCAACGGCGACCACTTGTCCGGATCGATACGGTGGGCATGCCCGGCCATCAACAGATCCGGATGCACGTGCACCCGCTGGATCCGCACCTCGAACAGCTTGATGAAACCCCGAAGGTCGTCGCTATCCTCGCCAATGCCGTGGATAGCCGCGACCACGGCTTCCAGCTGGATGGGCACTCGAGCGCCCGAGCGGCCGAGACCGTATCCGCCGCTACCCGGGTCATGCCCGCCCGGCCGAACTTGTCGGGTTCGTAGACGTAGCCAAGCGCCTGCCTGAACTCCGACACCGGGTTGCTGCCCGTGGTCCGCGCAATGCGATCCACCGCCCACACCTCATTCGCCGACGGAAGGTTCAGTACGCACTCACCAGTACGAACCAGGTTGCGCGTCGTCTGCGAATCCGCCGCAAGCCCAAGCACCCCTCGCCAGCCGAGCCAGAACGCCGAGGACATCGGGGCGAGGTTATGGCTGCCGTCTTCGTTGACGGTGCTGACCAGGACAACCGGTGTACCGAGATAAAGAATGTGCGGCTCGGCGACGACGTGGGGGCTCTGCATGACGGGTGCTCCGTGTGTGGATGCCGCCATGGTGCGGATCGACCGCGTTAGCCACCATCCGGATCTTGCCGCGGGCTCGATCCATCCCGGCTCATCACATCTTGTTCTGAAAGAACGGCGCGAGCTGCCCAATGGCCTCGTTGATGTAGTCGGCTCCGTCATACATCGACATGTGATTGGCCCCTTCGACGATGTACTGCTGCTTGTCCGCGCTCGCCGCACGGCGCATCAGGTCGTCACTCATCCATTTGCTGCCCGCCTGGCTGCCCACCACGGTGAGCAAGGGTTGGGTCAGGAAGGCTTCGGCCTTGTTGTAGGCATCGTAGGTAATGATCTGGTCGAGGCTGCGTGCGGTCATGTAGCCGGGCGCGGTGGGGTACTGGGCGCGCGGCGTGTGGTAGTACTCCCATGCTTCGCGCAATTCGGCGTTGGGCGCGTCTTCTTCACGCATGGGTGCCAGTGGGAAGATGCCATCCTTGCTGCCGTCGGCGGCAGCCCTGCGTGCATCGGATCCCATGTTCCGCACAGGGATGGCATCCGCATCGGTGATGGTGTTCTGCCAACCGTTGCGGAACATCTGGCCGATGTTGACCATGCTGACCGTACCCACGGCCTTGATCCGGCCGTCGTTGATCGCGGCATTGGCGGTGTACCCAGCACCGGCGCAGATGCCCATGGCCCCAATCCTGTCGTTATCCACATAGGGGAGGGTGTCGAGGTAATCGATCACGGCGCTGACATCTTCCGTGCGCACGTAGGGGTTCTCCAGCTGGCGCGGCTCGCCGGTGCTTTCGCCCTGGTAGGAAGCGTCATAGGCGATCGTCACGAAACCCTGTTCGGCCAGCTTCCTGGCGTAGGTGCCGGCGGTCTGTTCCTTCACGCCACCGCCCGGGTGTGAGACGACCACGGCGGCATAGCGTTTGCCGGCATCGAAGCCATCGGGATAGTTGATGACGGCCGACAGGGTGATGCCGTTGCCGTTGCGGTTGGGGATGCTGATCTTGTTGGATGCCACGGTACGTCTCCTGTGAGGGGTCGGGCGGATGCCGCCCGGTACAGGACTTCAATGTACGGCTGGAATCTGTGGGCATAAAGCGCCTAATCTGTACATCACTCGTAAACACAGCTTTACAATCTTCCATGAATCCTTCCTTGCTCCCCTCCCTGGCCTGGTTCGTCCATGTGGCTCAGCACCGCAGCTTCACGAAGGCGGCGGAGGAGATGGGGATCACCCGGGCGGCGCTATCGCAGAACCTGAAGGCGCTGGAAAAGCAGCTGGGAGTCGCGCTGCTCTATCGGACGACGCGTGATATGTCGTTGACCGAAGCAGGCCAGCAGCTCTTCGATGCCCTGCAGCCTGCCCTGGGGAACATTCAAAATGCGGTGCGCAGCGTGGGTGATGCCAGTGGCACGCCATCGGGCCTTATCCGGCTCAACACGTCGCGCATGGCGGCGAAGGCGCTTATCGAACCGCACCTGGCGGAGTTCTACACGCGCTATCCGAAGTTGCGGCTTGAACTGGTCATGGCGGAGCCACTGTCCAACATCGTGGCTGACGGATGCGATGCCGGCATTCGCCTGGGACGAAGCCTCGCGGAGCATGTGGTTGCCGTACCCATCACACCCACCTTATCAATGGCGGTGGTGGGAGCGCCCGCTTACTTCGCACGCCACGGCGTACCCACGACGCCGGATGATCTCGTACACCACAACTGCATCAACTACCGATACTCCGGCAGTGGTGCCGTCCACGACTGGGACTTCAATGAGCGTGGCAAACACGGCCAGCACTTCACACAAGCGGTCACGGGAAACCTCATCACCAACGACGATGAAGGCATGACCCGCGCAGCGCTCAACGGCCTTGGCCTTATCCAGAACATCGACATAGCCGTCCAACGCTATCTGACGGAGGGACGTCTGGTGCGTGTGCTTCGTGAATTTACCCACACGCAGGCAGGGTTCTATCTGTACGTGCCGACGCGTGAGCAGATGCCTTCGAAGATGCGTGCGCTGATGGACTTCCTGGTGGAGAAGCGGGAGGAGATTGTGCTTGGTTAGGGATGTGATCGTTGCGGTTACGCCGCGGCGATCTATGTGCCGATCCCCGAACATCCTCACTAACTTTCAGAATATTCGCGTAGTTTTGTGATGGTCTTCGAGGCTAGACTCGCGCCGGAACTTAGAATTGCTGTCTATGGACTACAGATCTGGAGGATCTTAATGCGATCGGAAGAATCGGCTCGACGGATGGCAGGCCCCCTCTATGGGAAGGAGCCTTGGCCCATCCGCTTTTACACGCACACCTTTTCGGCGGCGTGTTTCAACACGCTCGCGTGCAGCTTTCTGTACAACAACTACCAGTTCGGTACGCAGAAAAAGGACTGGACCGGTCAGGTCTTTGAGCAGCCGTCCGGGCCGCCGCCTGAGGATCGGCGTGTTCTTTGGAGTCGCGAGAACATCATCACGCCAAAAAACGGGAAGACGTTTCCCGGGCCGGTCGAGCTTGCCTGGACATCTCTAGACAACACGCAATTCCAGGTGTCCGTGGATTTGGACTTTCTCTTCAAGGACAGGCTGGTCCTGCACAACGTTTCTCGCGAACAGGTCAAGGAGACTTGGCTCAAGTCGCTCTCCAGGGAGCCGGTGACCCCAGCGGTCCTCGTCGAATTGGATGACCGGACGGTGAGTGTCTACATGAAGGCACTGATTGCCACCGAAGAAGAGCAGGTTCCAGGAGATCCCTACACACAAAAGCGTATCGACCCTGTGTTGGCGTGGAAGCACACTTACTGAGCACGGAGAGCTCAACATGGACAAGAAAATCGAGGCCGCAGATGGCGCGCCGATCGACGCCGGTGGGCATGACTACGCCAAGCCGGAACACTTAGCACGATTCAAGGATGCGAGCGACGAACTTTCGAGGTTCAAGGCGCCTACGTTCCTTCACGCAGGCAGTTCCACGGATCGCCTCGTTGTCGTCGCGTTTGACGGAACTGGGAACAACAAGTACACCGATCCCGACCATGCAACGAACGTAGCCAAGATCAGCGATGAGTTCGATGCGTTGTCGCGGCACGACGCGCGGGTCCACGTTATTTACATAGAGGGGCCAGGGACAACCGGAAGCCGCCTACAGCGTGGCTACGACAGCGCCACGGGGGCATCGTTCGAAGACAATATCGAGAAAGCATATGAGCGCTTGGTCGCCAAAGCGAACGAGTGGCGCGCGGAGACGCCTGGGATAAAGGTCAGCGTTCAAACGATCGGCTTTAGCCGGGGTGCCAGTCAAGCTGCCGGTTTCGCAAACATCTTGCATGAACGTGGGATACCGGACACGTCGGCCGAGGTCGTGTGGGAAGGCGGCGCCTACAAGAGGCGTTTTATTACTCCGGCTGAGCAAGTACCCAACGCCATCGGCATCTTCGACCCGGTAGCGACCGGCGTCCCCATGCAGTTCGATCGCCGCCTCCCTTCATCCGTTGTATCTGGCTTCCAGATCACGGCAAAGGATGAGTTCCGCGCGTCGTTCCCCTCCGATCAAATCATCCAGCCCGGGTTATCGGCCGATGGCCGCTTCCTCAACATTACCGTGCCGGGTGCCCATTCCGACGTTGGTGGCGGCTACCTGAGAAACGGACTGTCGATCCGGTCGGGCAACCTGATGCGCGATTATCTCGCCGCGTTCAACGAAACCCCGAGCCTGGTCAAGGAATTCGAACCGACGGACACGCGGTTCAATGTCCTGCATCGCTCGGTGGAAGGGCAGCACATCTTCCGCCTGGACCCTCGCGTGGGCGTACGCGGTACACCGAGTGGTACGAACCTGGTGCTGGCGCCGGAGCATGCGAATGGTGCGGGCTCCTGGCCGCAGAAGCCGGCTGAACTCGATCCTCACCTCGCCATGCCGACGCGGCCCATTCCGATTGGCCCGCCTACGACTGAACCGAACCCGCATCTCAGCTTCGCCCGGCCGACTGCGGCACAGCTTGCGGAGGCGGGGAGGGGGCCTTCGTATGCGGGCGCCGTGGGGCGCGTGGTGGGTGTCGGTGCGACGGTTGCCGATGTCGTTGCTAGCGGTAGCGCAGCGGCCGATGCGTTCGAATCGGGTAACCACGCCGGGGCGATGTCGCAGGTGGTCCATTTCGCGGGGCGCAATGCCGGCGGGTGGGCAGGTGCAGCCGCGTTTGCCTCGGCGGCGGGTGCCGCTGGCGTCGAAACCGGTCCTGGTGCGCTGGTCGCTGCCGGTATCGGCGGCATCGTGGGCGGCGTAGCAGGCGAGCGCCTGGCAAAGGAGTACGACCAGTACCGTATCCATAACCAGCGGGATGCCCAAGGCAATACATGGACGCTCGACACGACCCATGGCTGGTCACAACGCCTACCGGCACTTCCCGATCATCCGCGGGGGCAGGTCGTCATAGCCAGCCCTGAGCTCTCGCGCCGGCTCTCGTTCCAGGCGAGCAATACCGCGGTTGAGCTGGCGCTCGCCAACGAATACCAGCCCAAGGACCCCTACCGGCAACCGCCATCGGAACACGATTCGCGCACGACCGACGCGGTGCCATGGGTCCGTGACACGGAGACCAAGGCGTGGTCGCGACACATCACCGACCAGTGGCTCGAGCACGGTATGTCGCGTTCACACGTCGAGGTCGCGTCACCGCAACGGGCGGCTGAGCTCGAGGCGAGTGCCGAAAAGATCATCCAGGAGAACATCGCCCAGTCACCCCTGGGCGTCGCCGAGCGCTATCTGGCGGTTTACGAGCAGGAGCGCTGGCACGAACTGGGCAAGATCCCGGAGGCCGTCCAGCACGCGACGCTGGCCCCTACGGAGAAGGTGCTCGCCTCCGATGGGCATACCTATACCCACGACCGGTCCGGCGATTGGTCATCGCCCAGCCTGTTCGGCGCGCGGCATGCCACCGACAATCTGAAGGAGGAGCTCGACCGGGGATCCGAAGTCGCGAGGGGTACCAGTCGTAAGGTCAACGACGAATTGGCGTCGATCGATCGGGCAAGCATGGCACCGCCAGCGAAGCCGACCCGACTGGACGATAAGTCACATCCAGACCACGAGCTCTTCAAGCAGGCGCGCGCGCACGTCGCCAACCTCGACAAGACCCTTGGCCGTACCCCCGATCAATACACCGACAACCTCGCATCGGCCCTGACCGTCCAGGCGCGCAAGGATGGACTCTCCCGTATCGACCAGATAGCGCTCTCGGACGACGGCAGCAGACTCTGGGCCGTACAGACACCACCCGGCCGCAAAGACCACCTGTTCGACCTGCAAACCAAGGTACCTACAAACGAAGCGACCACTCCCATGGAGCAGAGTGCTGCGCAATGGCCGGCCGCCATGCAGCAGTTCCAGGTGCTGGAACAGGACAAGGCGATCGCACAGCAGCAGACGCTGGAGAGGCAGCAGCAGGAGAGTATGGGGAGGGGGATGTCGCGGTGAAGTTTGATCCACCACGACGTTACTGGGACCGACAGCAAGCCTTGAGCCAGCAGCAGGCACAGTCGCAAGACGGTCCCTCGATGTCGCGAAATCGCTGAGGTGCGATGGCGTGCCGGGCCTCATGGGACGGACGCATGGGACCTGTACCCCCAATTTCGGGGGTACACATGCCGTGGTCGTGCGCCTAACGTCCCGTGTTTGACGACGTTCGTTAGGCGGCAGGTGCCGTCAGCCACGTTAGGGGGAATGCCACATCGACCGTCAGACGCCTTCGCAGTGCCTGCGAGCGCGCTTCGTGTGGGTCTGGCTTAGGGGAACATACGATGGAAACGATGTCGCGAGACCGCCGGCCGGCGAGCCGGACCGGCAAATCCTTCAGCGGGTTGCGCTTCGTAGCGCTTTGCCTGCTTCTTTTTGGTTTCTCGAAGAGCGCATGGGCGGTATGCACATCGCCACAGTCTGCGACCATCGGGCAAGGGGGCTCGGCCACCTTCTCCTGCGCCGACTATGGCTTCTCGTCACCAGCTATTGCCAATCCATCGCATGGCAGCTTGCTGTTCGACGAGCCCACTCTCATCTACAACAACAGTGGGGATGGGTCATCCTCCGATACGTTCACCGTGACAGATGACAACGGCCAGAACATTGTCTTCAACATTACGATCACAGGCGGCTCCCCGCCGACGGGTACGTCCAATTCGGTGATCGTTGCCTACGGCAGCACCAACAACAATCTACCGTTAACGGTAACCGGTTCGCCGACCTCGGTGACGATCACCTCGGCCCCGTCCCATGGCTCGGCCAGCACCAGTGGTGCGTCGATTCTTTACACGCCCACGGCGGGATACGGCGGTGCCGACCAGGTTACGTACACGGCCACGAACGCCTCGGGTACGTCGTTGCCGGCGACGGTATCGATCACAGTCGCTGCGCCGGTGATTACTTACGCACCGGCCAACCCGCCTGACGGAACGTTCGCGGTTGCCTATAGCCAGAGCATCGCGGGTGCCTCGGGTGGCACGGCGCCGTACACCTACGCCGTCACGTCGGGGCAACTGCCTAGCGGTATCGTCCTTGATCCCAATACGGGTGTTTTGAGCGGTACACCCTCTGCCGCAGGCACGGCTAGTTTCTCCGTGACGGCCTCGGATCACTCGACGGGTGGGGGCCCCTATCATTCGGCGGCGAAGGCACTCACGCTTACCGTCAACGGGCCAACCATTACGCTGTCGCCTGCCACGGTACCGAACGGCACGGTCCACGCGGCTTATCCCAGTACCTCGTTGACCGCCTCGGGCGGTACCTCGCCGTACAATTTTTCGGTACCCACTAACCAGCTGCCACCGGGGCTTACGCTTACGACGGGCGGTGTACTCAGTGGAACACCGACCACGGCCGGCACCTACAGTTTTACCGTAACAGCCACGGATGCAAACTCCTCAACAGGCACCCAGGCATACAGCGTGACCATCGCTGCAGTGGCCCCGCAGGCACCGACCATCGGCACCGCTACAGCGGGCGCCGCCGGAAGTGGCCAGGCTCAGGTGGCCTTTACCCCGCCGTCCGATGACGGCGGTTCGCCGATTACGACCTACACCGCCGTATCGACGCCGGGCAATCTGACAGCAACCGCCTCGGGCAGCCCTATCACCATCACGGGTCTTTCCGCGGGCAACAACTACAGTTTCAAGGTAACGGCAAAGAACAGTGCCGGCACGAGCCCCGAATCAGGCGCGTCGAACAGCGTGCAGATGCTTGCCGCACAGACCATCACATTCAATAACCCGGGATCCTTGCAGTACGGCACGTCGGAGACGCTTACCGCTTCGGCCTCGTCAGGGCTGTCGGTGCAGTTCAGTACATCGTCCGCTGGCGTTTGCACCATTACCTCGGGTGGTGCGCTGACGCTTGTCGGCGCCGGCAACTGCATCATCAATGCCAACCAGGCGGGTGACACCACCTATGCCGCGGCTCCGCAGGTGACGCAGACGTTTGCTGTTACCGCTGTATTGCCGGGTGCGCCGACCATCGGTACGGCGACCGCTGCCGATACCCAGGCCACCGTCTCGTTTACGCCGCCGGCAAGCAACGGTGGCGCACCGATCACGGAATACATCGCAACATCGAACCCCGGCGGCATCACGGGCACGAGCAGTGGCAGCCCCGTGACCGTGCCGGGCCTGACCAACGGCGTTCCCTATACGTTCAAGGTGGTTGCCAGGAACAGCCAGGGCACGGGTGGCGAATCGGCCGCGTCTAACAGTGTGACCCCGATAGCGTCGCAGACCATCACGTTCAACAACCCAGGCCCCCAGAACTTTGGTACGACGCCGGCCATGGTGGCCACGGCAACGTCCGGGTTGCAGGTGACCTTTACGTCGGGCACGCAGAGTGTGTGCACCGTGACCACGGGAGGCCAGCTGACGACGATTTCTCCGGGTAACTGCACGATCCACGCCGACCAGGCGGGTAACTCTTCGTTCACCCCGGCACCCCAGGTCACCCAGACGTTCCAGATCGTAGTGCCAGGCGGCGCTGTGTCGTTTGCAACACCCAGCCCGTTGCCTACGGCGACGGGTGGTTCCGCGTACTCCCTCACGCTGTCATCCTCAGGTGGTGCCGCGCCCTACAGCTACAACCTGATCGCTGGCACGTTTCCGCTCGGTATGACACCTAGCAGCGCGGGCACCATCGCCGGTACCCCGATCACCGCAGGCGTCTTCAATTTCACCATGCGGGTGATCGATGCGGCGTCGCAGACCGCGACCAAAACCTATCAGCTGACGGTAAACGCGCCGGCGGTTGCGCTGACTCCTTCGACGTTGCCGCAAGGCAAGGTGGCCGTGGCCTATGCCACGACGACGCTTACCGCATCCGGTGGTACGGCGCCTTACCACTTTGCGGTAAGCACAGGCACCTTGCCGCCCGGTCTGGTGCTCGCCCCGAGCGGCGTGGTGTCGGGTACGCCGACAGTCCCAGGGGCGTTCAACGTCACGGTGACTGCAACCGACTACAACGGCTTCCAGGGTGCCCAGGCATACTCGGTTGCGGTTGGCCAGGCGGTGCCTATCGTGGTGAACGGCAGCACCTCTGTGCCGGCCAATGGTGCTGTGACTATCCCGGTCGCCAGCCAGGGTGGCCCGGTCACGAGCGTGACGGTGAGCCAGGCACCCGCGCATGGCACGGCGGTCGTGAATGGCCTCAATATCGTCTACACGCCAACGCACGATTACTTCGGTAGCGATACGTTGCAGTACACCGCGACAGGGCCGGGTGGTACATCGGCACCGGCGAGCGTGGCAATCACCGTGGTGCCAGGCGCTGTGCCCACGGCCAGCGCGCAGGCCGCGACATTGCTTGCCGGCAAGTCGGTCACGATCCACGCGGTAGCCAATGCGACCAATGGCCCGTTCACCACTGCGGCGGTGGTCACGCCGCCCACATCGGGCACGGCCGTGGTGCAGGGCACCGATATCGTCTACACCGCGGCGGCCGATGCCTCGGGGTCGCTTGGCTTCGATTACACCGTGAGCAACGTCTTTGGTGCATCGCAACCGGCCCACGTCGCGCTGACGGTTAACCCGATGCCGGTAGCGCCGTCGCTGGCCGGTACCGTTGTCGCAGGCAACAGCGTGGCGGTGAACCTGACCGCTACGGCGCACGGCGGCCCGTTTACGGCGGCGAAGGTGGTTTCCATCGCCCCGAGCAATGCGGGTGCCGCCAGCATTCAGTCCACGGCCGATGGCTACGTGCTTTCGTTTAACGCGGCACCCGCCTTCGGTGGTTCGGCGCAGATCATGTACACGCTGAGCAACGCGTATGCGGAATCCACACCGGGCACGGTCACCGTGACGGTGACGCCGCGCAGCGACCCGTCGAAGGATCCGGAAGTGCTCGGCGTGCTGGACGCGCAGGCGGAAGCCGCACGGCGCATGGCCACCGGCCAGATCAGCAACTTCCAGCGTCGCCTGGAGACCTTGCACAGTGGCGGCGGCGCCAGTGGCTTCAGCAATGGCTTGACGGTTTCTTCGGCAAGCAACTCGCGCCGGCTTCAGGGGATGAATGGGCCTGACGGAGCGGATCCGCTGTATCGCGTGGATACGACGGGCAATGCGCGTTTCCTTGTCCAGCCGGATGCGACGCCTACCCCTGCCGCCGACGGTAGGTCCGCTGGCGGCAGCTTGCCGGGCGACATCGCGGTGTGGACCGGTGGTGCCATCAACTTCGGCAAGATGCAGGCCGGTACCAGCGACAACGGTATCGACTTCACCACCTCCGGCGTCAGCATGGGCGTGGACAAGGCATTCAGCAGCACGTTCGCCGCGGGCCTTGGTGTGGGCTACGGACACGACCGTTCCGACGTCGGCGAGCACAACAGCCGCAGCTCCGTGGATGCCTATAATGCTGTGCTGTATGGCAGCTACCACCCGGCCGATTCGGTCTACGTGGATGGCTTGCTCGGCTATCAGTGGCTGGATTACGACGCGCGCCGCTATGTCACCGATGACGGTGGCACGGTGCATGGTAGCCGCGATGGCAAGCAGTGGTTCGGTTCGATCTCGGTGGGATACCAGCATCAGGCCGATGACATGACCCTGACGCCGTACGGCCGCCTGGATGTGGCGCGCGCGCAGCTGGAGGGCTACACGGAATCTGGTGATTCCGTCTATGCGCTGACGTACCAGGGCCAGACGGTGAAGACCGCCACGGGAACCCTTGGCCTGCTGGCGCAGTGGACAGCCAGGCGCGATTACGGCGTGTGGTCACCGCAGCTGCGTGCGGAGTTTGGTCACGACATGCAGGGTTCGAGCACGGCCACCATGCGTTATGCCGACTCGCTGCAAGGTCCGCTGTACCAGGCAACGTTGGCCAGCCAGTCGCGTAACCACACGATGGTGGGCGTGGGCGTGGCGCTGCAGACGTTGAAAGGCTGGCTGTTGCGCATGGAGTACCAGAACTACCTGGACAACACGAGCAAGGACAACCAGTCGATCCTGCTTGGCATCGAGAAGAAATTCGATCCGTGATGACAGAGCATGCGCCGCCTAAAGGAGGCGCATGCCTTTCGGCTCGCGACGAGAACTAATTATCGCGCGGCCGGCAACGCCAAAGAAGGCGTGTGAGCGGGTTGGTCGTCAGAGCTGCAGGGCTGTTACTGCGATATGCAGTTCAGTCGGGCTTTTCCCGGTTGGCGACGCCGTGACAAGCCCTTGCACGGAGACCGTCTTACCTATCATTGCCTTCAGGTGCGAGGCGAGCTGGGCATCGTTCGAAGAGAACGACAGGTCATACACGTGGTAGGCGTTCTGCGAGAAATTGTCCTTCTGCGAGGACGCCGAAAAATTGATCGGCTTCTGAAGATGTAGGTAGGTATACATATGAGTCGAGCCACCCTGCGTGGCTTCACCCTGGCGGACTTCGGCACGGAGCCAGGGCGATGGCTGCCCTTGGTTGACGACGATAGCCTGGTCGTCGCCGCCGGCGGTAAACGCCCCCTGGCCAAACGCCGCAAGGGAACCACCGAGAAAGACCACTGCCGCCAACGCCCGAATCATGGAGCCTCTTCTATTCCGTGCCGACAATTAGCGAATTCTCGGCATCGAACCAGCGCATTGCAAGCAGCGGTTTAAGGTGCAAGCGCTCGCGGGCATGACCTCCACCGCGGGGGCAGGGTCGCTCAGTTGCAAAGAGCCCGTTCCGGCATCGTGGGACGACCCCTGCATGGCTTGTCTGAATAATCGTTTCACTATCTATGCCAGCAGCCCCTGGCCGAGGTCGTCACTCCAACCACGTGCGATCGAGCGAGGCGAAGCGTTTCTGGAGCCAGTCGGCAAACGCGCGTACCTGCGGGGCAACAAAGGTACGCGTGGGGAGCAGTAAGGCGACGGGGCGCGCCGGAGGCCGATACGTTTTGAGTATCTCCACAAGTCCTCCCCGCTGCAGCTGCTGATCAACCAGTAGCCCCGGCACTTGTACGATCCCCAGGCTGGCGACTGCGCATTCGACATAGGCCGTGGAGTCGTTCACCAGAATCGGGCTCGGATACGTCACGCTGCGTTCGACGTCGTTCACTACGTACTGCCAAGGCAGTACGCGCTTGTTGATGCCCGATTGGAAGTTCACGACGGTGTGTGAGACGAGGTCGTCGGGGTGGATCGGCTCGCCCCACTCATCAAGGTAGGCGGGCGATGCGCATGTGATCATGCGCGCACCTCCCAGCCTGCGCGCAACAAGGCTGGAACTCGGGAGCTCGCCCATACGGATGGCGCAGTCCACGCCCTCAGCAACCAGGTCCACGGTTCGATCACTCACGCCCAGCGTCAACACGATGCCTGGATGCGTGCGACGAAAGTCTCCCAGTGCCTCGATGACGGCACGCACGGCAAACGCCGGAGGTAAATCGAGCCGCAGGCGCCCCGTGACCGCCCCATCGTTGGCGCCGAACATGGTGGTGGCCTCGGCGACCACGGCCAATACCTCTTCGGCCTTGGCCATAAAGGCTTCACCGGCGGGCGTCAGGTTGACCATGCGGGTCGTGCGCTGGAAAAGCCTGACCCCCAGCTCCGCCTCCAGCTGGTTGATGACCAGGGTCACCTTGGGTCGGCTGATCTGCATGGCATCCGCGACGCGCGTGAAGCTGCGCAACTCGGCGAGCTTGCTGAAGACGCGTATCGAGTCGAGTAGTTCCATATCGGATCACGGCCTGCGGAGGAAGGGCAACGGCGCGGTTGCGTCTGATTGTTATCGCTGATAACAACAATCTTGACAACAACAGGGCATTTATCGAGAGCACCGAAGGGCGAAGAATTTCCGTGTCGGCACTGCCTGTAGGGCACGGCCTTTCCACTCTCGGAGAACTCCATGAAAGCTTGGCTCTTGAACGACTTTGGTCTCGATAACCTCCAGCCCGGTGAAACGCCTACGCCGACGCCCAAGCCAGGTGAATTGCTAGTCAAGGTAGGCGCGGTGTCGCTCAACTTCCGCGACAAGGCCATTGTCGATGGGATCTATGAGCCTGCCAGTGTGCCCAAGCCGCTCATTCCGGTCAGCGACGCCGCTGGCACGGTAGTGGCCATCGGCGAGGGCGTCACCCGCTTCAAGGTGGGTGACCGCGTTAATTCCCATCTCTACTCCACGTGGATTGATGGGGCCCCTCTGCCGGACGCGCCGGCGCACTGCGTGGGTATGCCGCTTCCCGGTGGTCTTGCGGAATTCATGATCATCCACGAGACCAGCGCCGTAGCGGCACCTGGCAACATGACCGACGAGGAGGCCTCGACCCTTCCCATCGCGGCGTTGACCGCGTGGTACTCCCTGGTCGATTACGCCGATATCAAGGCCGGCCAGACCGTATTAGTGCAGGGTACCGGCGGCGTCTCGGTGTTTGCCGTGCAGATTGCAAAGGCCCTGGGGGCGCGCGTTATCGCGACGTCCAGTAACGACGAGAATCTGGCCAAGATCGCTGCCTTGGGCGCCGACGCCCTGATCAACTATCGCAAGACGCCCGCGTGGGACACAGAGGCACTGAATCTCACGGACGGACTGGGCGCCGACGTCGTCCTGGATGTCGCCGGTGGCGATGGCATCAACCAGTCGGTGCAGGCGACCAAGGCGGGCGGGAAGATCGCGCAGATCGGCTTCCTTGGCGGTCAAACCGCGGCGTTGGATTTGATGCCTCTGATTTTTCGGCAGACCACGATCCGCGGCATCGCGGTAGGAACGCGCACCTCATTCGAACGCATGAACGCCTTCTTGAATGACCATGTTATCCGGCCGGTCATCGACACGGTGTACAGCTTTGACCAGGCACGTGAGGCCTACGAGCATCTCACCCGCGGCGCCTTCGGCAAAATTGTGATCAAGATCGACTGATCCCCTGGCGAAGGCGCCTCCCCACGCCTTCGCCTCAGACAATTCATCCCGTTGCTTGTCGTGGTGTCGCCTCCCCATAATTGGGGATACCGATCCGTCAATCGTGACGCTTTTTCGGCACCGAGTGCCACTTAGCCCGATAACTGCGACTTACAGCAGGATTTGGCCTTCCATTTCTGCCACCCTTTGAATCTCATCTTGAGGCGCTAAAGGAAGTGGCGTGACCAAAAGCACGAAGCATTGGCTGGTCTGGGGACAATATCTTGCTGTTGCGGCTGCCTATGCCGCCTTCTATCGGGTCGCTTTTCAGCTCAGCGTCTCCCATTGGGAGCTCACGGTGGGCTTCCGGCTGTGTTGCCTGTTGCTGGTGCCGATGCGCTTCTGGCCCGCCTTGGCCGTAGGTGAATTCCTCCCGGTGATGGAAAACGCCCTGGCCTGGGTGCACAAGTTCGGGCCGGTATGGGTGCTTGCCGCGGGCGTACCCCAGATCGTCGTCTGTATGGCCGCTATGAAACCCCTGCGCCGTTGGGGCACGGTACGCGCGCCGGATGGCAGCATCCGCATGGGTTATGTCATCGTCGCCACGCTGCTATGCGCACTGCTCAGTGCGTTGCGCGACACGGCATCGCTATGGGTCGCCTTGACCTACATGCCGGCCGAAGCCGCACCCTGGGGCAGCATTGGCGTCGGCTTCAGTGCCTATCTCCTGGGCGGCTTCCTCGGCGGGCTCACCCTCGCACCGGTTGTGCTGGCCGTGCAGGACCGCATGGCGCCCGAACCCACCTTCCGCATGTTTTGGCACAGCCCGCTGTTCCGGGATGTCTGTGTGTGGCTGGTGCCGGTGCTCGTCGTGTTGACGATCCAGGCTAACAGCGCTGAGATGCCCGGTACCCTGCAGCTGCTGCGCCTGGGCATGATTCTGCCGATGCTAAGCCTGGCCTGGCGGTATGGCTGGCACGGTGCTGCGATTGCCGGCTCAGCGGCGAGTCTCGCCATGGCACTCACCAGCGACACCATGCGCGATCCAGCGCTCATCTACTGCCAGGCCGCGCTCGCCCTGGCGTTCTCGGCGGCCTTGCTGCTGGGCGGCCTGCCTAAACCTGCCGCCCAGCCCGCACTGCAAGAGGGGTAAGCCTCAGGCTTATCCCTTGTTGCACTCGATCGGATCACCCTTGCAGTCGCCCCCCACGGCCATCAGCCGTGCCGTGCCATCTGTCTGCGGCGCCACGAAGACCTGGATGCCGTCACCGCTGTACACCTGGGTAGACACGCGGCTAGCCGGCGCAGGCAACGGCTCGTCCGGCGTCGACAGATTGCCGGCATCCGTGCCCACAGGCAGGCCCACCACGGTGTAAGGCGTACGAGCAAACGCCCCACGCACCACACCCTGTGCATCATTGATCTGGATATACCGGGTATTCCCTCGTACAAACACATAGACGTGCCAGTTGGGGCTGGCGCTGACATCGGTGGTGTTGGGCCAGGACTGGCCGAGACCGGTAACAGCCGGCGAAGCGGCAGCGGCAGAGCCAGCAAGGAGCCCGGTCATCAGGGCAAACACCGGCAAGGTACGACGGACGTACACGCGCATAAGACCTCCATGGTCGGAATGGTCCGACTAGCGTAGCGTGCGACAGCGCTGTCTTTGCTTTCGATATCCGGCAAATACGTGGTCTGGAATGGGTTTGCGCTACGCGGATTCGGCAAGGTTAGGGTAAGAACGATCTAACGATTCGCCACGCGTTCTGCGAGGGCCTCGATGGCTTCAGGGATAGTGCGAGCTAATTGGATGGAAGAGCATAAGGTCATCGTCGTCCTCCCGAGCATTGCATCTGCGCCATAATTCGACTCGCGACGCTTAGGCGTGGACCTAAGCGTCGCGAGCGGCCACTCTGCGTTGAATGCTGAGGTCAGGTGAGGCCAAACGCTCGGAGGTTCTTCTGCCGCACTTCGTCCAGAAGCGCGATTGCCGTGTCGGCACCTTGCCGAAGTTCGGCCTGGAGCCTATGGCAATGCTCAACATCACGTTTGGACAGTTGCGGAAGGATCTGCTCCATGACGTCTATCGCCCGTGCACCCTGCCAATCCAGAACCAGCCCGGACGCATACACAAGATGTGCATGTGGGTTGAGCATCGCTTCTGATCCATCCAGAAATTGCAAGAAAGCCTGCAAGCTCGTCGGGGGCCCAGGACGAAGGGCATCCGTCAGTTCTGGGTGTGCCAGTACGCGATCCACGATGGCTTCTTCAAGAAGCTCGTCCCTCGCAATAAATCCGCCGGAAGAAAAACGATTGCTGTAGAGCAGGTTCTCCCCGAAGAAATCAAGCAACGGGAACCTGAAATGCCATAGATGCATGCCACGCGGCACGTATTCGAGGAGGACACCCCGCAATACGTGCTCGAATTCTCCGTGGAAGAAATACCCCCCGGATTGCTTAAGACCCTCAATACGCTGACACATCAATCGAGCGATCTTTCGCTTATTCATTCTTCACTGGCCTACATGGATAGATGTGTGCGAACACAGTGCCTATTGGGAGCGTAGCAGCATCGGTCAGTCGCACTAGGGGTGTAATTAGGCAGTCTTGGTCTCACGGCCCTGTGGCATGTGCTTCGTTCGTTCCGAACTGGTGATCCCGGTCAGGCGCGTACGCCATCGCAAGCAAGATTTATCAAATGCGTACCCCTCAGGCCCTCTATGATCTCCTGACACGACGGAGTGGGCATATGCCGGCAGTCCAACGCGCAGTCTGGTACATCGAAAGTCACTCCAGCGAAGAACTCTCGCTGGGTGATGTCGCCAGTGCGGCCGGTATCTCTTCTTTCCACCTGGCGCGGCTGTTTCGTGCGGCTACTGGCTGGTCCGTGGCCCGTTACATCCGCGTACGTCGGTTGAGCCAGGCGGCGGCGGAGCTCGCTGCCGGTGCGCCGGATATCCTGCCCCTTGCCCTTTCCTCGGGCTATGGCTCGCACGAGGCGTTCACCCGCGCCTTCCGCGATGCCTTCGGCCTGCCGCCGGAAGAGGTGCGCAAGCGTGGCCACCTCGATGGCCTCGCCATTCTCGCTCCAGTGCGCGTCATGGAAGAGCCCGTAGGCCCGGCCCCTGAGCTGCGCACGGAAGTGATCGGCCCACTGCTGCTGACCGGTATCGAAGCCTCGTACCTGTCCAGCGATACCGCAGGCATTCCATCGCAGTGGCAGCGCCTGCACACCGAGCAGTCGCTGGACCGCTGCCGCTACACCTACGGCGTGTGCAGCGCCACCGATGGGGAAGGGCGGCTTGATTACCTCGCGGGCTACGAGGTGGAGCACTTCGGCCAGGCACCTAACGGTTACCGCCGCCTGCGCCTGCCGCAGCAGCGTTACCTCGTGGCCCGCCACGAAGGCCACATCGGCTCGATCCCCCGCACCTGGCACGCGCTGTTGAGCGACTGGCTGCCCGCCGCGGGTTACACCCCCGTCGATGCCCCCGACTTTGAACGCTACGACGCCGCCTTCGATCCCACGACGGGCTATGGCGGTGTCGATATCTGTGTCCCCGTGGAATAAGGGAATCCAACATGTTTCAAATGAGCTTGAGTCGAAGCTTCATCGCCCTCGTCCTGTTCGCGCTGGCAGGGCAAGCCGTGGCCGCCGTGGGCGAAACCCACCGCACCACGACCACCCCTACGGCGGCACTGCGCAATGCCGATGGCTCACCCAAGGTGGCGATCACCGTGTGGTACCCCGCAAAAGAAGGTGCCCACGAAACCCTGCGTGTGATCGGTCCGGATAACGCCCCCCTGTTCAAAACGGGGAGTGCCGCCGACGATGCACCACCCGCGCAAGGCCGGTACCCCGTGGTGCTGCTCTCCCACGGCTTCGGCGGTACCGCTCGCATGATGGCTTGGTTTGGCACGGCACTCGCGCGCACCGGCATCGTCGTCATCGCCGTAGACCACCCGGGAAGCAACGGCCGCGGCCTGATCACGGGTAACGGCGCGGCATGGTGGTGGGAGCGCGCCGAAGACCTCAAGGCCGCGTGGAACACCATTCAGGCCGATCCGGAACTCTCGCCACATATCGATGCGAAACGACTTGGCGTGGCGGGATTCTCGGCGGGTGGCTTTGCGGCTCTCGTTGCTGGCGGCGCACGCGTGGATGTCCAGCACTTCGCCGACTTCTGCCAGAAGCACCCCAACGACGGCGTGTGCGCACCGCAGCTCGAAGCGCCCGACCTAACCGCCCGTGACATCGGCAAGTGGCTGAAGGATCCGGCCATGCAGGCACGCTTCAAGGACGCTGCCGCGGATCACGCCATTCCCGGCGTCCGTGCCGTATTCGTCATGGCCCCGGCCATCGTGCAGGCCATCGCACCGGATTCCCTGCGCCGCATGCAGGTGCCTGTCTCTATCCTGGTAGGCACCGCGGATACCGTCGCACCACCAGCCACCAATGCCGATGTGGTCGCGCAGCTAGTACCGGGTGCGACGGAGCAGCGCCTGGCCGGCGCCACGCACTACGATTTCCTGGGTGATTGCCAGCCGCCCGCAAAGAAAGCCGTACCGCAATGCGCCCAGGCAAACCACCAGGCGCAGGCGCACGAAGCGGCGCTTGCGGCAGCGATCAAGGTGTTCCAGCAGGCATGGCATTAATCCTTGCCAGGCTTCCCCGCCGCCTTGCGCACCAGCGTGTCAAACGCGGTAGCCGTCTGCTCATCAGTGAACTCGCAATGGCCGTCGCCGACGGGATCAAGCACGGTCAGCCACTGACCACCGCCCGCGGCTTTGACCTGCTCCGGATACACCGCATGGAAACGCCTGGTGATGGTCGGATCGAAGGCGTTCCACTGCATGACGAGTGGGGTGCCGATATGGCCGGTGAGCGTGGCGTTTAGCTTATCCTTCCGCATGGCTAAAGATGGATATGAGGGTGAGTTAGGTCGTGCCACGCTTTGTCAACGGCTTTCTTCACATCACCTAAGACCTCTTTGCCCACGTCGTCGATGTCAGAAGGCTTCTTAACGACCCGCGTGAAGCGGTCCCACGATACGACAACGACCGCGTTTGCCTGCTTTAATCTGTCGAAAATCAGTAAAGCCGCCTTGACGAAGTCATTATTGGGTCCAAATTTCTGTCCGGCGAAAAGGACCTCCGGGTCGTCTTTCTTCGGACACTTGGGCTGAGTCTGTCGTTTCCATTCGCCTTGAAATGCGCCGATGCTCCCGGTGCTTTTCGGTACATCTGCGTCAGGAATAGCCGCTATATTCAAGTTCGCCGTCGCGAGATAGCCTTCCCTTTCTACGGAACTTCTCAGGTCGCTCCACGTTGAGCGAATGCTCCCATTCGTGTCTCCCTCCTTCAGAGATCCTCGCGCGCCTAAGCCTCGCTTTTGATATCTGGCAACTGTATCAATAAGTACCGATCCTGAGGCTGGCGAAGCTAGCAAAAGAGTGGGAAGTCTTAAGCCGAGTCTCAGATCTCCGGTTGTCTCAATCAGAACTGGAACATTCTGGCATGAGAACAAAGGGCCGAACATGATGGCTGTTTGATCAACTGCCTGAATCGGTCTTAGGGCAAGTCTAATATCGAGCGTATGTTGAGCCTCTCCAGTTAGTGTTGAGTCGGTTGAAATGCCGCCGCCAACGACAGTTCCGATGACTGCCTTCACGACGGCGCTCGCGCGCGCTGTTACGTGAATGGCTGCGTGCAGTCCATCCTCCGTGTGCCAAATTGGCTGTACTGAGTCGATCTGCAAGTCCCCTGATGTCGACGCCAAGGTCATCGTTAGACCGACATTGTCGTGCGCTAGAACGCTTGCGGTGGCGTCGACGAGGGTTCCATGAAGATCGTGAGCCTCAGCGTGAACACGGCGGCTTTCCGGCGCTAAAGAGCCGAATTCGAGAAGTGGGCGTTGAAGGAGTGATTTACCAAGCCAAAGCGCTACATCTGACTTGGGTGTGACTACGTTTGATGACTTCGATTGGATGTCTCGCTGAAGTCGATCTATAGTCTGGCGAAGCGCAACGGGGTCCGACGATAGTAAGGCGGGATCCAGTGGTTGAAAGGCTGGTCCGTCTCTAACCAGAAGCCAGATGCCATTTCCTATGGATAGCGGCATTGCGAACTCAACCGATTGACCAATGGTCGTGACCGGCATCGTTAGCTTGAGCTTGAAGTTAGTGTTAGCCAGCTTCACTTCGTCGTCGGAGTCTACCTTGACGTCGCTATGTGTTGGCACTCTTAAAGGAAGACGCACAATTAGAGCTTGGCCTAAAGCTTCAGCGACGTGCGCCGATGCAACGTTCTGCAGCAAATCCGATGCTCTTAAGTCGAGGATGTAAAACGATAAGGATGGCTTAAGGTCAAGCATTGAGATGCGGAATAGTGCCGTCGCCATGCCTGGGTCTCTTGACGTCTCTATCGCTTTGAGTATCAGTAACGCCTTTCCGTGGACCCGAGCGCTAATTGTGTCATTCGTTGAGTAGCTTGCTCGCAAGGCCACCTCGACTTGAGTTGAACCAGGCTGGATATCGGCATCAAGTGACTCAATTTCGAAGGTGACATTCGGTAACTGCTTAATCTGAAAAGTTGTCCCTTGATAGGTATCGAGGATGCGATTGATAACCCCTTCATTGAGATAGGCTGCCGCATCCCAGTCGTACGGTATACGTCCGCGGTTGAGCATCTGGCGAGCGATGTCTAGCTGAACGACCTCGTCCCGCAACGTCTCCTTTAGTTCGACACGATCGAGCCGATATGTGCGAATACAAATGAATGCGACCGCAGTGCAGAACAGTGCTAGCAACACGAGCCCGGCCCATCGCGCCACTCGTCCTAGTGAGATCGTTGCCATCGTGGGCCTCCACTCTATCGCCTGATTGGGTAATCCGCTCACCCTAGTGGCAATGAAGGATTCCGCCTTGACTTGGGTGTCATGGAAGGGAGCCTACGCTTGAGAAATCTCCCTCTCGACATGTCAGATGTCGTAAGTAGATTTACCCGCTCAAGAGTGGGAGATCGAGTAGCTCATTTCCTCGCTGTGATATTTGGCCGCAGAGACGTGTCCAATTTGATGACATCGCGAGCGCGATCTTGGCTTTCTGCGAGCGAGAGGCGATTCGGTCGGGCGCGCGAATCGGCGCTCGCAGCGGCCATCGAGGTCTTCCATGAGGTGCGGCATTAGTTCTTGCTGGACTTCGCTCCGACCTTGCGCACCAGCGTGTCAAACGCAGTAGCCGTCTGCTCATCGGTGAACTCGCAATGGCCATCACCCACGGGATCAAGCACGGTCAGCCACTGGCCATCACCCGCAGCTTTGATCTGCTCCGGATACACCGCATGGAACCGCGTGGTGATGGTCGGATCGAAGGCGTTCCACTGCATCACGAGTGGCGTGCCGATATGGCCGGTGAGCGTGGCGTTTTGCCGGGCATACGCCATCGCCTTCGGTGAGCCGCTATAGCGATGCACCTTGCGATTGAACGCGGCATCGTCGCCGAAGCCCTCATAGACTTCTTTGCGGTTATCGACCGGCATGCCGCCGGCGCGCTTCTCGAGTTCGCGGAACACCATGTAATACAGGCCCAGGGTGCCGGATAGGGTTTCCGGCTTCTCCTCCAGGCGTTTCGCCAGGATGGCGGCTTCCGCCGGGTGTGCCTTCAACGCGGCTTCGATGGCGTCGGGCGAGATGGCAGGCGGTGAATCCGGCGCCGCCAGATCGGGAATGACGCTCGGAATCAACGCATCAAAGGCCACGAGGGCCGTCACCACGCCACGAGCCAGGATATCCGGCGTGGACACGGTCAACCCGCAGGTGATCATCGCCCCAGTATACGCGTGCGGATAACGCTCGATGCTGGAGGCGACCTCCATCCCTCCCAGCGAAAAGCCATAGATATACGTGTGCCCCGGCTTGCCGTAGGTCTGAACGAAGTGCTGGCGGAGCCGCTCGTTGTCCGCAATCGCATCACTTACCGCCCAGCCCTGCGAGGCGTATTGGCTCTGGGCCACGGCGTAGCCTTTCTTGAGGAACACGGGCGTTGAATCCGCCGCCGTCATCGGCGTCGTGATCGGGGCGCCAACGGGCTGGTAGCCATGCATGAGCATGACCAGATCGCCGTTCCAGTGCTCGGGCACATCAATGCGGTAGAGCGCACCCTGCAAGGTGCCGGTGTACGCACCATGGCCGGGCTTCGCGGCATGCGCCGGCGGGGAAACGACGGCGCCGCCCAGCGCCAGGGCCACGCAGAATCCGGTCAGGTTGCGCCATGCGGTCACGGTCATCTCATCACTCCAAGGGCGGGAACGGGGCGCAAGGTTTCCCGGGCAGCCTCGAGAACGCTGCCGGCGGCCACCGTGCGCGGTGGATAGGCTCAGGTATCGGGTGGGGAAGCCATGGGCGAGTAACGGACGGCGTTCGCCAGCGTGCCATCCGCATCGACCACCAGCATGATCGTCTCGTCGCCGTTCGTGCGTACGACGCGATACGTATCTGCACCGAACTCGTTCACGCCGGTAAATGTGAAGGATTGCACGGCACCGATGCGCGCAAGATAGCTTTCGCGTGCGGCCTTCTGCTGCTGGCGTTCAAAGGCAAGCTCGGGGCTCATGCCAGCGCCACTGTCGGGGTCGCTAAGCAGCAGGCGCAGCGCTTTCTCGCTGCCGGGGAAGGGTTTCTGTGCCTTGATGCGCGCGGCGAGTGCCTCATTGATGCGATGCGCCGTCACATCGTCAATGCGGGGCCGATCGAGGATGATACGTCCGCCCTGGGTCGCTACCAGGCGCACGGCGTACCCCGACCCATCCATTACGAAGCGCACCGCCAGGGCATCGTTGCCCTGCACCGTGAACTGGTCATGGCCAGCGCCAACGAGGCGGAATGGCTTGGGTGCCGCCATCTGTCCCGTGATGCGGACCGATAGCGCCCCATCGGCCTGCGTCACCTCGACGAGCGACACAGGGCTGACCTGATAGAAACCGATATAGCGATTGAGATTCCCTGCGCGGTGCACGTCAGGCGGGGTGATCTGCGCGGCAAACACCGCCATGCCGATCGAAAGGCAGATCAACACCGCCGCCGATTCCCGCACGCCCCTGCGTGGTTTGCGCAGCATCTGGCGCATGCGCAGTTCAAGGAACGAGGCCGAATCGCTCATCGCCGGTAGCAGGGGGATGTGCCGCGATTTCTGCTGGCCGACGTGGAGCAGTGTTTCGCAGTATGCAGAGACATCGCCACCGTCCTGGAGGACCCGTGCATCGCAATCGATCTCGATGGCACGGCGCAGGCGGTGGAACTGCCACCACAGCGCCACGTTCCACGGCATGAGCGTGAGAAGGCCCAGGGCAAACGCAATGAGCAGTGGGTCGCGGGCTTCCCGGTGTGAGCATTCGTGGGCAAGGGCGTATGCCTGCTGTGCCTTGCTCATGGTGAGAAGCCATTCGGGAACGACGATCTGCGGGCGCAGCAGACCGATGACGGCCGGCCCGGTATCGGGCGTGATGCACACACGCTCGCCGTGCAGCGTACCGTCTCGCCAACCGCGCCTGCGCCGCGCGACCCAGAACACGCCAAGCACAAGCATCAGTGCCATGCATGCCGATGCCGCCATCCATAGATCAACCGCCACCTGGTCGGCACTGATCGACAGCCCATACACCGGGCTATGGTCGAGGTGGAGCTGGGTGAGGGGTGTTCGAATGGATGTGGCGTCACTGAGCAGCAGCGGGGCTGAGGCCCTACCGTCTGCCGCGCTACCAGGGAGCCGTATCGAAGCAAAAGCGATGATCACCGGCATCACCAGCGATCCCAGCAGGGAAGCCAGCCACGGCCACCGCGTCGATGCGCCACGATCCTTTGCTGCCCGTTCGACCATGAATGCCGCGACGGCCAGGACAAGCCCCACCATCAACGCATAAAGCATCCAGGCAATCATCAGGACGCCTCCGTGGCGGAACGTTCGGCCAGCAGCCAACGCACGCGATGGATCAGCCCCTTTCCACGATCCGCCAGTGAGATAGTCATCCCTTGGGTCCGTTCCTACTATGAAGATAGTAGTAACTCGGCCGGCGAGGGCGTGTCAACTATGGGTTTAGTAGGAGCGGGCTTACCCAAGAAACCGCCCAACCATCTCCGCCATCATCGGCTCCACAGGCAACGTGTAATGCGTCGTGCCCGGTACGATGGCCAGCTCGTTGCTGGGTCGCTGCGAGCCATCCACGCCTGCATCGTGCTGCCCACCACCCAGCGCCTTCCAGAACTCAACCATGTGTTCCGGTCGTACGGCATCCGCATCGGCATAGACCAGCAGCGTGCGTGCCTTGATCCGGGCGACGTCCGCACTCCAGTCGAACGGGTGTGCGGTCATTTCGCCGGTCTTCCTGAAAAGATTCGTCCAGTCGACATCGGGGTAGGCCTTGCCTAACGGCGATGCCTTCACACCGGGGCCGACGTTGGGCGCATTGGCCTCCATCTGCTGGAAGGCCTTCACTACATCGGGATAGAAGCCATCCTGCTTCATGACCGCTGAGACGATGACGAGCCGGTCCACTACCTGTGGATGACGAATGGCGATCTGCTGCGCGACGCTGCCGCCGAGCGAATAGCCCATCACATCAGCCTTATCGAGCTTCAGGTGGCCGATGAGCGCGGCCATATCATCGGCCAGGGATTCGCAACGCAGCGGCCGGGCGGTATCGGGTGTACGCCCGTGGCCCTGCAGGTGTGGCGTGATCACCTGCCGGTGTTTGGCGAGTTCGGCGAGGTTCCCACCGAAGCAATCCGGATTGATGCCGCCGTGCAGGAGGATGAGCGGCTTGCCGGTGCCATGCACGCTGTAGAAGACGTGCTGGCCGTTGACGTCGGCGAAGTGCTCATTGGAAGCCAGGGGCGTTTCCTTGGCTTCAAGCGGCAGTACGGCTGCCATCACGGTGGCGGCCATGGCCGTCTTCAGGAAATCACGTCGACGCATAACGTCCTCCCCAGGTACCCAACGAACTGGCGCAGCGGCGATCGCGTATTGCAGCGAACCGCCGCTGGCCGTGGCGTGGTGACGATCAGGCAGCGAGCAGTTCGTCCAACTGGGCGAACTGTTCCGGCAGGCCTTCGGCCGAACCGGTGATGGCTTCGTCGCGGGCTGCCGTGGTGGGGTAGAGCTCATGCAGCGTGACGAACGTCTTGCCGCCGCGCGCTTCGAAGCTCACCGTGGTCAGGGCACCATCGGGGCCTTCTTCGTTGGTCCAGACCATGCGCTGGTTCGGCGTGACTTCCTTGTAGGTGCCGAAGAAGGTCATCGGCTGATCGAACTGCGGATGGCTGAAGGTGAGGCGATAGCCGCCACCGGTGCGGATGTCCATCTCGCACGACACCATGGTCATGCCCGCGGATTTCGGCACCCACCACTGCTTGAACAAATCGGGCGTGCTCCACGCCTTGAAGACCAGATGCAGCGGTGCATCGAACGTTCGCGTCACGACGAGCTCGCGGTCGCCCCTGGCCTCTACGTTGGTGCGGTTCTTGACGGCGGTACTACCTTCGTTTCCGTGGGGCATGTGCCTTCTCCTCGCGTTTCAACTGTTCGACAACGGCATCCAGCGCATCAAAGCGTGCGCTCCAGAGTTCGCGGTGCTTCTCGATCCAGGCCGCCTCCTCTTCGAGGCGGCGCTCACCCAGCCGGCAGGTCCGTACACGCCCCACCTTTTCCGTCGTGACCAGGCCGGCATCCTCCAGGACACTGACGTGTTTCTTCATGCCCGTCAGGGTCATCTGGAAACGCTGGGCAAGGTCGGACACCGAGGCATCCGCCCGCCCCAGCTGCTCCAGCACCCCGCGCCGGGTGACATCGGAGAGGGCGGCGAAGGTGGCGTCGAGGCGGGCTTGATAGTGAACCATGTGGTTCACTGTATGCCGGGTGCGGGGCCTTTGCAAGGGGAGGGTGTGAGTACAAGCCGAAAACGCGCTTCTCCGGCGCTGAGCTTTGCGATCGCGGCATTGGCGTCGGCGAGGGGATAGCACTCGACCATCGGCAAGCGCTGCGTCAGCTCGCTGAACGCAAGCGCCCGCTCGATGTCCCGCGGTGTACCGGTGAGTGAGCCGTGGACGGAACGTTCCGCAATCACCAAGGGGCCGCCAGCCATCGGCATGGCCTCACGGCCTGCGGCGAGAAGGATCAATCGACCGCCTGGTGCAAGGCCGGCGACGAACGATGCCGTGAGTTGTGCGTCGGCCACGGTAGAGATAATGCACTGCGCACCGCCGAGCGCACTCAGCCGCGCCGGTCCATCGCCGTGGGCCGTATCGATATACGCGTGTGCACCAAGCCGCTCGGCATCTACGGCTTTTGCCGTGCCGCGACCCATGGCGACGACACGGAAACCCATGCGGTTGGCATACTGGATCGCCATATGCCCCAGCCCGCCAATCCCGAGGATGGCAACGGTATCCGAGGGCTGGGCATTGGACTTTCGCAACGCGTTGAGGGTCGCCACACCAGCACAGAGAATCGGCGCAGCCTCGACGGGATCGAGCGCAGTCGGGATCGACACCAGGCCGGTGCCGCGTGCCAGCATGAGTTCCGCGTAGCCGCCGTCACGCGATGAACCCACGAAGGCCTGGTGAGGGCACAGGTGGAACTGTCCCTCACCGCACACACGGCAGTGCCCGCAATGGCCGGCCAGTCGCCCCACGCCCACCCGCTGGCCTACTGCCCAGATAGGCGCGACGCCTGAGCCGATGTCGATGATGCGCCCGACCACCTCGTGCCCGGGCACGCGCGTTGAGCCAGGCGTGCTGGCTGCAACGCGGATGTCAGCGAGATCCGCACCACACATGCCACACGCCTCGACCTGGATCAGCACTTCACCCGCGGGCGGCGTGGGGCGCCTGCGGGTGACGAACTCAAGCGCGCCCGAGGGCGTGACTTGCAGGGCGCGGTAGGTCGGGCTCATTCCGGGCGGAACGCGTCGAATGCATCGAGTGCGCGCGCGGTATATGTCAGGGCTGCACCGGCATTCAGCGCGATGGCGGTGCCAAGAACCTCCGCGATCTCTTCGCGAGTGGCGCCGTGATCGGCCGCGAGTTTCGCGTGCGTGGCGATGCAACCATCACAACGGGTTGTGATGGCCACCGCGAGTGCGATGAGTTCGTGGATCTTCGGCCCCAGGGTGCCGTGGGCGGCTGCACCGGAGATCATGCCGAGCCCGCGCATGGCATCGGGGTTGAGCGCGGCGAAGGCGCCGACCGTTGTGTGCAGGGCTTCGCGGTAGGTCTTCCAATCGTTGAGCATCGGTCGGTTCCTTCAGGCGGCGTCGTAGACGCGCACGTCGGGTGCGTCGGCCAGAAGCGGTTTAAGGGCGTTGACCACATCGCGCGTGAAGAGGGCACTGCCGAGGTAGGCAGCCGCGTTACGGGCCGTATCAAAGCCATGCAGGACTTGTACGTCTTCGTCACGAATCAGCAAGGTCTTGCTTTGCGCACCCACGATCGTGGTGAGGAACTCGGCTTTGTACTTCTCGTACACGCCCGCGGCGGCGGGCCGATGCGCGGGGTCAATCTTCAGGGTGATTTGCAGGTATGCCATGGCTTCGTGTCTCGTCGTTGAAACGTCGGTCGGAATGCCGGGCCGAAGGGAACCGCACCGGCCAGGGGCCAGTGGTGTTGCTCGGGCGGCGGGGAGTGGTGTTGCTGGAGACCATGGTGGGACTTGCCGTGCTGGCGCTCAAACGGGATATTCTTTCGTACCTCGATAGAAAACCTTCGCGATGAAGTCCCCGGTCTACCTCAACGCCCTCCGGGCTTTCGAAGCGGCGGCAAGGCTTCAGAGCTTTGCGGCGGCGGCTGCGGAATTGCACGTCACGCCAGCTGCCATCGGGCAACTGGTACGCGGCCTGGAAGACTGGCTTGGGGTGCCCTTGTTTCACCGCACACCGAAAGGAAAACTTCGCCTGGTGCCCACCGAGGCCGCGGAGCGTGCGTTACCGGAGATTCGCGCGGGCTTCGATCGGCTGACCGTAGGCCTTAGCCGCCTGCGGCAGGGTGGCCGCAGCGGTGTGCTTACCGTGACGGTTAGTCCGGCGTTTGCGGCGAAATGGCTCTTGCCGCGTCTGGAGCGGTTCCGCGAGGAGTGCGCGGAAACCGACGTACGCCTGGATACCAACCACCGCCTGGTCGATTTCGACGAACAAGGGATCGATATCGGCGTCCGTTACGGCCGCGGGAGCTGGCCGGGTCTGGTCGCCGAGAAACTGATGGATGAACTGGTGTACCCGGTGTGCTCGCCGCGTTGGCTTGAAGCACATGGACATACGGCGACGCCTGCGAGCCTGGCGTCGGCGACCTTGATCCACGATCTATCCGTGGATACGCATGCCGGCTTCCCATCGTGGGCGGCGTGGTTCGAACAGGCAGGCGTGAAGGGCGCGGATGTGTCGCGCGGCCTGCAGATCAACAATTCGGCTGCCGTATTGCAGGCAGCGATCGATGGCCAGGGCGTGGCGCTGGCGCGCAGCGTGATGGCCAGCGATGACGTGGCGAGTGGCCGGTTAATCCGGTTGTGCCCCACGGTGGAATTCGCCTCACCGTTGGCTTACTACGTGGTGTATCGCGCGGACAGCGCCTCGTTGCCGAAGCTGGTGGCGTTCCGCGAATGGCTGCATCGTGAGGCGACGCGTTAAGCGCCGCCCCACCGTGCCGGTCAGTTGCGACCGGCCATCACACCGCCATCCACATCCCAGATCGCCCCGGTGACCCACGAGGCGCGATCCGAGAGCAGGAACGCGACGACCTCGGCGACATCCTGCGGCGTGCCAACGCGACCGATCGGGTGGAAGGCGTTGAAGCCGTGCAGCGCCTCGTGCACCTGCTCCTTCGGGATGAAGCCTTCGTAGATCGGTGTATGCACCACGGCTGGCGCCACGGCATTCACGCGAATGCCCTTGGGGGCGAGTTCCATGGCGGCATGTTGGGTGAGGGCGTGCAGGCCGGCCTTGGCCATGGAGTAGGCCGATGAGGGCGTGGCAGCGATGGCCTGGTGCGCCCACATGGATCCGATATTGACGATGGCACCCGGGCGGTCGCGTGCCACGAGGTTCGCCGCGACCTTCTGGGTGATGAAGAACGATGCCTTGTTGAGCTGCATGTAGCGCTCATAGTCCGCCGCCGTGTGCTCCAGGAAGGGCTTGGGCGCGAACACGCCTGCGGCGTTCACGAGCAGGTCGATATCGCCATGCCCCGCGTCGATCGCCTGCAGTGCCGTGGACAGGCCGGCATCGCTGGCCAGGTCGGCGACCAGGACCGAGGCGTCGCCCAGTGCCGTCAGTTCGCGCAGGGCCTCCTCGGCCTTGTTGGCGCGCTGGCCAAGCACGACCACCGAACCGCCTTGCGAGGCGACCATCCGCGCCGTCGCCAGGCCCATGCCGCTCGTGCCGCCGACGACCAGCAGCTTCTTGCCTTCAAATTCGCGTGCCATACCGGTGTACCCAATGCAGTGAATGAATACGGCATTGTTTCCAACCGGGCAGGGCGGCGGCAAACGAGAATTTGTTCCTGTGTCGCGAAGAAAATCTATCTCAATTGTCCCCCGCCAGAACACGCCGGATGGCATCGATTACCACCTCGGGTCGGTCGAACGGGATCAGGTGGCTGGTGTTGGCGACGTACTCGATACTGCCCCGCGACGACATGGCAGCGAGCTCGCGGTGCATCTGGTCCTTCATGGCGGAGCGTGCGTCGTACTGTGCCTGGGTAAACCGTTTGAGGCGTGTATACGGTGCATCGAGCACGATCAAGGGCATGTCGCCAAAATCGCGGCGCGTCGCACGGGTCTGCTCGGCGCCTTCGCGTGGGAAGGTCTGGTATTCCGACGCCACCGCCTGCTGATAGGCGAGCGTAGCGGCAATACGCATGTTCGCCGCGTTAATCGCCTCGCTGAAGCGCGCATCGGGTTCGCCCACGCACGTCGCATATGCCGGTGAATCCGTGGGGATGGTGCCGCTCTTCGCCGCATCGACGCAGTTGACTTCATCCGCTGCCGGCTTCGGACGTACATGCCCCTCGGCCTTGTCGAGCGCCTGAAGGCGGCGATCCTGATCCTCGTGTGATGGGTCGACCAACACCATGCCCACGACTTCGCTGCGGTAGCGGTCGGCAAACACACGGACAGCCCTTCCCCCCGAGGAATGGCCCACCACGACGTAAGGCGGCCGCACGCCCGCGATCCGCAGCGCCTTGTGAATATCATCGACGTCGTTGCGCGGCGTACCTGGCCGCGTGGCGGCATCGCTGAAGCCGAGCCCCGCGCGGTCGTACGAACAGGTCATGTTCGTCTCGCTGATCACCGGTTGCACCCGTGCCCAGGCAATCGTCGAATCGCTCAGCCCTGAGTCAAAGATGACGGCCGGCGAGCCCGTGCCGCGGCAGTAGAGGTTGATGCGCCGGCCACCGCCGACATCGACCAGGCGCACCGGTGCGGTGTAGACAGGATCCGTGATGACGGGAGGCTCAGTGGCGTCGGCCGCCCCGGCCGCCGCGGCCAGTGCTGCTGTGGCCAGCCATGAAACGGCGACCAGGCGTGCCCATGTCATTCCCCTCACGTCGCATTCCCTTTTGTGTAGGGTGCCACTGCCCAACAAGGTGGCGCACCAATCGCTGCTTTGAGTTGATCCAGTACCAAACGCACGGTAGCCGAAGGCTGCGCCAACGCCCGCAGCGCAAAGATCCCCGTTTCCGCGCGCTTGCGTCGGCCGCCCAGCGTCACTTCGACAAGATCACCGCGGTTCACATCGTCACCCACTATCCAATCCGGCAGGTAGGCGACACCCAAGCCGCCCAGCGCGGCCAAGCGCATCGCCTCGAAATCATCGCAGGCAAAGCCGGGCCGCCGCCCGGCGTAGCCGACCGGATGCCCCAGTACCTCCGCCCAGCCGAGCAGATCGTTACCGTGCATCTTGTCGATAAGACAGCACTCGGCCAGATCGTCCGGCGATGCCGGCCTTGGTCGTTCAGCGAAGTAACCCGGATGCGCACAGAGAATCCGTTGCTGCGTCGCCAGCCGTGTCGCGATCAAGACGCTATCCGCTAGCTCGCCAATGCGGATCACCAGATCCAGCCGTTCCGCCACCGGATCGGCGAGCCGTTCCGTGAGGTCGAGTTCGAAGCGCAACGCGGGATACCGTGCCGACAACGCCGCCATCACCGGCACGACGTAGCGCTTCCCGAACGTCGGAAAACACGCCAGCCGGAATACGCCACCGATCTCGCCACCGATCGATGCGATCTCCTGCTGTGCATCGGCGAGCTCATCCAAAATCCGTCGTGCACGTACAAGCAGGGCTTCGCCGGCATCGGTGAGCGTCAGCAGCCGGGTCGAGCGCAGGAACAGGGCCGTGCCCACCTGGGCTTCCAGCATGTCGATCTGCCGCGATACCGAGGACGGCTGCATGCCGCGGCGCCGTGCCGCGCCCGAGAAACTGCCTTCGCGCGCCACATCGGCAAACACGCCCAGGAATTCAGCGAATCGCTCCGACTGCATCTATGCACCCTGCGCAAAGCCGTTGACGGCAATGGATGGATTATCAACCAGAAGGGCCGCCCTTAGCCTTTTTCCCATGACGGAGACGCCCCGCCTCCCGAGGAAAAAGCCCATGAACGTTGCGTACGATCCCCTGTTTCTCTTTATCGGCGGCGAATGGCTGCCGGCTGTCGACCGCGACACCGCCCCCGTGATCAACCCCGCCGATGGCAGCGTGCTCGGCCGTGTGCCGCTCGCTACCGAGGCCGATCTCGACCGTGCCCTGGCCACTGCCAACGCCGTAGCCACCACCTGGCGCAACACCTTCCCCGATGTGCGCGCCACGATCCTGCGCCGCGCCGGCAGCCTTATTCGGGCACGGGCCTCGCAGATCGCCCGCACGCTCACGCTGGAAGAAGGCAAGCCGCTGAGCGAGGCGCTGGATGAAGTGGACCGCGCCGGCGAGTATTTCGAATGGTTTGCGGAAGAGGCACGCCGCATCGATGGCCGCGTGGTACCCGCCAATCGCCCGGGCGTGCAGCAGTTGGTTAAGCGCCAGGCCATCGGCCCCGTCGCCGCCTTCACGCCGTGGAACTTCCCGGCCATCACGCCGGCCCGCAAGCTCGCTGCGGCGTTGGCGGCCGGGTGCCCGGTCATCATCAAGCCGGGTGAAGAATCCCCCGGCACAGCCCTCGCGCTGGCTCGGGCGCTGGATGATGCCGGCCTGCCGCGGGGCGTATTGCAGGTCGTCTTCGGTGTGCCTGACCAGGTCTCGAAGCAGCTCATCGCCTCGCCGGTCATTCGCAAGGTGACCTTCACAGGCTCCGTGCCCGTGGGCCGTTTGCTTTCGGCACGCGCGGCGGAGGGCGTTAAACCCATCACCCTGGAACTCGGTGGGCACGGCCCGGTACTCGTGTTCAACGATGCGGATATCGAAGCCGCGGCCGTCGGCGGTGTCGCCAATCGGTTCCGCGGGACAGGCCAGGTGTGCATCTCGTCCACGCGCTTTCTTATCCAGCGCGAGGCGTATGAAACCTTCACGCGCTACTTCGTAGAGGCTGCCCGCAAGCTCAAGGTAGGCAATGGCCTGGTCGAAGGTACCCAGGTCGGCCCGCTCGCCAACGTTCGCCAACTGGAAAAGATGGAGCAGCTCGTCGCCGATGCGGTGGAGCGCGGCGCCAGGGTGCTGGTTGGCGGCAAGCGCGTTGCTGGCCCCGGGTTCTTCTTCGAACCGACCGTGCTCGCCGATGTACCGATGGACGCGCGCGTCATGCAGGAAGAACCCTTCGGTCCCATCGCGATCCTGCGCCCGTTCGATACATTGAAGGATGGCCTGGAAGAAGCGAATCGCCTGCCGTACGGCCTCTCGGCGTACGCCTTCACCCGCGATGCGCGCACGGCCATCGATGTGGGCGACGGCCTCGACGCCGGCATGATCGGAATCAACCAATACCGAATCATCGCCACCGAACTACCGTTTGGCGGCATGAAGGACAGCGGGCACGGTTCCGAAGGCGGCGCCGAAGGCATCGAGTTCTACCTCACCAACAAATTCATCAGCCAGGCTTGAGGCACACACCATGACGACGATTGATTTCAGCAGCCCGCGTGAAGCGGCGCGCGCGTTCACCCCGAAACTCACCGGCTTTGTCGAAGAGCCGTTGTTCTCGAAGGTGTGGCCGGATACGGACCTGGCAAAGCGCGATCGTTCCATCGCGACGGTCGCGGCGCTTATCGCTGGCGGTCATGCGAACGAGTTGCCAGCCCATTTGCGCCGCGCCGTGGAAAACGGCGTAACGAAGCGTGAGCTTTCCGGGCTGATCACGCACCTGGCGTTCTACGTAGGGTTTCCGGGGGCCATCACGGCATCGGCGATCGCCGCGGCCACGCTGGGGCCCCTGACGGATTGATAGGTGCGAAACGAGGCGCCACCGCGGCAGTCCGCGGTGGTGCCGAGGCGCTTACTTCGCGCCGTTAGCGCGGGCGCGGCGCTCGATGCTGGCAGCAAACAGCGGGGTTTCCCGGCTGTTATGGTCGCTGGAGGCGGACTGGCGTGCAGCGGCGGCTTCTTCGATGGTCATGCCGTGTTCCTTCAGCCATGCCAGGTACTCTTCCGGCGCGGACGACACCACGGCGTTGGTGTACTTGCAGCTCTTGTCATCGATCGGCTCGACCGAAAGATCCCAGATCACCTGTACGCGGCTGCGGCCCTGCGGTGCGAACACATCGGAGAGCGAGACCATCTTGCAGTGGTTTGGCTCGGCGACTTCCGCGATGTACTGCTGGATCACCAGGCCCTTGCCGATCTGTTCCACGTTGATCGACATGCGGCGGCCATCATCGGTCCACGTGGCGCCGGCGGCGATGTGGTCGGGCGGGCAGCAGCGCTTGTATTCATCGCTGGGCAGGCTGAACAGCCACTCGGCGATATCGATCTTGTCGGCCGGAAGATTGATCACGGCGCTGTAAGCGGACTGCGAAAGCACGTTGTTCGTCATGGTTCTTCTCATCGTCGGGGAAGTGAGTGCGATGAGATTGTTGCGAGTGCAGCAAGAGGCCTTCTTGTACCAATCGCATTGGAAGAATGGACGAATCGGCTGTTTTGTGGGCTGGATCGTCCTTTTTCCAACCGAAGGTATAGGGGCACCGAAACCGATGTGGACGGTCGCTAACGCCTCTGCCTTCCGCTTCATTCCCGTGACACAGGTGTGTCATCCGTCATGGCTGTGCGGGCCCCTGCGCAACTGCTATGTTGCGCGAGGCAACGCGCCACTCCAGGGGAAATCATGATCCGTCTTTCGATGTTGGCCTTCGTGCTGGCCGCTACCGTGTCGCATCCCGCAGCTGGGGCGACCGATGCGCCGGCCCCCGATTCGCCAGCCGCTGTCTCGTTGTCACCCGCCTGCAAGGGCAAGCCGGGCAAGGTCGATGAATCCGGCTTCGTGAAGATCGGTGGCATCGAGCAATGGGTGACCGCCAAGGGCGATAGCTGCGCCAGTCCGGTGCTGTTCTTCATCAGCGGTGGCCCGGGTAACCCGCTGAGCGCCATTTCCGACAGCGTCTACAGCGCCGGCGAGCGCGACTTCATCGTGGTGCAGTGGGACCAGCGTGGTGCGGGCATGACCTACGGCCGCAGCCCGCCGGCCGAGGATGAAAAGCTGACCATCGAGCGGATGGCCCAGGACGGCAATGAACTGGCCGCTTACCTCGCAAAGCGATTCGGCAAGCGCAAGGTCATCCTGTGGGGCAGCTCGTGGGGCTCGATCCTGGCCGTGTACATGGCGAAGGCGCACCCGGAGCTGTACTACGCGTACGTGGGTACCTCGCAGGTGGTGAACTCCGTCGAGGCCCAAGCTGCCAGCTACAAGGAACTGACGGCGATCGCGACCCGCGATAACGATGAGGCCTCGCTCGCGGTGCTGAAGCAGGTGGGCACGCCACCGTGGACCGATCCGCGCAGCTTCGGCAAGGTGCGCAAGATCATCCGCAAATACGAAGCGAAGGTCACGACACCGCCGCCGGCAAACTGGGGCAAGGCCCCGGAATACACCACGCCCAAGGCCGAGGCCGATTACGAAGCGGGGGAGGATTACTCCTTCCTCAACTTCGTGGGCCTACATGGCGATGGCATGCTGTCACAGGTGGACCTGCCGAAGCTCGGAACCGACTTCGCCATGCCGGTGTACCTGATCGAAGGCGCCCACGACATGCTGGCGCCGCCGGAACTGGCAAAGAAGTACTTCGACAGCATCCACGCACCCGCGAAGGGCTTTGTGCTGCTGGAGCATGCCGGCCACGATCCGAACCAGGATGTCGTGGATGCGGAGTACAAGGTGCTGCGCGAGAAGGTGTTGCCGATCGCGAAGCACTAGGCGTGGATCGCGGTGCCGGAGGGTTATCCGGCACCCGTTACGCGGGTGCGATCGTGGTGCTGGCCGGGGATGCGTGCGCGGAAGATTCGTCGCCCACCGGGCGCTGCTGCCACCCGGCCATCGACACCACCATGCCAACCCATGCCCCGCGCCCAAGCCGGCTTTCCACGGTCAGTTCGCCGCCCAGGCGTATGGCGCGGCTGCGCAGGCTGTTCAAGCCCGCACCGCGATGGAGCATGGGGTCGTTGATCTCGAAACCGCGGCCGTCATCGCGCACGCCGACCAGAAGACGCCGCTCGTCCCGGCGTTCGACCACGATTTCCACGTGTTCCGCGTTGCTGTGCTTCAGCACATTGGTCAGCAGTTCCTGCAGGAAACGCAGCAGATCGAGTGCATGACCGGGGATGGGGTGGATGCCTTCCAACCGTGCGAAGGCCCAGAGGTCTTCCATGCCGGCGATCTCCAGCCGCGTGCTCCAGCGGTGGCGTAGCGGGGCGAGCAGGCCGGGAAGGTCGGTGTCGTGGTCGTGCGCGGAGGTGTCGATCACCAGGCGCAGGTCGTCGCGCAGTTCCTTCAGGGCCGCGACGGCGTGCTGCTGTTCTTCCGAGTGTGGCGACATCTCCAGCACGGTGATGGTGTTGAGCAGGCTGCCACCAAAGCCATCATGGATGTCGCGGACCAGATTCAGCCGCTCGCTCGTGCGCGTGTGCGTGAGGTTTAGCTGGTGTTCGCGCGAGAGCGTGGCACGCAGCTTGTCCGTCGCTTCATCCACTTCATGGCGGAGTTCGGCATTGAACCCTTCCACCCGGCGCATGGCGGCGGCGAAGCGGAATGCGAGGGCGAAACCCATGCCGATCAGCGACAGCGGAGCGGTCACGGCAAGCAGGTAGTTGTCGCTGTGGGTGATGCCGAACAGTGCGAGGAAATCGTGCACACCTGCGGCGCAGGGAATCACCAGGCACGCCGCCAGCACACGCAGATCCCAGCGCCGCTCCTGCACGGCAAAGCCGATGAACCACACGGTGGCCGCCAGGTTGATAAGGCTGCCGACGACGAAGCCCAGGCCACGATTCACGCCTGCGCTATGCGGCGAGGCGATGGCCCATGCGATCTGCGCCAGGGCCACGCCGAGCAGCGCGTACTCGGTCCACCGCCAGCGCCGCTCGCAGAAGCGCAGCAGGAACACGCAGTACACGCTGGCGTTCGCCACGAAGGCCGAAAGGATGAACGCCTGCCATGCATCGGTACTGGCGAAGGGCCAAGTGCTGTCGGCGATGAAGTTGGCGTTGTAGCAAAGCGAGATGAGCGAGGTGAGCGCGTACCAGCCGAAGGCGGTGTCCTTGCGGCGTAGCAGCCACAGGATCAGGAACAGGCCGCAGAACACGGCATCGATGGCCTGGCTGAAGAGATGCAGGCCGTAGCGCCAGAACAGCTCGGAGCGATAAAGCGCCTGCACCGCACGTGGGGACCCGACACTCACCGCACCCAGCCCTGGCTGGTAGGCCACGATGCCGGAGACCCGGATCCATATCTCGTTATCGCCCTTGTGCAGCAGCGGCTGGTCGATCAGGAAGTAGTGCGGGCGAATCCAGCTGCGCGACAGGGGCTCGGTGAGGTTGCTGTCGGCATAGACCAGGCTGCCGTTGACGTACACGGCCTGGGCCATGCAGGCATAGCTCACCAGCAGGCCGATGGGCGATGCGTTGTCATCCTGGTGCCAGTGCAGGCGGTACCAGACCACGCCGTTGTGCTCGGGCCAGCGCAGGTCCCAGTAATCCATGAGCGGTACATCCAGCCAGCCGTCCGCGGGCGGTGTAGTGGAATCCGGGGTGCCCTGCGCGACCTGGGCCTGGGTCAGGGTGACCACGCTGGTGCTCGTGGCTTGTGCGGCGGCCGCGGGCAGCAGCCATGCGCTCAGCCACAGGGCGACGAGCACCTGAAGCGAGCGGGCCATGCGCGCGCTCAGCACAGCAAGCCGCGCGATCGCGCCTCGAAGATCGCCGCTGTGCGCGAACGCACCGCCAGCTTGCGATAGATGGCCTTGGTGTAGCCCTCGATCGTGTGCCGGGAGAGGCCGGTATGCTCGGCGATATCGCGATTGCCCATGCCGCGTTCCACCAGCTGCAGGATTTCGGTTTCGCGCGGGGTGAGGGCAGCATCGGCGCCTGCGGCGGCATCCGGCGTGTCGGTGGCCTTGTTCACGACCAGTGCAAGGATGTGCCGCGCGACGGAGGGATCGATCGGTGCGCCCCCGTGCTGGATGCTGCGCAGGGCCAGGTCGAGCTCCTCGTCGTCACGTTCCTTCAGCAGGTAACCCACGGCACCTGCCTGCAGGGCCTGGACCACGGTCGCGGCATCGCCGTAAGCGGATACGACTACCGTAAGGGTTTGCGGGCGGTGCTCGTTCAACCAGGCGACGAGTTCAATACCGCTGGCATCGGGCAGGCCCATGTCGACCAGGGCAACGGCGGGATAGCTCTCGCTGAGCTGCTGCAACGCTTCGTCCACGCTGCTGGCGAAGGCGATGGTGGAATCCGTGCCGGCATGCCCGCTAAGCAACCGGGCCAGGCGCTGTTGTGTGGCCGGGTCATCATCCACGACCAGGGCGGGATGCAGGCCAATACGGTTGGATACGTTCACTTCCGTGCCCCAGACGATCCTCTTACCCCCAATTCTGGGGGTCCCCGGCCCGGAGTATAGACCGTAGGGTGGGGGTGCTACAGGGAATCCACCGATGCGCCGTATTTGCACCTCGTTTCCGCGGGGTGCCCCCGCAAGGCGGCCACCCCGCCTTGCGGGGCCTTGGCGCCAGAGCCCGTCCCCCACCCGGCAACACCCCCTTGTAGGAGCGTGCTTGCACGCGATGGGTGCTGGCCGTACCTTCAGTCCCGCGCAAGGCTCAACGGACGATCCGCAACGGAGGAATGCCATGAAGTGGCTTAGTGCTGTTTTCGTGCTTTTCGCAGTCGGCAGCGCCGCCGACGCTGCTACCTCGGGCGCCACCGCGCCCCAACCGCCTCTTACTCTCGCCACGCTCCGCCAGATCTGCGGCGATACCACCAGTCCAAAAATCGTCTTTCGTGACCAGGCCGGTAAGGTGATCGACGAGAACACCTTCATGGCAGGGATGCACAGGGGTCTGGCTTCGAGCTGCAAGCCCGCCAACGGTAGCGGTGTTGCGGTCATGACGCTGGCGCAGGCCACGCCACCGCCCAAGGTCGAGGTAAGCAACCTGGTGATCGGCGAAGCGTTGCCTGCGTTTTCGCTGACGTCGAGCCGCGGTCGCACGGTCACCTCCCGTGCTTTTGATCACGACCTGACCGTTATCGATTTCTTCTATGACTGCACGGGGTGCATCGCAGATATTCCCGCACTCAACGCCTTCCACGCCGCGCACCCGGAAACCGGCGCGCTGAGCATCACGTATGACTCCGTGGCGCAGATGCCTGCGTACCAGAAGCAGTTCGGGCTGACCTGGGAAATCGTCCCTGATGCGGTCACGTTTTACGAGAAGGCGAACATCCAGCGGTTTCCCACGGTGGGGATCGTCGATCGCCACGGGCGCCTGTTGGCCTTGAAGGAGGCGTGGACCTTGCATCCGCCCGGCCGGAAGCTCACCGGTGAGGACATCGCACGCTGGGTCGCGGATGTCAGAAAGGGCGCGTAGAGGCCTGCGCTCCTGTCACGGAACACTGCGTTCGTTCCCTCCGTACGTGTGTAGGAGCGTGCTTGCGGCACCGTGAATCGCGCGCAAGCGCGCTCCTACAAAAGGCGACGAATCGCCGTGTAATGGTTTAGAACAACGCCGCCGCCTTACCCACCGCAATCCACACGCCGATCAGGAATGGAATCCCCACCAGCGCCCAGGCCACCAGGCCGACGATGCCGAACGAGCCACGTGCGGCATCCTGCGCCCCCGCCGACACGGCTGCGGATTCGCGTTGCAGCGATTTCTCGTGCGCGAGTTCGGCGTCGGTCATCAGGTCGCTTTCCTTCACCGGCTTCACCAGCAGGTTGCAGACCATGCCGACCAGCAGAAGGATGGCGAGGATGTATAGCGTGCGGTCGTAGACGAGGTTCTTGGCCACGCCCGCATCGAGCTGGGCCTGGCGCACCGCGGCGATAAGGAATGGGCCCGCCACGCCCGCCACCGACCACGCGGTGAGCAGGCGGCCGTGGATCGCGCCGACCATCTGTGTGCCGAACAGATCCGAGAGGTATGCGGGCACGGTCGCAAAGCCACCGCCATACATGGAAAGGATGATGCACACGGCCAGCACGAACATCGCCGCAAGGCCCGCGTGCCCCAGCGTGGGCAGCGTGCAGTACAGGGCGATACCCAATGCGAAGAACACGAAGTAGGTGACCTTGCGTCCCATGAAGTCCGACAGCGATGCCCAGAAAATGCGGCCCAGGCTGTTGAACAGGCTGATCAGGCCAACCAATCCGGCAGCGGAGGCTGCGATGGCCGCCTTCTGCTCTGTGCTCAGTTCCACAGAGGCATCCAGCCCCAGCAACTTCCCGCCGAACACATCCTGGAACATGGGGCTGGCCATGGAGAGCACGCCGATGCCGGCCGTGACGTTCATGCACAGCACCACCCAGATCAGCCAGAACTGCGGCGTTTTCCACGCGCGGTTGAGGTGCACGTGGCGGTGGGTGATCAGCTTGTTCGTGGATTCAGCCGGCGGGGTCCAGCCCAGCGGGCGCCAACCCGAAGGCGGCACGCGGAAACCGAAGGCACCGGCAGTCATCACGACCAGGTAGATCACACCCATCACGATCAGCGTGGTCGATACACCCGGCACACCGTCGTGCGAGAACCGCTGCATCAGCGAAACGGCCAGCGGGGCACCCACGAGGGCGCCGCCGCCATACCCCATGATGGCGAAACCGGTAGCCAGGCCGCGCCGGTCCGGGAACCACTTGATCAGCGTGGAGACGGGCGTGATGTACCCGAGCCCCTGGCCGATGCCGCCGAGCACGCCGGCCCCCAGGTACACCAGCCAGAGCTGGTGGATGGCCACGCCGATGCCACCGACCACCAAGCCACCGCCCCAGCACAGCGCGGCGATAAAGCCAGCCTTGCGCGGGCCGGCGTGTTCCAGCCACGCACCCCAGATCGCCGCCGAGATACCGAGCATGGCGATGAAGGTTTCAAAAATGTGGTTCACCGCCGGGACGGTCCAGTTGCACCCGGACGAGAACAGCTGCTCGAAGAAGCCGAGCTGCGCGCACATGGCCGGGTTGGCCTCGGCCACCAGCTTGGTCATGGGCAGCCAGAACACCGAGAACCCGTAGGCCATGCCGATGCACAGATGGATGGCCAGGGCGGCCGGGGGGACCAGCCAGCGGTTGAACCGCGGCCCGGCAAGGGTGTTTTCCCGGGCCAGCACAGAACCACGCGCCGACGGTTGCCCGCCGGGCTTCACAGCCTCATCCATTCGCTTGTCCCCCAGGGCGATCGCCGGGCCGGGTGGCCATCATGGAGCGATACCCGCGCGGGCGAGAGGGTGCCACGGATTTGCGTCAGGTCAAAGTCGGCTTTGGTCTAGGGTGGCTTGGTAAATCTACGCAGGCTTGCCCGGTAGCTTTTCGCTTCTTGGGCCGGCCCCCGGCGTGGGCATCATCACCTGTCGGCCGGGGCCATCGCCGCCCCGACGCTTCCTGCTGCTGGGGTGCCTTATGTCTTCGAACCGCTTGCGCGTGGTCATGTTGATTCTCACGGCCACCCTCGTAGCCGCCTTCGCTGGCGGTGCCGCCGCGCAGACATCCGAGAGCCACGGCTGGCTCAATAACGACCAGGCCAGGACGCCATACGGGACGTTCCAGTTCAAGAACGGCTACCCGACCGCCGACACCAGCCGGCAGGTGCGCGACGTGATCACGCGCAACCGGGCTATCGAGGTCTATATCGCCCAGATGCCCACCGTATCGTGGTACGCGGTGTGGAAGGGCATCGCCGGGGCCGGCGGCAAGCAGCCCAACCAGCTGGTGATATGGGAGCGGTTGATGGATGCGAAGACCCTGCTGCTCACGGGCAATACCGAGACCGTCTACGGGCTGGCCGCGATGGATCTGCGCAAGGGCCCCATCGTTATCGAAGTGCCACCCAAGATGCTCGGCGGCGTCAACGACATTCGCCAGACGGAGATCTTCGGCATCGGGCCCACGGGCGTGGACAAGGGGCAGGGCGGCAAGCTGTTGATCGTGCCGCCGGGGTATGCCGGCACCATCCCACCGGGCTACATCGTCGGCCATTCACCGGGATATCGCATCGTGTTCGCCGTGCGTGGCTTTCTTGAAGAAGGAAAGCCCGATGCCGCGGTGGCGCTGATGAAGAAAGCACGCGTGTACGCACTGGCCGATGCGGGCCATCCGCCAGCGCAGGCCTTCGTCGATGGCTCGGGCAAGGAGATCGACACGATATTCCCGGACACGGCGACGTACTTCGACGATCTCGGGCAAATCATCCAGGATGAGCCGGCGGAGATGTTCACGCCTTCCGATCGCTTCGCGATGGCGAGCATCGGCCTGGTGTCCGGCAAGCCCTTCACGCCCGATAACGCGCAGCGCAAGCTGCTGGCCGAAGCGGCACAGATCGGCAGCGCCTACGCGCGCGTCAACGGCTTTGATTCGCAGGATGCGACGCGCATTGTCTATCCCGATAGAAAATGGGAGCAGCTCTTCATCGGCGGCAGCGTGACCTGGGATGCGCAGGGGTACCCCAATGAAGATCGCCGCGCGGCGTTCTCGTACTCGGCCATCGGCATGTCACCCGCGATGACCTCGAAGGCCGTGGGTCAGGGTTCGCAGTACATCTGGACCATGCGTGATGCGCAGGGGCGTTACCTGGATGGCGCAACGAACTACGTGTTGCACATACCGCCAAACATTCCGGTGAAAAACTTCTGGTCGATCGTGGTCTACGATGCACAAAGCCGATCCCTGCTGCGCAGCCACCAGCCGTTCCCCTCGGTAAGCCAGTACACCGGGCCGGTGGCCAATGCCGATGGGTCCTACGACATCTACTTCGGGCCGAAGGGGCCGCCCGGCAAGTCAAAGAACTGGATCGAAACGGTGCCTCAGAAGGGCTGGTTCGTGCTGATGCGCTTCTATGGGCCGCTGCCGCCGTTCTTCGACCAGAGCTGGAAACCGGGGGATATCGAGGTGGCCAAATGAGCAAGGCGGCCAGATAGGCTCCAGCACTCCCCACAGGCCGTGCCGGCCCCGCGTGCCCTACACTGCGTGCAACACGGCATGGCGAGGGCAGCATGGTTCGCAAACACGTCGTCCTCGCGGGCGACCTGGCTGGCACGGTGGTGTTCGCCATTGAAGGTGCCATGGCGGCGATCCACGCCGGGCTGGATCTGCTGGGCGTGCTGGTGTTGTCGTTTATCGTCGCGCTGGGTGGCGGCGTGGTGCGCGATCTGCTCATTGGCGCGACCCCGCCCAATGCCATTCAAGACTGGCGCTATCCGCTTCTCGCGTTTGCGGCGGGCCTGGTCACCTTCACCTTCCACACCCAGGTGGCTGCCGCCCCACCCATGCTCCTGATCACGCTGGATGCCGCGGGCTTGGCCATCTTCGCCGCCACGGGCGCGGAAAAGGCGCTCGATTACAAGATCACACCGGTGAACGCCGTACTGATGGGGGCGGTCACAGGCTGCGGTGGCGGCGTGATTCGCGACCTGCTGCTGACGCGTACGCCGCTGATTCTGATGGCCGATATTTACGCCACCGCGGCGTTGCTGGGTGCGGCGGTGGTGGTCGTCTGCACGCGCCTACGCTGGTCACCGGCGCTGGCCATGGCATTGGGCTGCGTGGTGTGTTTTGCCGTGCGGATGCTGGCGGTGGTTTATCACTGGCAGTTGCCGCGGGTGGGTTAGTCGGTACGAAACTCTTTCGCCAGGGAGAGGATTGGTGTCATCGAAGACCCACAGGGCACGACGTGGTTGGCCGACATGACCTATCGCGAACCTTGCATCCTTATAAGGTAACGTATACGGTACCTTTGGTGGCATGACAAGAGGACGTCCGATGCCACGGGTACGAGAGTTCGTTGATAAGGATGGTCGAAACCACTACCGGCAATTTTTCAGCTCGTTGGCAACGGCCGCTGCGGTCAAAGTAGCTGCGGTTACGGCGCGCTTGGCCGCCGGAAACACGTCGGGCCTCAAGACGCTTGGTGCGGGTCTTACCGAATGGCGAATCGATTGGGGGCCCGGTCTGCGGATTTATCTGCATCAGGATGGCGACGATCTGATTCTACTCATGGCGGGCAGCGACAAAAGCGATCAGAGCAAGGCGATTGCATTGGCGCGTGGATTGGTCACTGAGTACAAACTACGGAAGCGAGCCGAGCGAAAAAGAGTCGTTCTAGTGAGGTGAAACAGTTTGTGGGTTGAATCCAAACATCTACGTGAGAGGGCATAACGCCATGGTATTGACGGTCGACTATCGCGAAACCATCGCGAAGCGCATCCAGAGCGATCCGGCATTTGCCAGGGCGCTTTTGGACGAGGCAACCACGATGTTCGTCAACGGCGAGACTGAGGCTGCGCGGCTCTTGATGCGCGATCTCACCCATGGCCTCATTGGCTTCGAAGGCCTGGCTAAAGCGACTGGTACGCCGCCGAAGAGTCTCCATCGCATGCTGTCCGCTGGCGGCAATCCTGGGATGGATGCGCTGGGTGCCATCTTCAGCCAACTAGCACGGGCTGTCCTTCATAGCTCCTCGGCATCAGTACACGTTGAGCCAGCGGGCGCGCCGGCATAGGGCAATTTCCACCTCCTCTGGCGGAGGAAATTACCTGACGCGGAAATTGTTCCCGCTCGTTCGCGAGCCTAAAATCCCCAAGCCCTTCCGCGCCCCACGGCCGGCCGGAACCGCTAGTGCACTGCCTCGCCGTACCCCTCGGTTGCGGAGGGCATGGCCATGCCCATCAACGAAGACAAACTCAATGCGTTCCTGGGTAAGGCCGTAGGCGACCTGGGCGCGGCGTATAGCGCGGTGCTGGTGTTGCTGGGCGACGAGTTGGGGCTCTACAAAGCCTTGGCCAAGGAGTCGCTGACCCCAGCCGAACTCGCCAACCGCTGCGGCACCAACGAGCGATACATGCGCGAATGGTTGGGTAACCAGGCGGCTGGTGGGTATGTCGACTTCGATGCCGCGACGGGCAAGTACCATCTGACTGAAGAGCAGGCCGCCTGTCTCGCCGATCCTGCCGGGCCCGTGGATCTCCCTGGGGCCTATGAAATCGCCCGGGCGCTGTTCCACACCTATCCACGGGTGCGCGACAACTTCATCAGCGGCAACGGCATGGAGTGGGGGGAGCACCATCCTTGTCTGTTCCACGGTGTGGAGCGGTTCTTCCGCGGGGGGTACAACTCGCACCTGGTGAGTGAGTGGCTTCCCGCGCTCGATGGCGTGGTGGATCGGCTATCGCGTGGTGGCAAAGTCGCTGATATCGGCTGCGGTCATGGCGCGAGTACCGTGCTGATGGCGAAGGCGTTCCCGGCTTCGCAATTCGTTGGATACGACTACCACGGGCCATCGATCGATACCGCGCGGGAGAGGGCCAAGGCGGCGGGCGTCGCTAATGTGACGTTCGAACAAGCCGATGCCGCTACTTACAAGGGCAAGGATTTCGACCTCATTGCCTTCTTCGATTGCCTGCACGACATGGCCGATCCGGACGGCGCTGCGCGTCACGCGCGTAGTGCGCTAAAGGACGACGGCACCTGCATGATCGTCGAACCCTTCGCTGGCAATAGCACCGCCGAGAACCTGCATGCAGTGGGGCGGGTGTACTACGCTGCCTCGTCGATGATTTGCGTGCCCGTGTCGCTGGCGAAGCATGGGCCGGCGCTCGGCGCGCAGGCAGGTGAAGCGCGACTGCGTAAAGTCGTAGTCGATGCGGGCGGCTTCAGCCGCTTCCGGAGGGCGGCCGAAACGCCGTTCAACATTGTCTTAGAGGCGCGGCCCTAGGCCTCACGAATCCACTACGAACGCGTGTTATAGGCCAGCTGGTCAGCAAACGCCCGCTTGAAAGCGGGCCGCGCTTCACCGCGCGCTACATACGCGGCAAGCTTCGGGAATTCATTGATGATCCCCGAGGGTTTCAGCCGTTGCAGCACCGAAATCATCACCAGGTCACCCACGCTGAAATCACCATCCAGCCATTCCGAATCGCCCAGCCGCTCCTGCAATTGCGCGAGCCGCTGTTTGATCCGTTCTACTACCAGCGGCATGCGCTCGGCCGCCCACGGCTTATCGCCTTCGGCAAACCTTGCCGTCTGAAGATCGAGGATGGGGTTCTCAACCGAGTTAAGCGCGGCGAACATCCACATGATGGCGCGCGAGCGGGCGTGTGCATCCGGCGGGAGCAGGTCACCGCCGTACCGCTCAGCGAGATAAAGAATGATGGCGCCCGACTCGAACAACGTCAGGTCGCCTTCCTCGAACACGGGAATCTGCCCGAAGGGATGCCGCGCCAGATGCTCGGCCTCCTTCAGCGCGGGGAAGGGCACCCCACGTACTTCGTAGCGCTGGCCCACTTCCTCCAGCGCCCAGCGTACGCGCGTGTCGCGCGCCAGGCCCTTGCCGCCGTCGGGTGATTTTTCAAAGCACGTGATCGTAATCGTCATCGTGAAGCCCTCCCGGTCGGCGCACGATACCGCAATGCCTCTACCAATGCTGTCAACGCGGGCGCCCCCTGCCGACGGTTCGGGTAATAGAGGTGATAACCCGGAAAGGGCTGGCACCACTTATCGAGTACGCGCACCAGGGTGCCATCCGCGATGTGGCCAAGCACCATATCTTCCGGCACCCAGCCCAATCCAAGCCCACGTAATGCGGCATCCATCACCTGGGTGCCGCTGGTGGCGGTGACCTGGCCTTCCACGCGCACCTTCACCTCGCGGCCGTCCTTCTCAAAATCCCATTGCATCAGGCCGCCGTGTGTCGGCAGGCGCAGGTTGATGCAGTTGTGGTCGGGGAGATCTTCGATCGTCTTTGGCTTCTTCCGCTTGGCGAAATACGCAGGCGAGCCCACGACCGCCATTCGGACCTCAGGGCCGATCGGCACGGCGATCATGTCGCGGGCCACTTGTTCGCCCAGCCGGATACCGATATCGAAGCGTTCGGCCACGATATCCACCAGCCCGTAATTCACCGCCACTTCCACGGAGATATCCGGGTACTGCGGAAGGAAGCGTTCCAGGGCGGGCCAGATAATCGTGTTGGCCGCGTGCTCGGCCGTGGTGATGCGCAGGCTGCCGGCGGGTTTCTCGCGCAGTTCGCCCAGGGCATCCATCTCCGCCTCGATCTCGTCCAGGCGTGGGGCGACGGTTTGCAACAGCCGTTCGCCCGCTTCGGTAGGGGCCACGCTCCGCGTGGTGCGGGTGAGCAGGCGTACGCCCAGGCGGCTTTCCAGCCCGCGGATGGTGTGGCTCAGCGCCGATTGCGAGGTGCCCATCCTGGCCGCGGCCCGCGTGAAACTGCGTTCCCGGGCCACGGCGATGAAAGCCATGATGTCCTGAATATCCTTGCGCATCGGGGCGGTACCGGGCGGGGGATGGGTGCGGATGATGCTAGCACCGGGGCCGGTCATTCATATCAAGGATTCATAAGCCCATGCGGAATGAGCCGTCTAGTTCACGAGCGGCCGGGGCCTTAGATTGATCCTCGACCCCATCCCACCGAGACACATCATGCAAAAGCGCACCCTGGGTTCCAGCGGCCTCGAAGTCTCCGCCATCGGCTTCGGCTGCATGGGCCTGAACTTCGGCTACGGCACGGTCACCCCCGAAGCCGAGGCCATCGCCCTCATCCGTGCTGCGTACGAGCGCGGCGTCACCTTCTTCGATACGGCCGAGGTCTATGGACCGTTCACCAATGAGCTGGTGGTCGGCAAGGCGCTCGCCCCGATCCGCAACGAGGTGGTGATCGCCACGAAATTTGGCTTCGAGATCGATCCGGATACCGGCAAGCAGAACGGCCTGAACAGCCGCCCCGAGCACATCAAGAAGGTGGCCGAGGCCTCGCTCAAGCGCCTGGGCATCGAGACGATCGATCTGCTCTACCAGCACCGCGTGGATCCGAACGTGCCGATCGAAGACGTGGCTGGCGCGGTGAAGGACCTGATCGACGAAGGCAAGGTGCGCCACTTCGGCCTGTCTGAACCCTCGGCGGAAACCGTCCGCCGCGCACACGGCGTGCAGCGGGTGACCGCCCTGCAGAACGAATACTCGCTGTGGACCCGCGGCCCGGAGACAAACGGCATTCTCGACACCTGCGAAGAACTCGGCATCGGCCTGGTTGCCTACAGCCCGCTGGGCAAGGGCTTCCTCACCGGCGCCATGAGCAAGGAAACCCAGCTCAACGACAATGATTTCCGCAAGATCCTCCCGCGCTTCACCGCCGATGCCATGCAGGCGAATGAAGCGTTGGTCAGCCTGTTGAAAGTCATCGCCCACGACAAACAGGCGACGCCTGCGCAGGTGGCCCTGGCCTGGCTGCTGTCGCGTAAGCCGTGGATCGTGCCGATTCCCGGTACGACCAAGCTGCACCGCCTGGAAGAAAACAATGGCGCGGCCGCTGTTGAACTCACGGCATCGGACCTGGAGCGCATTGAAATCGCGGCGGCGGATATCGCGATTACGGGTGATCGCTATCCCGAGCATCTGATGAAGATGGTGGGGCGCTAGTCGTCCAAAATAGGTCATTGCCTGCGTTCTGGCAGATCATGTTGGCGTCGACGCCCAGCCTCCAACATGGCATCTGCCACTACAGTTGCCCCACGATCCCCAACAAAGAGACGTTGCATGGGACGTGGGGTGCAGGCATGCGGGAACAAATGTGAGGCGGATTAACGGATTAAGCAGCCCGTGCCACATAAGTGCCGAAGTTTTCCTGCAAGGAGGCCCCTTATGGGCTAAGTTCAGGCTCCCCTAGCCAAAGGAGATGGCGATGAAGCAGGCCGATGCACTTAACGACATACGCGATGCGATTAACGTGCACGCGGAAACGACGCTCGAAACGCTTTCGCCGTCGGACAATCTTTCCGGTCTGGGCCTTGATGCTCTCAGCTACGTCGAGGTGACGATGAGCCTTGAAGAGAAATGGGGCATCTCCATCGGGGCAGATCTGCCTGACTTCGAAGACGATCTGACGGTACAAAGCCTGCTCGACCAGGCCCCGAAAGGGTAGGGGCCGCCGGTCGCAGGCCACTACGATGTGCTCCGTGCTATCCGATGCAAGGTCGGAGAGGCATCGCGCCGAGCCGACGAACTGGAGGTGTGGGGGCGGCTACAGGCGGAGTCGCGCGGCGTAGTGAAAGCTGGCTTCCTAAACCTGGGCGGCCAGAAATGTGAAGGGCACGTCAAGAACACGCGTTGACGGTCGCTGCACGGATATTATTTATCCTTCGTGCCGTCCCTCGGCTCCGGCCAAGGCCCGCTCAACCGTACGAGCCCATGGGCACGGGAGCCCGCTTGCCGCAGACGTTCGCCCAACAGCAGCAACTCATGGACATTGCCCAGGATTGCGTCATGCAACTGGACCTGGCCGGCCAGATCACCGCCGTGAATGCGCCCGGGGTGATATTGCTGCGTCTTCCGAATGCCTCGGCCGTCATTGGCCGCCCTTGGTCTGCGCTGTGGCCGAAGGAATTTCAGCAGACAGTCGCCGATGCCGTGGCGGCCGCAGCCACCGGGCGTACCACTCGGTTCGTCGCTGCTACGGAAGGCGCCGACGCGCAGCGTCGCTGGTGGTCTGTTTCGGTCGGGCCGCTGACGAAGCCCGATGCCTCGGTCGAGGCGATAGGCACGGTCAGCCGTGAGATCACCGAGCGGGTGCAGCTCGAAGCATCGCTCGATGCCATCAACACGACCCTGCGTGAGCGCCTGGCCGCGGCGCAATCCACGATCGCCAGCGGTGTCCGTCGTGAAACGGGGTTGCGTGATGAGCTGGCTATCGCCGAACGCGCCGTGACCGCCAGCGATCGGGAGAACGCGGATTTGCACGACCGCCTGGACCTCGCGGCCCTTGCCCAGTTCGCCGCCGAGCGGGTGGCCCAGCAAGCGCAGAAGGGCGAAGCCGTCGGCCAGTTGGTCGCGGGCCTGTCGCACGACTTCAACAACAATCTGCAGACGGTGATCTCGGCACTCGATGCGCTGGTGGCCATGGATGACCTCACGCCGCAGCAGGGCAAATTCGCAGGTTTCGCGCTGGATGCGGCCCGGCATGCGTCGGTCATGTCGCAGCGCTTGCTCGCCTTCACCCGTGTGCATCCGTACGTGCCAAGTCACCTTGATCTGGTGGCCGTCATGGCCGATATCGTGCCGATGATGGCAGGCACCCTCGGACGCGGTATGCGCCTGGAGATGGATGCGGGCGCCGGCCCACTAGCGGTGTTCGCCGACGCGCATTCGATCCAGCAGGGTTTGATGAACCTCTGCGTCAACGCACGCGATGCTTGCGAGGGCAACGGCACCATCCGCATTACGTTTGGCGCGGAACACGTGGACGCCGAACAGGCATCCCTCGTGCTGCCCGAGGGCGACTACGTGTTTGCCGAAGTAGCCGACAATGGCCCCGGCATGCCCGATGAGGTGAAGGAACGATTGTTCCAGCCGTTCTTCACCACCAAACCCGCCGGCCAGGGCACTGGCCTCGGCATGGCGCAGGTATTGGGCCTGATGCGCCAGGCCAGCGGCTCGGTGGAAGTGCAGTCGCAGTTAGGCGAAGGTACTCGCGTGCGGCTGGTTTTCCCGCGAGTGGTTGCCCCGGCGGAAGTGTGATGCGTGCGCGCATTGGCTCGCGCGCATCGCGGAACTTCGCCCTTGCGGTCGCGGTGCCGGCGGGCGAAGCAATTGCTTCGCCCCGCCCGGCTATTCGGACATAGTGAATTATTCAGCGAGTAAGCGCTGGTGAATGGGCTGGCTGAGCTTGATCCTGGGCCTGAGCCGGCTGCTGTGCCTGTTGCTCTGCCTGCAGGTGGCCAAACCTCTCCATGGCTTGCGGCCACATGGCGCTTGTCTCTGCTACAGGCGTCATCGCGGCCTGTGTGGATACGCTCGTGAACTGATCGTAGAAATGATCCCTTACACCAGGAGGTCGCTGTGCGCCCCACAAACGCGAGCCGTCTTCGGACAGAGCGATCTGGTCGATCCTGAGCAACCCGTCTTGCCGCGCCGCCACCGTCAGGCCTGCGGCAAGATTGTCGCTGTGCGCGTCGGACGTACGGCCCATCTCCTGATCGAGTCGATAGACGTGGCTACGAACCTGCATATAGAGCGCATGATCCGCGTGCGCGGGCTGGTCCAGTGACACTGAGACTGGCTGGACGAGCGCATCGGCGATCGCGTCGCGCGTCCGAGATCCAACAACGCCATCGGAAGTCAGTGCGTGATCGCGCTGAAACGCTTCTACTGCAGCAAGGGTGCCTGGGCCGAAGTGTCCGTCGGCAACAAGAAGATGCCCATGGGAATCGTGATAACCCAATTGAGCTAGCTGGGTTTGAAGATCAGCAACCGATTGCCCATGTGAGCCCTGGCGGAGCGCGCTCGATGCGGCTTGTCCCCGAACTTGCGGTGTGTGCGTCCGCTCATAGAAGCCGGAATCGGGAGGAAGGCGGCCGTGCTCTTGCTCATGGCGCTCCACGAAGCGCTCGAATGCAGGAATAAACGGCATGACGTGTTCGCGCGAAAGGGCTAAGGCTTCGGGGCTCGCGCGGGCGCCATCGTGATGGTAAGCGTAAATATACTCTTCGCTTTCGCCACGTCGGCTGGCACGGGAAGCGTTGTCCTTATAGTATGCGACGAGCGCTTCCGCCTGTCGCGTCATGTCGCCGCGCTGTTCGTCAGGAATCCCATAAGCACGGCCCGTGTTCTTAACAAACTGCCCCACGCCGTAGGCAGAGGTAGGGCCTGCTGCGGCATCTGGATTGAAACCCGATTCAAATCTCGACATCGCCAATACGTATGCCGTCTGATGGTTATCGAGACCAGCACGTTGGGCCGCAGCCACCAACGCATCCATGGCCCCTGCCTGTACTTCAGGGCTAGCGTCTCCGTGGATGTGGGAGTTGCCTGCCAAGCGGCCCGGCGATTCATCGATCGGATCGTAATAATGGGAATATCGCTGATCGACCTGACTGTCCCGATACGCGGGGCCCCTAGGTTGAAGCAAGGGGCCATAAAGATCATCTTGTTCCGTCACTTACATCTCCTGTGTTGCTATTAGTTTCCGTACGTCATGGGTGCGTCGGGTAACTTCAGTTCTTTCGATACCTTGATAAAGTCAGTCGAATTTGGGTGCCTGCTTTGACCGCCAGGGAGCGACGGGTCGGAGACAAATGCCGGATCGCTGCGAGTCAGGATCTTTCCGTCGGAACTGAAGATGTGGTGCCACTCGCACGACGCACATGTATGGGAAGCACCGCCATATTCGACGACGAAATACGAACGGCTGTCGCGGGTGCGGGCGCAGGAAAGGCCGACGGGATCATAATCCTCCAGGCCATGCGGTAGCGGCAAGGCTCTCGGAGCGGTCATGCCTTGCCGAATAACCAGCTCGTTTCGATCGCAGTTCGCATGGCCTGGACTGCAGTGGATGATCATCGTCGACCCACCGCACGTCTTCGCAAATGCCTTGCGCGAGCCCTCTGCGTGTACAGCCAATGTGCCGAATGCGAACATGGCCGAGAGGGAGCCAAGCAAGAGTTGTCGTTTGAGCATCGTCCGTTCCATGTGTCTATGCGTGACAGACCATAGCCGGACTCGATCCATTGAGCTAGATGCCAGCCAACGGCAATTCACGACGTTGGATGAATGGGCGGCGAATCACATGTCGTCGAGGCGCCCATGAGTCACGCGAGTTATGCCGTCGGAGGCAAAGGACTACCGAATAGGCACTAATGTCGCGCCCTACGCCTACAGACAACCCCAACGTGTTTTGATAGCTTGGTTCCGTTGCCCGCACCTCCATCACGTCGCGTGCGGGCAACGCATCACCCTTGGGTGATGAAGCGCGAACCAGGCGCGTTGGCGCGCACCTGGTTCGCTGACCACCAATAACTTCACAGGAGTTGATCAGTGGCTACCCACGATCATAAAGCACTCGCTCGCCCGCCGGATCCCCCCGGCAGCACCCTCACCGGAAACCTGGCCGCCTGCGGTCGCAGGCACGGCTGACGAAGCACCTTCATCAGTCACGCCCGGCGTCCGGTCACGGCCAGCCGGTGTCACCGCGAGTGCGGTGGTCCGTGGCGCGTTGCGATGTTTCGTAACGCGCCACGTTAGAGAGCGTGCTGATGAACCTGCAATCAGAAGGAATGAGCGATGGAAAAGAAAGACATCCCCAACGGCGAGCGCGTACGCATGTTGTCCCCCGATGAACTGCCGCCCCCGCCGCTGAGCTCCACCGAGCAGTTCAACCAGGCCCTGGAGTGGCTGCACTTCTCCCGCGGCTCGGCGCAGACCCTGGCCGACTACCTGCACGAAGCCGAATCGATCGACCTGAAGGACACGGCGCTGGCCGTGGAATCCGTGGCCGCCATGATCCGCGAAGGCGCTGAGCGCATCTCGCGTGCGCATTCGCTGTTGCGTTGGGAATTTGCAGAGCAGGCTGGCCTCACACCCTGAGCCGCCGCTAAGCCACCCGCTTTGTGTAGGAGCGCGCTTGCGCGCGATGGGTTCGGCGAAGAATCCGCAACTCTTCCGTGCTTCGCGAAAGGCGATCGCGCGCAAGCGCGCTCCTGCAGTGGGCGCGGTTCAGTGGATTACGTGAGCGGCGTAAGACGGCTTTGCATGAATCGCACGAAGCTGACCGTGGCATCGGATGCGACACGGCCGGTGACGGTAAGCGCATGCAGCGGTAACGGTTCCGGCTCGAATGCCTCGAGCACCGTCGTGAGTTTGCCTGAAGCGAAGTTGCCCGCGACAAGGTAATGCGGCAACTGCGCTACCCCCAAGCCGCCTTCGACTGCAGCGAGTAGCGCCGCGACATCGGCCAGCGCGACGCGCACGTTGCGGCGGCGTGGGGCCATGCCGCGGAAGTGCCAGAAGCCGGCGCCATCGGCGCCGAGCGCGAGGCAATCATCATCGTCCAGGTCGTCGGGGTGGCGTGGGGTGCCCACGCGCTTCAACAGATCAGGCGATGCCACGGTGACGCGGCGCAGGCCACCCAACGCGCGGGCCACCACATCGGTGCTGTCCGGCAAGGTCTCGCGCAAGCTCAGGATCACATCCGTCTGCTGGCGCAGCAGGCGGTTCATATCGCCGCCACCGACGGTCACCGCGAAGCGCACACGCGGATGCACCACCGTGAATTCCGACATGAGGCTGGCGACCATCGGCGATAGCAGCCCATGGGCTTCGATGCGCACCAGCCGCTGGGCATCACCCTGCAAGGCCGCCGCCTGTTCCGCCGCCTGTGCCGCCTCGCACATGGCCGAGGCGTACTGGTATACCCGCTCGCCGGTGGCGGTCACGCCAAACTGGCGGGCGTTGCGGTGGAGCAGGCGGGCACCCAGCCGCTCCTCGAGCGCCAGGATCCGCCGGCTGATCAGTGAGCGGGTGGTACCCAGCTTGGCGGCCGCGGCGGAGAATCCGCCCGCCTCGATGGCCTGCACCAACAGGTACAGGTCGCCAAGATTGTCAATCGAATCCATGCCTTGCACGGGCTTCTCGTCGCTGCTGCGTCGTTTCGGATTAGCAGAAATGGTAGTGCCCCCCATGTGATGGCGGCTTTGCGAGAACGTCAAAGCCGTTTGCCCTGGCGGAAATGATACCCAACACGGCCGTATACTCCGCGGCTGGTCCGCCACCGGAAGTGGCGGTTGCCTTCACAGGGGGAAGGACGTGTCGGCGCAGGAACCCCACATTCTGGTGATCGACGATGCCCCCGAGGGCATCCGCGACCTCGTGCAAGCCCTCCGGGCCGAGCCGTTCCGCGTGAGCCTGGCCACCTCGGCTGCGCAGGGTTACCAGCGCGCGCAGGTGTTGTCGCCGGACCTCATCCTGCTGGATGTGCGTATGCCCGGCACCGATGGTTTTACCCTGTGCCGTTTGCTGCAGGAACTACAACCGGGCCGCGATACGCCCATCCTGTTCCTCACCGCGGCCGCCAGCGAAGAAGAACGCCTGGCCGGCCTCAGCCAGGGCGCCGTCGATTACATCCTCAAATCGTGCAGCCCCGCCGAGCTGCTGGCGCGCGTGCGCATTCATTTACGCCTGACCCGCCGTGGCGTGCTGGACGAAGCGCCGCACGACATGCCCATGGGCCGCGATGAAGTCGTGCTCCGTGCCGCCATGCGTTTCATCGGCCAGCGCCTGGCCGAGCCGCTGGGCCTGGATGCGATCGCCGAAGCCGTGGGCACCTACGACAAGCGGCTCTCGGCCATCTTCCGCCAGCGACTTGGGACCACGGTGTTTGCGTGGATCCGCGAGGAGCGCCTGCGCAAGAGCCGCGAGCTGCTGACCTCCACCACGCTTGGCATGCAGGATATCGCCAGCACGATCGGCTTCAGCAGCGCGGCGAATTTCGCCACCGCGTTCAAGGAACGGTTGGGCGTGACGCCGGGCGAATACCGCAAGGCGGCCGCGGATGAGTCAGCGCGCGATGCGGCCGCCGCACGTGGGTAGCGCCTGGCGGCATGTCATCGCGGTGGTGCTCGTCGCCGCTGCGGCGTGCCTGGCGCTGCCGCAGGCGCGCGCCTCCACGGTGCAGCTGCCTCTCACCATCTACGACCAGGGCACGGGCCTCACCAGCCTTTCAGTGGTGCGATTGTACGAAGGCCACGATGGCTTCCTCTGGGTGGGAACGGAAAAAGGCCTCTACCGTTTCGATGGCCTCGGCTTCGAATCGATCGGGCCCTCGCGCGGCTTCCAGACCTCGGAAGTGGTGGCGATGACCGAGGACACGGGGAACCACCTGTGGGTGGCATCCCGCGCAGGGCTGCAGCGGCGCAAGGACGATGGGTCGTTCGAATGGGTATCGCCGGGTGGGAAGCGGTTGCTCGTGGACCGTGGCCGTTCGCTGGCGGCCGATAGCGAAGGCGGCATGCTCGCGGTCAGCGGGCACCGCATGTTGCGCCTCACCCAGGATGCCAGGGGCGAATGGTCCGTGAGCGAGCCGCTTGCCCATGTGCAGGCACTCGCCCCGGGTGACATTGCCGCGGTGATTCATAACAGCGGCACGACGTGGTTTGGATGCGGCCCGGCGCTGTGCCGCCTGCGCAACGGCGTGCTTACCCGCTTTGGCGAAGACAAGGGCGTGCCAGCGGACAAGTGGCTGGGCCTGCTCGCCTCGCGCGATGGCTCGGTGTGGGCGCGCGGTATCGCCCATGTATTGCGCCTGCCGGCGAACGCCTCGGCGTTCGAGGCGCACGATATCCCCGGCGGCCACATGAAGGTCGCCGCCTCCAGCATCGATATCGTGGAAGACCGGGCAGGGCGCATCCTGACCCGTACCGATGTCGGTCTCGCCCGTTGGGATGGCGCGCGCTGGCAGCTGTTCGATCCGGACAACGGGCTGCCGAGCGTCGGCATCTCCTCCATGGTCTCCGATCGCGACGGCATGGTGTGGATGGGCACCTACGGCCGTGGCGTGTACTTCTGGAGCAGTGCCGATGCGGTGGAAGACTGGACCGCGGCGCAAGGCCTGAGCGGCAGCCTGGTCTGGTCGATCGCGCGCGGTGATGCGCGTGAGTTGTGGGTGGCGAGCGAAGCGGGCGCCGAAGTGATCGCGCCGGATGACAACGCCGCCCACCGTGCGCCGATCACGCTGCCACCGCCGGCGCAGGCGCATGCCGTGATCGCCGATGGCAAGGGCGCCATCTGGTACTTTCTCTTCGATGGCCGCGTGGCGCGCTACGACACGAAGACGCGTGACACGCGCATCGTCGCCACGCTGCCGTACCTGATCCGCGGCGCGCTGATGGATCGCCAGGGCCGGCTCTGGGCGTACACGCTAGGCGGGCTGTTCCAGATCGATCCGCTAAGCGGCGCCGTCACGCGTGCCGCGCCCGATCTGATCCCTTCGACCATGTGTTCGGACGCGACCGAAGACACGCAGGGCCGGCTCTGGGTAGCGTGCAGCGCCGGCCTGTTCCGCCTCAGCGGTGAGCGCTGGGCACACGTGACGCTGCAACCCGGCGAATCCGCCGGTGGCTATGAAAACGTGGCCGTGACGCCGGATGGCCGGTTGTGGCTGAGCGCGTTGCAACCGGGTTTGTGGGTGGCGGATGCGAGCGATGCCGATACGCTCGCCGCAGCGCCGGTCGCTGACGCGCTACTGGCCGATACCCGTTTTTACTTCCTGCGCGTGGACCTGCGTGGTCGCCTGTGGGCCGGCGGTGGCAGTGGTGTGGATGTGCTCGACCACGGCACCTGGGCGCGCCTGACCATGCGCGATGGCCTGTTGTGGGATGAAACCAACCACGGTGCGTTCCTGGCCGATGCCGATGGCACGGTGTGGATTGGTGCACCGGTGGGCCTCACCCACGTGCTCGATCCCGATCAGTTGCTGGCACCGCGCAATATCCTTCCGGTGATTGCGGATGTGCTGTACGGCGACACGCGCGTCGCCGCATCGGCCACCTTGCCATCTCGTGAATCAACGGCGCTGGTGCTGCACTTTGGTGTCGCCAACAACAACGCCGGCCATCCTGTGCGCTTCCGTTATCGCCTCCCGGGCGTGGATGGTGACTGGGTGGAGACCGCGCAGCGCGAGGTGCGCTACGCATCACTGCCGCCCGGCCAGTACACCTTCAGTGTGCAGGCATTGGATGTGAACCGCCGCGTGGCGTCGCCGCCGCTCACGATGACCTTCACCATCGCGCCGCCGTGGTGGCAGACCGCGTGGGCGTACGCCGGTGCCGCCGTACTGGTGCTGCTGGCGTTGTGGGGTGCGTGGCGCTGGCGCATGCGCGTGCTGATCGCACACGCCCGCAGGCTGGAAGCCGTGGTGGAGGTGCGCACCACGGAACTGCGTGATGCGTTGCAGGCGCGGCGCATGCTGCTGGCCCACGTCGGCCATGACCTGCGCGCACCGCTCAACACGATTCTTTCCGCCGTGCGGAAGTGGCGCGGTGGCGATAGTGAGCGCGATTACCCGCGGATCATCGAGCGCCACGTGCACCAGCAGATGGCGCTGATCGATGAGCTGCTGGAGTTCTCGCGCGGTGAGCTGACCGGTTTGCAGCTGGAACCGGCGCCGGGCTACCTGCATGCGTTCCTGCACGAGGTAGCCGAACGTGCCGAGCTGCTGGCCGAACGCCACGGCAACCACCTCACCACGCATTTCGACGAGCGCCTTCCAGCGCTGGTGGTCGCTGATTTCCGCCGCCTGGGCCAGGTGCTGATGAACCTGCTGGGCAATGCGGCCAAGTTCACCCACGGTGGGCGTGTAGCGCTGCACGCCAGTTTGGCGCCGGGCGAGGGCGGCGCGGCACGCATCGCCTTCGTGGTGGAAGACACCGGCATCGGCATGGACCCGAAGGCGCTGGAAGCCCTGCGCCAACCGTTTATCCGCGGTGATAACGCGCAACGCCACGATGGCAGCGGCCTGGGCCTGGCTATCGTTGAACAACTGCTGCAGCACATGCGCTCGCACCTTGCGGTGGAAGCGGTGCCCTCCGGTGGCAGCCGGTTCGCCTTTAGCGTGGTGCTGCCCGTGGCCGGTCCCGATGATGTGGAACCCGAGCTACCCCCGGGCGAAGACGCGGGGGAGATCGAAGGGGACGACCGGGTCGTGCTCGTGGTGGAGCCGCACGCGCCCACGCGGGCGATCCTGTGCGATCTGCTGGATGGCTACGGTTTCCACAGCGTGGCCGCCGCCGATGGGCAGGGCGCCGCCCGGGCCCTGCAAGCCACCCGGCCGGCCCCGGTGGTGACCGAACTGCAGTTCCCCGGCGGCGATGGCTGGCGCCTGTTGCACGCGGTGCGGGAGCAGTACCGCGACGTGCCGGTGCTACTGTATGCCGCCACCGCACCGGCCCCCACCTTCGTCACGAATGTGAACTTCAACGGTGTCTTGCTGAAGCCGGGCACGGCGGGCGAGTTCATGCGCCAGGTCATGAAACTGGCCGTTACATCGCCGCGCGTAACCGGCAGCCCCGTAAGGTGAAAAATTCCTAGCTGCCGATTCAGGGCACTCCCCTTAAGCAAAACTACTGAGAGCCCGCTGCGGCGCGGTTTTCGGGACAGGCCTTTGCTGGAGGGGAAGTTCGTCACGCCACGCGTGACATAAGTTCCTGCGTTACCCCCTTCCCCGTATCAGGGCTGATACATAGGATCGCGCCAAACTCTGTGACTTAGTTCACAGCTTTTCTACCGAACCTTCACGCCTGCGGCTGAGCCAGCCGCGGGATGGGTGCGTTCGGCCCGTGATTGCCAGCAAAGAGCAAGGCGCACCATGCCAGGGATCAAGTCGAACAACCCCCTCCGCCCGCGTACCCACCGTTACGCGCTCGAGCCCCGCCAGATGTACGACGGCGCGGCGCTCGTGGAAGCCGCCCATCACGCCGACCCGGCGGAGGCAGCCCACGATGCGGGCAAGTTCCACAGTGCCGCTGCCGACCAGCCCGGCCATGCCGTGCAGGCCCCGGCCGCGCCGGCACCGGCACCGGCGGCCGCGCCTGCTCCCGCCGCTGCACCGACCGCTGCCGAGGCACAGCCGCACGAGGTGTACGTCGTCGACGAGAGCGTGGCCAATTGGCAGTCGCTCGTGGCCCAGCTGCCCAAGGGCAGCCAGGTCATCGTGATCGATGACAACTCCTCGGGCATGGAGCAGCTGGCCAACGCCCTGCGGGGCGAGCACGACATCAGCGCCATCCACATCATCAGCCACGGCTCCAGCGATTCCATTTCGCTGGGTACCGATACGGTGACCGCCGCCAACATCGACAGCTTCGCCCGCCAGCTGGGCGATGTCGGTTCCACGCTGACCCAGGATGGCGACATCCTGCTGTACGGCTGCGATGTGTCGAGCAAGGACACCGCGCTGGTCACCGAGATGGCAAAGCTGACCCAGGCCGACATCGCCTCGTCCACCGACGAGACCGGTGCCGCCGACCGTGGTGGCAACTGGACCCTGGAAGCGAGCACGGGCCACATCGAAGCGCGCACGCTGGCGCTGAGCTACGACGGCCTGCTCGAAGCGCCCACGGTCGATACGACCGCCAAGAGCGTCACCGCCTCCGAGCCCAGCCCGCTGAACGCAAGCGGTGCCGACCGCGCCACGCTCACCGGCTGGACCATCACCGATTCGGGCAATGTCTCGGTGTCCGTCGCGCTGGGCGATACCAGCAAGGGCTCGCTGCTGGATGCCAGCGGCAAGGGCACGCTGATCAACGGCGTGTACACCTTCACCGGCACGGCCGCCGATGCGAGCGCGTGGCTGAACCAGCTGCAGTTCGCCGCCGCCGATGTGGAACTGGGCAACACCGCGGCCAAGACCACGATCACGGTGACCGTGACCGACAGCGCCTCGTCGCTCACCGCGAGCAAATCGCTCGACGTGACGATCACTCCGTCGAACGACCCGGTGACCGTCGCCGATGCAACCCAGGACGTGGCCGAAGTGGATGGCGGTACCGGTACCGTGATCACCAAGGACACCCTGGTGGCGATGGATCCGGAAGTGACCGCCGGTACGCAGACGGCCTCGCAGATCGTTTACAGCGTCACGGCCATTCCGACCCACGGTTACCTCACGCTCAACGGCACGCGCCTGGGCGTGGGCTCGGTGTTCACCCAGCAGGATGTGATCGACGGCAAGGTGCGCTACGTGCACACCGCCACCGGTGCTGACCAGGACACGGCCGATGGCTTCACCGCGCGCGTGAACGATGGCGCGACGCCGCTGGCCAGTTCCGATACCGTGCACATCACGCTGAATGTCGTGCCCGAGAACCAGGCGCCGACCATCGGTGGCGACGGCAACGTGTACGAAGGCCAGCCGGCCAACGCCGTGGATACCGGCAACGTCGGCCAGTACATCGTGGCGGGCAGCGGCGGTGATCCGCAGGATACGTCGCTCACCATCACCATTACCTCGCTGCCCACGCACGGCACGCTCTACTACAACGGCGTGGCCGTGGTGGTGGGCCAGCAGTTCAACTACGCCGACCGCAACCTGCTGACGTACAGCAACGACGGCGTGGATGGCGTGACCCAGGATACGTTCGGCGTGCGCGTCACCGACCAGGGTGGCGGCACCGGTACGCCGGCCTCGACCGATGGCACGGTAACCCTGCACGTGCAGGCGGTGGATGACGACCCGGCGCTGGTGGCGACCAGCACGCGCGATGCGACCGTGACCCAGGCGGGTAACGGCAGCGCGGGTGCCTATTCCGTGGTGCTCACCACGCAGATGATCGGCGCCACCGACGTGGATTCGCCCGATTCCAACATCAGCTTCGTGACCAATCAGGCCGCCATGACCCATGGCTACCTGCTGTTGAACGGCCAGCGCCTGCAGAACGGCGCGGTGTTCACCATGGCCGATATCGTGGCCGGCCGCGTGCAGTACGTGCAGACCACCGGCGCGACGACGGGCGAGACCGATACCTTCAACTTCCAGGTGATCGACAACACCACGGCACTGCGCTGGAACGCCGATGGCACCACGTTCACCCGCGTGGGTGGCGATTACACCGGCGGCCTGAAGACGGATACGCTGAAGAACTACACCTTCACGATCCACCTGGCCAACACGCCTGACGGCAACGGCGGCAACTTCGACCCCACCACCAGCGTCGTCAACCATTCGGATTCGACCTACGCCGGCGTGGACCCGGCCGGTACCGCGAAGGGCACGGTGGATGAGGGTGCGTCGATCGTCCTGCACGGCACGACCACCAACGGCCAGCCGACCGACTTCACCTCGACCCCGGGCCTGAGCTTCACCTCCGACGGCGTGCCGCCGGCGCAGGTCGTGTACACCTTCCTGGGCTTTACCACCGATGCGGGCATGACCGGCGGTGGCAGCATGCAGAAGCTGGTGAACGGCTCGTGGGTGAACATCCCGCTGTACGGCACGTTTACCCAGGCTGACCTCAACGCCGGCAACGTCCGCTTCCAGCACGACGGTGGCGAGAACTTCCACCTGGTGGCCAACTTCTCGGTCTCCGCTGGCCTGACGGTGATGCAGAACGGCGTGGCGACCGCGGATACCTGGACGCCCACGTTCGATATCTACGTGAATCCGGTGAACGATGCGCCGGTGGTGTCCGGTTCCTCGAACACGGTGATCGGTGAAGGCGAAACCGCCATGATCACCACCGGCCAGCTGAACATCACCGACCCGGATGATGCGACCAGCCAGAGCTACCTCGAAAACACCACGACGCAGCCGAACGGCACGCCGAACTACGCGTACAACAACGATACCGCCGGCGCGAACGCGCTGAAGTTCATCGTGACCACGCTGCCCACCGGCGGCACGCTGCAATACTCCACCGACCACGGTGCCACCTGGCACGATGTGGTGCAGGGCCAGGCGCTCGATGCGTCGATCATCACGGGTGATGCATCGACCACCGGCTTGCGCTTTGTCAGCAACGGCTCGGAAGTACGCAATACCAGCTTCACGGTGTCGGCGGTGGATCGCTGGAGCCAGGCCTCGGCCACGACCGGCACGGTCGGTATCCAGATCACCAACGTCAACGACGCGCCGCAGATCGCGAAGGATCCGACCCAGGCCGACCCCGCGGTCCCGAGCGATTCGCCGAACAACATTGGTGGCACGCCGGTGAACGAGCCGCTGACCGTGAAGGAAGGTGGCTGGGGCCAGATCACCACCGACATGCTGCAGGCCTACGATCCGGACAGCACCGATACCCAGGTGCAGTACACGATCACCAGCGCCCCGGCGCACGGCAGCATCGCGCTCTCCACCGATGGCGGGCAGACCTTCCATATCCTGGGCGCCGGTTCCTCGTTCACCCAGGCCGATGTGGCCGCCGGCCGCGTGTACTACCTCAACGACGGCACCGAGCCGCTCGGCCATACGTACACCAGCACGGATAACACGCCCGACGACAAGTTCGGCTTCACCATCTCCGATGGTGACAAGGAACAGGCCGGTAATTCGTTCTGGATCTACACGACGCCGACCAACGATGCGCCGGTGGTGAAGGCGCCGAGCGGCCCCATCAACATCGACAGCACGCAGCCGGCGAACAACCCGATTCCTGGCTTCAGCGTGTCCGACCCGGACCTGACCACGGTCAGCGGCGGCGAGCAGGATTACATCGAAGTCGTGGTGCGCCTGCTCCACGACGATGGCACGGCGTTCTCGGCCTCCGAGTACAGCGATGTGACCATCGGTTACGGCGCCGGTGCGAGCGTAGATGCCGACAAGAATGGCAACCACGACTACCTCGTGCTCACCGGCAAGGCCGCGGACGTGAATGCCGCGCTGGCCGCGCTCACGGTCACGTTCGCCACCGACCGAGATGCGAAGTACCAGGTGCAGGTGATCGCCGATGACCGCCTGCGCGATACCAACGGCAACCTGATCGGCGGCGCCAACGGCGGCACCGAGAACCAGTCGACCACGGCGGGTACCGGCACCGGCACGGCCACCAGCCCGGTCGATGCCACCAACTACGACTGGTACACCGATACGGTGCCGGTGAAGAACGGCAACATCTCGGCGGCGGCCGTGACCGTGCGCGCCTCGAGCGTGAACGAGCCGGGCGTGCTGACCGGCCCGACCACGGTGACCACGAAGGAAGACCAGGCCACGTATATCGGTGGCAGCTTCGTGGTGAGCGATCCGGAATCGGCTGCGTTCGATACGCCGGTGACGGTCAAGCTGCACGTGGATTTCGGCACGCTGGGCATTGGCGGCACGGGCACGCAGACCTCGTTGAATGGCGTGACCATCAGCGGCGATAACACGGGTGACCTCGTGCTGACCGGCCTGGCCAGCGATATCCAGGCCCTGCTCAATAGCGGCGCCACCGGCCTCACCTACAAGAGCGCGCCGGATGCCAACCACGACCAGAACGACTCGGCCGCGGGCGACGTCACGCTCACCGTCAAGTTCGACGACACCGGCTCGGCCATTGGTGGCGACGTGGGTAACGGCAGCGTCTCGAACAACCCGCCGGACCTTGCCATCGCCATCACGATCGACGCGGTGAACGATGCGCCGACGGTGGGTGTGGACGCGGGACAGACGGGCCTCGTTTACCTCGATGGCACCACCGCGGTGCCGGGCTTCTCGGTCAGCGATCCGGACATCAACGACGCGGGTGGCATCGCCACGGGCGAGAACGACTTCCTGCAGGTGACGGTACGCGTCACCAACAAGGATGGCAGCGCGCTGGCGCTCAACGACTATGCCGGCATCACGCTGGGCTCGTCGGCCACCACCAGCGGCGTCACCATCGATACGGTGTACGACGGTAACCACGCCGCGCTGGTGATCCGCGGCACGCAGGCTGAGATCAATGCGTACCTCGCCGGCCTGCAGGTGTCGATCACCGGTACGCTGGCCAACGCCGACAAGAGCTACCTCGTGCAGGTCATCGCCGATGACCGCATGCGCGACAACACCGGTGCGCTGGATGGCTCGAACGCGGCCAACGGTGGCCCGGATGCGAACGCCGGCAATACCGGTGTCGTGAATGTGCCCACCACGAACATCGACCCGTACGCCGCGCTGCCGACCGGCCTGACCCAGAACGTCAGCACCAACGCGCGCGAGGTGTTCCCCTCCTCGGTGAACAACCCCACGGCGATCGGCGTGGCCGACCAGAACAGCGGCAGCGAGAACGCGGCGGGCACGTACACGCTCAGCCACATCACGCTGGATGACCCCGATGTGGGCACGTCCAACATCAGCGCGACGCTTTCGCTGCCGTCCGGCTTCACCATCAATGGCGTGAGCGGCGATACCACGCATACCAGTGGTGATATCAACGGTGCGCACTGGGTGCTCAGCAGCGATCGCAGCTCGGTGACCATCACCGGCGGTATCGATGCGGTGGAAGCTGCGCTCAACGCCGTGAGCATCAAGCTGCCGGCCGCCGACCAGCACGACAACAACACGCAGTGGAACGGTACGTTCCAGGTGCAGCTGGTGGTGAACGACGGTGGCAACCACGGTAGCCGCCCCAACCAGACCACGCTGGACCAGGACCAGGCGGCCAACGAGCAGGACGATCCCACCACGGTGGGTGACACCTACGGCTATGCCGATGGCACGACGCCCCAGCTGGTGACCACGCGGGTCATCGGCGTGACCATCAACGCCGGCGGCCAGGTAAGCGAGGCCGGCCTTGTCTCGCACAATGGCGACGAAGTGCTGAAGGGCACCGAGACCATCGCGCTGTTCAACGACCTGGACAGCATCACGATCGGTGGCAAGACCTTCACCCTGGCCCAGCTGATGAACCTGGGCACGGCATCACTGGCCGATCGGACGATCACCACGCCGGACGGCACGCTGGTGCTCACCGGTTACGCCGCCGATGACAACGCCCACGGCGTGCTCAGCTACGAGTACACCCTGGGTCATTCGGTGAACCAGACCGTGAGCGGCGCCAATACGGATGCCATCACGGTGGTCACGCGCGACGTGAAGGGCCAGGTCAACACCGGCAGCCTCACGGTCACGATCAAGGAAGACAAGCCTGCCGCGGTGGATGACACCGCCCAGGTGTCCGAGGATTCGACCCCGGTGACCGGCAACGTCGTCGGTACCGACCAGGCCGGCGCGGGCGATAACGTCGACTACATCGGCGCCGACGCCAATGCCAACCCGGTAACCAGCATCACCTCGGGGACGACGACCAAGCCGGTCTCGTCAGCCGGGACCACGACCATTGCCGGCAAGTACGGCACGCTCGTGATCGGTGCCGACGGCAAATACACCTACACCGTCGATAACAACAACGCCGCGGTCAACGCGCTGAAGGACGGTAAGACCCTCGGCGACACCTTCACCTACGTCATCACCGATGGCGACGGCGACACCAGCACGGCCACGCTGAAGATCACGATCAACGGCCGTACCGATGGCGATCCGTCGATCGCGCCGCACGACACCAACGGCAAGGACACCTTCGGTGGCGATTCCACCGTGTGGGAAGCCGGCCTGACCGTCGATGGCCCGAACGGCGAGAGCAAGAGCGCCTCGGACACGATCGATATCAGCGCAGCGGATGGCCTGGCCAGCATCGTGGTGGGCGGCCGGACGATTACGGCAGCGCAGCTGGATACCCTGCATAGCACGGGCACGCCGATCGTCATCACGACGACGCACGGCACGCTGACCCTTACCGATTTCGACGCGGGCCCGCGCGTGGGCGGTGTCGTTACAAGCGGTACGCTGCATTACACCTATACGCTCACCGCCGCCTACAACCAGCCCAGCAGCGACCATGGCACCGACACCATCGCCCTCAAGGTGACGGATGCCGGTGGTGGCACCTCCACCGGCAACCTGGTGGTCACCATCATGGACGACGCGCCGACGGCCAAGGCCGATACGGCCGATGCCTATGAAGATGGCGCTGGCGCCACCGGCAATGTCATTGGTGGTACCGGCACCACGCCGGGCGCTGGCGATGTGGCCGATCGCCAGGGTGCGGACAAGAATGTCACCGTGACCGGCGTGCAGGCCGGCACGACGACGGGTGCGATCACGGGCGGCGTGGCGGGCACCGGCGTGACCGGCAGCTACGGCACCCTCGTGCTCAACGCCGATGGCAGCTACACCTACGCCGTGGACAACGATAACGCCACGGTCAACGCCATGAAGACCGGCGAGTCGATCACGGATACGTTCTCGTACACGATCACCGACAAGGACGGCGATACCAGCACGACGACGCTTACCGTCACGATTCACGGCAACACGGATGGTGTGCCCGCCGTCACGGCGAAGGACAACAACGGCGCGGCCGCCGGCGATGCGACGGTGTACGAGGCCGGCCTGGTCGACATGGTGGGTGGCAAGACCACCAGCGGCACGATCACCGTGAGCGCGGGCGACGGGCTGGATCACATCACGATCGCATGGGATGGCACCAGCTTTGTGTTGTCGTCCACCGACCTGGCGAACATGGCCCAGCATACGGAGACCGTGACCTTCACGTCGCCCTATGGGCAAGTGGTGTTCAACGGCTTTGAGGCGACGACGACCGTGGGTGGCGTGACCACCGTTGGCAAGCTTTCGTATACCTACACGCTGAATACGGCACCGCACATTTCGGGCACGAGTACCTCGGATACGTTCGATATCGTGGTGACCGACGTGAAGGGCGTGAACAGTGCAACGGCGACGTTCACCGTGGATATCGTTGACGACGCACCCACGGCCCACGCCGATACTGGTGATGTCACCGAAGACAGCGGCGTACCGCTGCAGGGCAACGTCATCAGCGGCACCACGCACGGCGATGCGGCGGATCGCGTCGGCGCGGATGGCGCCACGGTCTCCGGTATCACGGTGGATCTGGCGAGCAGCACGGGCACCGGCACCGTGGGCACGGGGCTGGATGGCCAGTACGGCACGCTCAAGCTCAACAGCGATGGCAGCTACACGTACACGCTGGATGACACCAACGCCAAGGTCAACGCGCTGAAGGACAACGAGACGCTGACCGAGACGTACCACTACACGATCACCGATGCAGACGGCGACACCAGCACCACGACGCTGACGATCACGATCCACGGCCACACCGACGGCACGGCGACGATCGCACCGCACGACGGCAATGGCACGAACGCCGCGGGCGGCGACGCCCTGGTCTACGAATCGGGCCTGACCACCGATGGCCCGACCGGCCACGACAAGAGCACCACCGATACGATCGACATCAGCGCACCCGATGGCCTGACGGGCATCACCGTGGGTGGCAAGCCGCTGAGTGTGGCCGACCTCGCCGCGCTGAGCCCGACGAACCCGACGACGATCACCACGCCGGACGGCAGCACGCTGACGCTTAACCACTTCGAGGTGACCGAGTCCGTTGGTGGCGTGCCGACCAAGGGGACGCTCACTTACACCTACACGCTTAACACCACGCAGACGCAGCTGGCCGGCAGCACCTACAGCACCGAGACCATCGACCTGGCCGTCGATGACGCGGGCGGTGGCCACGAAACGGGCACGTTGAAGGTCACCATCATGAACGACGTGCCGACGGCGAATGCCGACGCCGCGGACGTGAATGAGGATGGCAGCGCCGTGACCGGCAACGTCATCGGCGGCACGGGCCATGGCGCCAGCGACGTCGCCGACCGCCTCGGTGCCGATGGCGCCGCCACCGGCGGCCCGGTGACGGGTGTGCAGGCGGGCAACGCCGGCAGTGCGGGTGGCCCGGTCAGTGGCCAGGTCGGCAGCGGCGTTGCCGGCCAGTACGGCACGCTCACGCTCAACGCCGATGGCAGCTACAGCTACGCGGTGGATAACGCCAACGCCACGGTGAATGCGCTGAAGGACGGCCAGCAGCTGACCGAAACCTACACGTACACGATCACCGATGCGGATGGCGATACCAGCACCACGACGCTCACCATCACGATCCACGGCCACACCGATGGCAGCCCGTCGATCGTGCCGAACGATCCCACCGTGTGGGAATCGGGCCTGACCCCGGATGGCCCGAACGGCCAGCCGCGCAGCGTCTCCGAGACGATCACGGTGGATGCACCGGATGGCCTCACCAGCATCACCGTGGGCGGCACCACGCTCACCACAGCCGATCTGGCGGCGCTCTCCAGTGGCACGCCGGTGAGCATCACCACGGCCGAAGGCAGCACGCTGCTGCTGACCGGTTTCACCCCCGACGTGACCAACGGCATCACCACCGGCGGCACGCTGTCGTACACCTATGTGTTGAACGGCCCGCACACCCAGGCCCCGGGCACCAATGGCGTCGACAACATCGCGCTCAGCGTGCTCGATGCCGGCGGCGGCACCTCGGCCGGCACGCTGGTCGTGGACATCATCAACGATGCCCCGACCGCGCACGCCGATACGGGCGATGTGAACGAAGACGGCGCAGCGCTCACGGGCAACGTGGTCAATGGCAACACGCACGGCGATGTGCCGGACCGCGTGGGTGCCGATGCCACGGCCACACCGGTGATCGGTGTACAGGCGGGCACGGCGCCTGGCCCGGTCAGCGGCCATGTCGGCACGGGTGTGGCTGGGCAGTACGGCACCCTCACGCTCAACGCTGATGGCAGCTACAGCTACGCGGTAGATAACGCCAACGCCACGGTCAATGCGTTGAAGGACGGTGAAACCCTCACCGAAACCTACACCTATACGATCAGCGATGCCGACGGCGACCGCAGCACGACGACGCTCACCATCACGATCCACGGCCACACCGACGGTGCGCCCGTGATCGGCGCGGTGGATGGCAACGGTTCGGCGACGGGCCATGCCACGGTGCACGAGTCCGGCCTGGCCGACCACGATGGCAGCCAGACCACGACCGGCACGCTCACCGTGACCGCGACCGATGGCCTGGCCAGCGTCACGATCGATGGCACCACGCTGACGGCGGACCAGCTTGGCCAGCTCTCCAGCGGCAACCCGGTCACGATCCACACGCCGGATGGCACGCTCGTGCTCACGGGCTTCCAGCCCACGGCGACCAACGGCACGGTGCCGACGGCCGGCACGATCACCTACACGTACACCGTGGACCACGCCCTGCACCAGAACGGCGCGGACAGCACGGATACCGTGGCGCTGAGGGTGACCGATCGCGGCGGTGCGACCTCCAACGGTACGCTGGTGATCGATATCGCCAACGACGTGCCGGTGGCGCATGACGATACCGCCAGCATCGTGCAGGACAGCGGCCAGACCTCGGCCAGCGGCAACGTGTATGTCGGTTCCGATCGCATCGGTGCCGATGGTGCCGCCACCGACGGTCCGGTCACGGCGGTGTCCTCGCAGAACACCGGTGCCACCGGCACGATCGGCGCGGGCAGCGTGGGCCAGTACGGCACGCTCATCCTCAACGCCGATGGCAGCTACAGCTACAAGCTGGATGTGGCCAACCCGAAGGTGAGCTCGCTGGATGCCTCGCGCACGCTGAGTGAAGTGTTCGTCTACACGATCACCGATTCGGATGGCGATACCAGCACGGCCACGCTCACCATCACGATCCACGGCACTACGCCGCCGATCCAGGCGAAGCAGGGTGATGAGATCTGGCCGATCGGCTACGACCACACCCAGCGCGATATTCGCCAGGAATGGGAGCCGGGCCTGTTCGTGCTGCCCGACGGCGTTGAGTTCTCGCAGGAATTGTTGGCACAGATCGACGCGGAGCGCCGCGTGGGCCTGAACGATTTCGCGCCGGACCACAGCCCGCTGTGGGATGACTTCTCGCCGTTCGCCCCGGGCAAGCACGCCGAGCGCGAACACGCCCGCGAGAAGCACCACGCCCACGAAATGGAACACGCGAAGCACGTGGCGCAGAAAGCGCCGCAGGCCTCGATCGAACCGCCGCAGGTGCCCGTGGCTATCCACGTGCCGCCACCGGCGAGCACCCCGGGCGGCGCGCCCTCGCTCACGGCCCGCATCGCGGCCATGGCGAAGGCGAACAACCCCGCGGTCGCCGCCGTGCCCACCGAACAGCCACGCCACTAATGCGCGCCAAAAGGACTTTCCGACCCATGTCTCACCTTCAGCCGATGAACACTGCCATGTCGCGTTCCTCCCTGCGTTTTGCTCCCCTGGCCGCCGCGGTGGCCCTCGCGGTCTTCCTCGCCGGTTGCGGCGCGGTGAAGCCCAAGCCGCTGACCCACGACGAGATCGCCGCGCGCGTCCAGAAGGACACCCAGGCGATGTACAAGGGCCAGGAGCCGGTGAACGGCCCGCTGACGCTTTCCGACGTCATGGCCCGCTCGCTGAAGTACAACCTGGATTACCGCCTGAAGCTGATGGAGACGGCGCTGTCGCAGGGCCTGCTCGACGTGAGCAAGCTGGACATGCTGCCCAAGCTCACCGCCGATGCCGGTTACCGCTGGCGCAGCAACGATTCGGGTGGCACCAGCATCGGCATCGAGGACCGCATCGTTTCGCTGCGCCCCTCGACCTCCGAAGAGCGTGCGCACCTGCTGGGTGATGCCACGCTGTCGTGGGATGTACTCGACTTCGGCCTGAGCTACTACCGCGCCAAGCAGGCGGCGGAAGACGTGAACGTGACCCAGGAGCGCCGCCGCAAGGTGCTGCAGAACATCGTGCAGGACACCCGCGATGCGTACTGGCGCGCCCTGGGCGCGCAGCGCCTGCTGAACGAAGCGACCGACGTGGCGAAGAACATCGACGCGGCGCTGGAGAAGACCCGCCAGGCCGAACGCGCCGGCATCCTGCCGCCGGTCGAAGGCCTGGAATACCAGCGCGCGCTGCTCGATGCGATGAGCCTGGTCACCCAGAAGCGCCAGGAAATGGAGTTCGCCAAGCGCGAGCTGGCCGCCCTGATGAACCTGGCCCCGAACACCGACTTCACCCTGGCCGATACCACCGAGGGCGCGCTCTCGCCGCTGCCCGCGAACATCGACCAGCTCGAGCAGATGGCACTGGAACAGCGCCCGGAACTGCGCGAGGAAGACTACAAGACGCGCATCGATGCGCTGGAAGCGAAGAAGCAGATCACGGCGCTGTTCCCGAACCTCAACCTGTTCGGCGGTATCGGCTACGACTCCAACAAGTACCTGTACAACGAGAACTGGACCCAGGGCGGTCTCAGCATGTCGATGAACCTGGTGCGCCTGGCCGGTATCCCGGCGATCAAGCGCACCAACAAGGCGCGCATGGAAGTGGACGATGCCCGCCGCATGGCGCTCAGCATGGCGGTGGTCACGCAGGTGCGCGTCTCCGTGGAGCGCTACAAGCTGGCCGTGTACGACCACAACCTCGCCCAGGAGTCGGCCAGCGTGGATCAGCGCCTCGCCAGCGTCGCCCGCGCCGGTTCGAACAACCAGCTCACTAGCGACCTGGAAACGCTGCGCACGCAGGCCCGCTCGCTGGTTTCGCGCTTCCAGGAAGCCTCGTCGTATGCCGCCGCGCAGTCGGCCTACGGCCGCGTGCTGAACTCGGTGGGTATCGACCTGATGCCGGAACAGGTATCCGGTAGTGACGTGGCGACGCTGTCCCGTGCCATCCAGACCAGCCTGGTGGAAGGCGAGCAGCACGTGTTCACCCAGGTGGCTGACGTCGCCCACGTGGATCGTCCGTTCGCGCTCAGCGTCTCCGGCCTGCCGGCCAAGGTGGATGGCGACGCCGTGCGCAACGCCGTGGGCAACGTGCTCACCGGCAACCGCCTGCCGCTCGGCAACGGCAACGACAGCCTCGCGGTGGAGCTGCGTTACAGCGCCTCGCGTGGCAAGGCCACGACGCGTGCGGTGTGGGATGTGACCGTGCAGGACAAGGGTGGCAAGCAGCTGATGAAGCAGAGCTACCAGAGCTACCTGCCCGATGACGTGACCACGCGTTCGGTCAGCGCGCTGGCCGAGGCCGCCGTGCTCTCCGTGCTCGACCAGCTCCGCCAGCTCTCCGCCGCGCCGGAAACCGCCGCGGCGAACACCCCGTAACCCGACGCTCCGTCACTTACGCAGTAGAAAGACCATGAAGACGTTGAAGTGCCTGCCGGCCATCCTCGCGCTTGGCATCGTTTGCTCCACGGGCGCCGCCGCACAGGCCGCGCCCGCCACCACCGCCCAGGCGCCGGTCCGGTTCCTGGTGGTGGCGGACCAGGAAAGCCCGATGTCGGCGGCCACGCCGGGCCGCGTCGCACGTGTGTACGTGCAGCTCGGTGATGCGGTGGCCAAGGGCAAGGTGCTGGTGGCCTTCGATTGCAGCGACCTGACGGCGAAGCGCGAAGCGGCCGATGCGGAGTTCAAGGCCGCGCAGCTGCGTTACGAAGCGAAGGCGAAGCTGCAAGGCCTGCAGTCCGCCGCCGCGCTGGAAGTGGAACTCACCGCCGCCGATGTGAACCGCACCAAGGGCCAGCTGGGCATCATCAACGCGGAGATCGCCCAGTGCCGTTTCGTGGCGCCGTTCGATGGCCGCGTGGCCCGCGTGCACGTGAAAGAAGGGCAGGGCGTGGGCGCCGGTGCGCCGGTGATCGACCTCGTCGGTACGGGCACGCCGAAGGCGCGCCTTAACGTGCCTTCCAACTGGATCAGCTGGCTGAAGCCGGGTGCGCATCTTGATGCCACCGTGGACGAGACCGGCCAGCGCTACCAGCTCACCGTCACCCGGCTGAGCGGCCGCGTGGATGCGGTGAGCCAGACCATCGAGATCGAAGCCGATTTCACCGGCGATACCAGCCGCGTGCTGCCGGGCATGAGCGGCCGCGCCGCGCCGGGCAAGGGCTAAGCCGATGACCGCCAAGCCTGCCGCGGCCGCGCCGGCATCGTCGCGTTTCTACGCGCTGGCCTCGCGCGTGGAAGCCGCCACCACGGCGGCCGAACTCGGCTTTGCTATCTGCAACGACACGCGCCTGCTGGTGGATTACCGCCAGGCGGCGCTGGTCGTGATGGGCAGTGCACCACGGCCGTCCCGGCTGGTGGCGCATTCGGGCCTGGCCGATGTAGACCCGAACACGCCCTACGCGCTGTGGCTGTCGGGCGTGACCAAGGCGATCGCCGCGCGCTGCGCGGAACTTCCCGCCAACGCACGCGTGCTGCCGCTCTCGCCGGATCTGCTCGATGAAGAGCTGGCAACCGCCTGGAGCGAATGGTTCCCCGCGCAGGTTTGGGTGCTGCCGTTGATGGGTCCGGACAAGACGGTCGCGGCCCTGTTGTTCCTCGGCCGCGATGAGCCGTGGCCGACCACGCTCACCTCCGATGGCGAAGAGTTCGCGCTGCTGCACATGGCCGGCTTGTACGGTTATGCGTGGTGGTCGCTGGTGGCACGGCCCTCGCGCGTGCAGCGCTGGTGGCGCGCGGCGACAAGCGGCCGCCGCTTGCGCTACATCGCCGTTGGCTTGCTGGTCGTGTTGTTGCTGCCGGTACGCGAGTACACGCTGGTGCCGGCCGAAATCATTTCGCTGCACAGCCAGGTCATCGCTTCCCCGCGCGAGGGCGTGATCCGGCGCATGGTGATCCTGCCGAATGCGGCGGTGAAGGCGGGCCAGGTGCTGGCCGAGCTGGATGACACCACCCTGCGCAACAAGCTGGCCGTGGCCCAGGCCGAGCTCGCCACCGCCAACGTCGAAATGCACCAGGCCGCGCAGCAGGCGATCGAAAGCCAGAACGCCAAGGCCGACCTGGGCATGGCCGAAGGCAAGCTGCACGAGCGCGAAGTGGATGTGGCCTCGCTGCAGCGCGAAGTCGAGAAGCTCGAGATCCGCGCGCCGGTCGATGGCGTGTTCGTGTATTCCGATCCGGATGACTGGGCGGGCCGCCCCGTACAGACCGGCGAGCGCATTGGCTTGCTCGCCGATCCGCATACGCTGGGCGTGCGCGCCTGGGCGCCGGTGGGCGAGCCGACCAACCTGGAAGGCGGCGCGCCGATGACTGTTTTCCTGAAGACCGCGCCACTCAGCCCGATCGGTGCACGCCTGGATTACGCCGGCTACCAGTCGGTGGAATCGCCCACGGGCGTCGCCAGCTACGTGCTGCGTGGCACGGTGGATGGTGATGCGTCGGCTGCGCGCATCGGCTTGCAGGGCACGGCGCGTGTCTCCGGCCGCTGGAGCGTGCTGGGGTACCTGTTGCTGCGCCGCCCGCTGGCCACCGTTCGCGCCTGGTGCGGGGTATGAACGCGGCGGCCATGGCCGCCGTAGGTGCAGGCGCTGGCGCGGCGCCCCCGCCGTGGCCCGCGCTGCGCGATGAACTGGATATCCATGCCGCCGGGCGTAACCGTGACGGTTCGCCCGCGTGGCATCTCTCCGATCCCGTGCGTAACCAGTTCTTCCGCATCGGCTGGCTTGAGTTCGAGATGCTGCAGCACTGGGGGCTGGGCGACCCGGCGCGGATCGCGGAAGCGGTTGCTGCGACGACGACACTGGCGCCTGAGCCGGATGACGTGGTTGAGTTTGCGATGTTCCTGAAGCAGCAACAGCTGCTGCGCAACGCGCAGCCGAAGCGGGCCACGTCCACGGGCCATTGGTTGCTGCAGAACTACCTGTTCATTCGTGTTCCGCTGGTGCGGCCCGAGCGTTTCCTGCGCAAGGCGTTGCCGTATATCCAGTGGATGTTCAGTGCGCGTTTCCTGATCGCCACGCTGATCGCCGCGGTGCTTGGCCTGATCTTCGCCGCGCGGCAGTGGGATGTGGTGCAGGCCAACCTGCGCGGTGCGCTCACGTGGGATGGCGTGTTCGCCTTCGCCGGCGCGCTGGTGTTTTCCAAGTGCTGGCATGAGTTCGGCCACGCGTTCATGGCCACGCGGCACGGCGTGCGCGTGGGCCACATGGGCGTGGCGCTGCTGGTGATGTGGCCCATGGCCTATACCGATACGGGCGAGAGCTGGAAGCTGGAGCGCTCGCAGCGTCGTCTCGCTATCGCCTCCGCAGGCGTGATGGCCGAGCTGGTGCTGGCCGCGTGGTGCACGCTGCTGTGGTCGTTCGCACCCGATGGCAACTTCCGCAATGCGCTGTTCTTTCTTGGCACGACGGCGTGGGTGCTTACCATCGCCGTGAACGCGAGCCCGTTCATGCGCTTCGATGGCTATTTCATCCTGGCCGATGCGCTGGATTATCCCGGCTTGCATGAGCGCGCCGGGCGCTGGGCCAAGCGTTGGGTACGCCACACCTTCCTCGGCATGGAGGATCCGCGTCCCGATGCGGTGTCGCGTCCGTTCGCCGTCTTCCTTACGAGCTTTGCCTTTACGACCTGGCTTTACCGCCTGACGCTGTTCGTGGGCATTGCCGTCGTGGTGTACCACGCCTTCTTCAAGGCGATGGGCCTGATTCTTTTCCTCGTGGAAATCGTGACGTTCGTGGTGAAACCCATGCAATACGAAGTACGTGTGTGGTGGCACCGTCGTGCCGAGATCCGCTGGCCCGTAGCGCGCCGCTGGTTGATCGGCCTGGGCTTTGTCGCGTTGGTGCTGCTGGTGCCCTGGTCGTCGACCATCCATGGCGATGGCGTGGTGGAATCCGGCTTCGAACAGCCGCTGTTCACGCCGTTCCCGGCGCAGATGGAAAAGGTACTGGTGCACGATGGCCAGGCGGTGAAGCGCGGCGATGTGCTGTTCGAGCTTTCGGCGCCCGCACCGCAGGATGATGGTGCGAAGGCCGATGCCTTGCGCGAGGCGTATGAATCCGCCGCACGTGGTGCGTCTGCGCTGGATCGCGATGGTGTCGCGAAGCAGGTGGTGGCCGACCGCATGGCCGAGCAGTACGACGCGCAGCGTGCCGCCAGTGCGGCCGAGCTGCACCGCTTGCGCGTGGTCGCCGCGGGTGATGGCGTGGTGCGCGACGTGGATGAAACCTTGCGCGCTGGTAGTTGGGTGTCTTCCAACGCCCGCATGGGCACGCTGGTCGGCGGTATGCGGTGGCGCGTGGAAGCGCTCGTCTCTGAAGCTGACCGTGCGCGCCTTAGTGTGGGCAGTGAGGCCACCGTGTTCCCGAAGGGCGCTGCGGCTCCCCTGCACGGCAAGGTCGTGACCGTGGATAACGGCGCGCTGGAACACCTGCCCAGCCTGGCGCTAGCCAAGGAACGCGGCGGCCCCATTCCGCTGAACCCCACGGCCCCGGCCAAGGAGCTGCGCCCCGCCAGCGTGTGGTACCGCGTGCGGGTGGAAGGCGAGGGCAGCGTCCCCGTCGCGACCGAGCAACTTGTATCGGTGCATATCGATGGCAAGCGGGAAAGCCTGGGCCGCCGGTGGATCGATAGCGCGCTGCTCATTCTGTTGCAGCAGACGGGGCTGGGTAAGGACGGGTGAGCCCGACGAGACCCGCGGCGTACGGAAATTCGTATGCCCGCTGGCCCACGATTTTCGGTTTCCAGGGTCCGGCACGGCGCCGGTGGGCCAGCAAACCCCTGTTACTGCGCGGTCGACCGAGGAATTAACGAGGTTTTTCCAACTTTTTCGCTCCCGGCGGTTATCTGGTCACGGTAGAAATGACCTGACCCCACCCTAAGGAGCTTCCCCATGTCACCGGCCGTCCTGCAGATGGAGCCCCAAGCGACGACCGATGCGCCCTGGGTGCCATCGCGCGCAAGCGCGCTCCTACACGGGGCGTCAGCGGCGGGTAACCCTGCTACCTTGGCGGCCCCGGATGGGCTTACCGCAATTTGTCACATGTTTCGCGTAGGACAGTCATGCGATCCCGGTAGATATACCCAAGACCTTCCGGAGGATTCCATGATGGCCCTGGCCGCCCTGCGTATCGAAACCTTCGCGCCCCTGGCGGTGATCGCCGGCGTCTGCGAGGGCGTGGACGACGCCACCCGTCTGGTCGACCTGCCCGAGGATGTGATCGATTCCCTCGACCGCTATATCGCCTTCGACCTGCCGACGCACGGCTCGTTCGGCGAATGGATCGTGATGCAAGCGATGGATCCCACGCAGCCTGCGGTGACGGTGGGTGAGCTCAAGGCGTATTACGCGTCGTGATGTCGAGGCGAGCATGCCTGACGTCTTGTGTGATGTAGTTCTCATAAGACAAGAATTGAGAATTCTTCTATATCCACGAGGCTCTCTCGTTTTCTAAGGGTCGCCGCTTTGCTGGCGTTCTTGGAGGAAGGAGAGGTTCATCCGCGTTCGCGAATGAACCGCAACCGGGGTGCCGCATGCACCTGCAGCACCCCGGAAATCCGCGATGAACCAAAAAAACGTGCTGCCTAGTCCCGGCGGGCCAGCAACATGCCGACCAGGATGCCGACGCCGAAGCCGCTGAGGATGGCGCCGAGGGGGCGGTGGGCGACGGCGTCGCGGACGTGTTCTACCGCATCGCCCGCTTTCTGCTGCACGCGGCCGGCGGCTTCGCGCACGGCGCCTTCGCCTTCCAGGCCATGGTCGCCGGTGAGGGCGCCGGCGGCACGCTGTACACGGCCACCGATGGTATTGGCGGCGCCGCGGATCTGGTCTTCGTTCATGGGTCTCTCCCTCGGGGTGGATGCAGGGGAGCACCATGCCGGGCGGTTAGTGCAGGAATCGCCAAATCGACGTCAAGCCTTCACCGGCACTCCATGCGGCGACGCGTCATAATGGTCCACCTCTGGTCATGAAGGGGTGCGCCCGCCCATGGAAGCGACGAAAGACCTCCCGTCCCAGGCCGGCGCTGCCGCCTGGCCCGAGGCCACGATCGAGCGGGGGGCTGTGCGCTTCACCGTGTTGACCCCTCGGCTGATCCGGCTCGAATGGAGCGAGGACGGCGTCTTCCGCGATATACGCACCCAGGTCGTCGTACACCGGGCGCTGGATGTGCCGCCTTTTCATATCGACGAGGACGAAACCACACTGCAGGTGGATACCGGCCTGCTGCGCCTGCGCTACATCAAGGATTCCGGGCCGTTCACCCCGGATAACCTTTCCATCGCCGTCCGCGGCCCCGGCCACGAAATCAGCTGGCACCCGGGCAACGCGCAGGCACAGAACCTGGGCGGCACCTACCGCACGCTGGACCGCTACGAAGGCGATACCTGGACCGATGGCAGCAAGCTGCCACTGGAAGACGGCCTGATCGCGCGCGATGGCTGGCACGTGGTCGACGATACCGGGAGCTTCGGCATCGATGAATCCGGCTGGGTGGTGGCGCGGCCGGAAGGCAAGCGCCAGGACTGGTATTTCTTTGGCTATGGCCACGACTTCCGGGCCGCGTTGTCCGATTTTGCGGCCATCGCCGGGCCGCAACCGATTCCGCCGCGTTTCGTGTTCGGTTACTGGTGGTCGCGCTACTGGAATTACTCCGACGAAGAACTGCGCACGCTGGGCGCGCGGTTCGAAAAGGAACGCATCCCGCTGGATGTGCTCGTGCTGGACATGGACTGGCACACCACGCCGGGCCTTTCGTTGCGCCCCGGCCACGAACACCACGATGTGTTTGGTGAGCAATCCGGCTGGACCGGCTATACCTTCAACCGCAGCCTGTTTCCCGATCCGAAGGCGTTCATGCGCTGGGCGCGCGGTGAAAACCTGCGTATCACCCTGAACCTGCACCCCGCGTCGGGCGTGATGCCGCATGAGGAGAAGTACGAAGCGATGGCGCAGGCGCTGTCGTGGGATACCTCGACGCAGGCGCCGATTCCCTTTGAAGGGGCTTCGCAGCCGTATCTGCGGGCGTTGTTCGATAGCATCCTGATCCCGCTGGAGAAGCAGGGCGTCGACTTCTGGTGGCTGGATTGGCAGCAGTGGAAGGAATCCAAGGCCTTCCCCGGCCTGTCGAACACGTGGTGGCTCAACCATGTGTTCTTCACCGAGATGCAGCGCGAGAGCGACCAGCGCGGCCTGATCTACCACCGCTGGGGCGGGTTGGGTAACCACCGCTACCCCATCGGGTTTTCAGGCGATAGCGTGATCAGCTGGATTTCGCTCGCGTACCAGCCGCATTTCACCGCCATGGCCTCCAACGTGCTGTACGGCTACTGGAGCCACGACATTGGCGGGCATACCTTCGACAAGGCGATCCCGCGGCCCGAGCGGCACCTGGATCCCGAGTTGTATGCACGCTGGATGCAGCTTGGCGTGTTCTCGCCCGTCTTGCGCACGCACTCGGCGAAGGAAGCCAGCCTGCACAAGGAGCCGTGGCACTTTGGCCCGCCGTATGGCGATGCCGTGTTCGCGGCCATCCGCCTGCGCTACCAGCTGGCGCCGTATATCTACGGTGCGGCACGCGATGCCTACGATACGGGCCTGTCGATCGTGCGGCCCATGTACTACCACTGGCCGGAGCACGAGGAGGCCTACACGAATCCCGGGCAGTACATGTTCGGCAACGACATCATGGTCGCGCCGGTGACGACGCAGGTGGGGCCCGACGGGACGGTGCCGTTCCCGGTGTGGCTGCCGCCGGGGCTGTGGTACTCGCGCGATGGTGCCGAATCGTATGAAGGCGGCGGCATCCTGGCGCGTTCGTACAACCTCGAGGAGATCCCGATTTTCGTACGCCCCGGCAGCGTGGTGCCGCTCTATCCGGAAGGCATGCGCAACCTCGCAACCGTGCCGGATACGCTGATCCTGCAGGTCTTCCCGGGCGACGAAGGCTCCACATCGTTGTATGACGACGACGGCACGAGCCAGGGCTACCAGCGCGGTGAGTTCGCGCGGACGCCCGTGCGTAGCCGCCGTGGCGATCGCGCGCACCACGTGCGCATCGATGCGATGGATGGTGATTACACCGGGCGGCCCACGACGCGGCGCTATGTGGTGGAGCTGCTCGATGCGGGCATCCCTGAGAGCGTCGAGGTCAACGGCGAAGCGCTGCCGTACAGCGATGAGCCACAGCCGCGGTCGTGGCTGTTCGATCCGGCGTGGTTGTGCATTCGCATTGACCTGGGGCCGAAGCCGGTAAGCCGGCCGCAGGACATCGTCGCGCGCTTCGCGCCGGAGCACGCCATGCCACGCGGGTTGTTGCACCGCATGCGCCGGGCGCGTGATGCGGTGTTGTACCTGAAGCAGGTGTGGGGCGATATTTCGGCGTTGCCGGATGACGTGGACCTGGCCGGGCAGGCGGCACGCGTGCTGTCGTATGCCATGGAGAACGGTGATGGCGAAGGCCGCGCCGAACGCTTCAGCCAGGCCGTCGCCGAGTTCGAAGCGCGTTTCAAGGGCCTGCCTGCCAGCGTGAACGCTACGCCGATCGACGACGCCTTCAAACGCACCTTCGCCGACCTGCTGAGCCGCTGATGGTGCCAATGCGATCGATGCGCCCCCGTAGGAGCCCACCCTGTGGGCGACATCTTTCGTACCGACCTGACGGGGCCTGTGGCGCTCTCGCGAGAGGCGTCGCCCACAGGGTGGGCTCCTACGGGTGGTGCGTGGGATTCTCGTCGCGCCGTGCGGTACCGCGAGCACCCATCGCGCGCAAGCGCGCACGTACCGTGCTGCTGTTTATCCTGCTGTGGTTCTGCACGGGGGTGTTTGCGCAGGATGCGGTGCGGGTCGGCTCGAAAGCGGACAACGAGGGTGCTTTCCTCGGTCAGGTGATCCTGCAGGTGCTGAAGCATGAAGGCATCCCGGTGGTCGACCATACGCAGTTGGGGCCCACCTCGATCGTGCGCCGCGCGCTGCTCGGCGGCGACCTTGATGTGTACCCCGAATACACGGGTAACGCCGCGTTTTTCTTCCACCGTGAAAACGATGTCGCATTTCGCGATGCGGCGCAGGCGTATGCGCTGGCAGCATCGCTTGACCGTGTGAACCATGTGACCTGGCTGACGCCGGCGCCAGCGGATAATCATTGGGCGATTGGTGTGCGCAAGGACGTGGCGGAGGCGAACGGGTTGCGTTCGTTGGTGGATTTTGCGCGGTGGGTGAACGGTGGGGTGGGTGGGATCGCGCGGAAGCGCGCTCCTGCAGGTGGGGTCGATGCGGGGGCGGGGTCGGTACAAGGCACGGATTCGATGGAGACCGGTGTGCTGCTGGCGGGTTCGGCTGAGTTTGTGGAGAGCGACGCGGCGTTGCCGGCGTTCCAGAAGACGTACGGGTTCACGCTGCGTGGCGAGCAATTGCTCGTGCTTGCGGGCGGTGATACTTCGGCCACGATCAAGGCGGCGGCGGAGGGCATCTCCGGAGTGAACGCCAGCATGGTGTATTCCACCGATGGCGCGATCGCGGTCACGGGCCTGGTGGTGATGGCGGACCCGAAGCACGTGGAGATGGTGTACCAGCCTGCGCCGGTCGTGCGCGACGAGGTGCTTAAACGCTACCCCGCCATGCGTGGTGCGCTGGAAGCGGCCTTCGCGCCGCTCACGGTGGAGCGCCTGCGCGCACTGAATGCACGCACGCAGATCAACGGCGAAGACGCTTCCGCCGTCGCCGCCGATTACCTGCACACCCAGGGGCTACTCTGATGCCCCGCACCAGCGTTCCCCCCGTAGGAGCCCACCCTGTGGGCGACATCTTTCGCAAGCGCGCGCCACGACCCGATGTACCCCGCGAACGGCGTCGCCCACAGGGTGGGCTCCTGCACGAGCCGGGGCGGTTGCCGGTGGTGGTGTTGGGTAGCGTGGGGCTGCTGGCCACGCTGGCGATGGACTTCCTGCATGTCGCGCCCAATCGCTTGCTGAGCGGTTACCCGGCCAACCCGCATGTGGCGTTGCTCACGGCGGCGTGGATCATGACCGCCGCTGCGGGATTCTGGCGCGGCGGTGCGTTGCTCGCGCTTTTGCTAACGCTGGGTTTGCCGTTCCTCGCTGGTCACGATGCAACGCTGTTGCTGCAAGGCGCGGCCCCTACAACGCGTATCCAGCTTGGTGCCGGCTTCTGGACCATGTGGCTCGCTGCGGCGCTGTTGCTGCTGGACCGGTTGCGTCACCTGCGCATGACCTGGCGTGCCGCTGCATGGCTGTGCGTTGCCGTGGCGTACATCGCGGGTGGTGCGGCTGGCGCGTTCAGCAATCTCGGCCTTGTGCGTGAGTGGCAAGCGCAGCGCGGCGCATTCGCGGATGCGCTGACGACGCATATTGCGCTTTCACTGGTGACGCTGGGCATCGCGCTGGCGGCCGGCGCGCCGTTGGGTTATCTCGCGTGGCGTAAACGCCGGACCGGCGGCGCCTTGCTCGGTGTCCTTGCGTTCCTGCAGACCGTGCCATCACTCGCCTTGTTTGCGCTGTTGATCGGCCCCTTCGCCTGGCTCGCACGCGCATGGCCGGCACTCGGTGCGCTTGGATTTGGCGGCACTGGCGCGGCGCCGGCTGTCTTCGCGCTGGTGCTCTACGCATTGCTGCCGGTGGTGCGCTACACGGTGGCGGGGTTGGACGCGGTGCCTGCCGATGCGCGGGAGGCCGCGCGCGGCCTGGGCATGAGCCGCGGCCAGGTGCTGCTGGGCATTCAGTTGCCCCTGGGCTGGCCGGTGTTGCTGGCCGGCCTGCGCATCGTGGCGGTGCAGACGATCGGCCTGGCGGCAGTGGCCGCCCTGATCGGCGCGGGTGGCATGGGCCGCTTTGTGTTCCTTGGCATCGGGCAGGGCGCGACGGACATGGTGTTGTTGGGTACGCTGGCGATCATCGTGCTGGCGCTCGCCGCCGATCTTCTCTTCCAGGGCCTCATGGCCCTCACCGGACGCCGCGCATGATCGAGTTCGACCACGTCCACAAGGCCTTCGGCGATCACGTGGTGATCGAGGACCTGTCGCTGCGCGTGGAGGATGGCGAGTTCTTCGTGCTGGTGGGGCCATCCGGTTCGGGCAAATCCACCTTGCTGCGCACGGTGAACCGGCTGACCCACATCGATAGCGGGCGTGTGCTGGTGGATGGAAAAGATGTCGCCACGCAGCCGATCGAAACGCTCCGCCGTGGGATCGGCTACGCGATCCAGTCGGTGGGCCTGTTTCCACACCGCACCGTCGCTGAAAATATCGCGGCCGTGCCGCACCTCCTCGGTTGGCCGAAGGCGGACATCGATGCACGGGTGGCCGAGCTGATCACGTTGCTTAAGCTCGATGAGCCGGGCATGGCGGATCGCTACCCCGATACGCTCTCCGGCGGCCAGGCGCAGCGCGTCGGCGTGGCGCGCGCATTGGCGGCACGGCCGAAGATCGTACTGATGGACGAGCCGTTCGGCGCACTGGATCCGTTGACGCGTGAGTCGTTGCAGGCCAGCGTGAAGGCCATCCAGAAGGACACCGGCACCACCATCCTGTTCGTGACCCACGACATGGATGAGGCCTTCCGCCTGGGCGACCGCGTAGCGCTGATGCTGGATGGGCGACTGGCGCAGGTTGGCACGCCGCTGGAGCTGATCCGTTCACCCGCCGATGAGCGCGTGAATGAGTTCGTGGGCGGGACGCGCGCGTACCTGCGTGAACTGGCGGTACGGTGCGTGCGCGATAGCATGCGCCGCGACGAGCGCGCGGACGGGGACGCCATCGCCCCCGAGGCGACCCTGCAGGAAGCGCTGGGTGCGATGCTGGAGAAACGCCGCGACCGGCTTGCCGTCATCGGCGGCGGCGCGATCCTGCTGGCCGATATCGTGGCGAGGCCGAGATGAGGATCGCCCGGCCGTACCGTGTCGCGATCCGCCGACAGGCGGCAACCCGCATCACCCCTGCAGGAGCGCGCTTGCGCGCGATAGCCAGCGGCAGCCGGCGCACGTATAAGCCATGAAAACCTGGCTCCCGCTCATCGCGCTTTGCGCACTCCTTCTTGCGCTCCCCCATTCCGCGCCGTTGTTCCACGCGTGGCTGCCGGAACTCTCGCATCCGCTTTATTGGCGCACGTCGTTTGCGGAACTCGCGCTGGCCCATGCGGCGCTCGTTGCCATCGCTACGCTGATCGCGGTGGTGGTGGGGCTTTCGCTGGGCATACTGGCTACCCGCCCGGCGGGGCGGTCGTTGTTACCAACCGTTCGCGCGGTCGCGGTGATCGGGCAGACGTTTCCACCGGTTGCGGTGCTGGCGATCGCCGTGCCGCTGCTGGGCTTTGGCGCGGCCCCGACGTTGCTCGCACTATCGCTTTACGGCGTGCTGCCGGTACTGGGCCAGACCGTGGCGGGCCTGGATCAGGTGCCCGCCAGTGCGCTGCATGCGGCCGATGGCATGGGCTACGGTCGTTGGCGCAGGTTATGGGAAGTGGAGCTGCCGCTCGCGGCAGGGCCGATCATGGCGGGCGTGCGGCTGTCGGCGATCGTGAGCGTGGGCACGGCGACGATCGGTTCGGCCGTCGGTGCCGCGACGCTCGGGGCGCCGATCGTCGAAGGGCTGGTGGGAAACAACACCGCGTACGTGGTGCAGGGGGCGTTGTTGGTCGGTGCGTTGGCGTTGTCGGTGGATGGCCTGTTGGGCCTCGTCGAACACCGGATTCGCAAGCACGCCTAAACCCACGCACCCACCACGGCGACGGCCGTCTACAGCACAACGAACACAACCGCCGCGATCGGCATCAACACCGGTAGGAGCCCACCCTGTGGGCGACATCTTTCGCGACAGCACCACACGACCTGCGATGTGATCGCGAAAGGATGTCGCGCACAGGGTGCGCTCCTACGGGAGGCACCCTGTGCGCGTGGGGGTTTACCAGATCTTCACGCGCTGCTTCGGGTCGAGGTACAGCTTCTGGCCCGGCTTGGGCTGGAACGCGTCGTACCACGGATCGAGGTTGCGCACGGTCTGCGCGCGGAAGGTGCCCGGCGCGTGCACGTCGCCGATGACCTGCTGGCGCAACGCGGCATCGCGGGTCTTCTCACGCCAGCTCTGCGCGAAGGCGAGGAAGAAGCGCTGGTCGCCGGTCAGGCCGTCGATCACCGGGGCCGGCTTGCCGCCCAGGCTGTTCTTGTACGCGGCGTAGGCGATGGTCAGGCCCGACACATCGGCGATGTTTTCGCCCAGTGTCTGCTGGCCGTTCACGTGCAGGCCCGGCAGGGCTTCGTACGCGTTGAACTGTTCCACCAGGCGCTGGCCGGCTTCCTTGAAGTGCTTCTGGTCGGCATCGGTCCACCAGTTGGCCAGGCGGCCCTGCGCATCGAACTCGGCGCCGAGGTTATCGAAGCTGTGGCTGATCTCGTGGCCGATCACCGCGCCGATCGAGCCGTAATTCGCGGCCGGGTCGGCCTTCGGATCGAAGAACGGGGCTTCGAGGATCGCCGCCGGGAAGTTGAGCGCGTTCTGTAGCGGCAGGTTCACCGCGTTCACCGTCTGCGGGGTCATCCACCACTCGTCGCGGTCCACCGGCTTGCCCAGCTTGGCCTTCTGGTGCGCGTACTCGGCCAGCTCGGCGCGGATGTGGTTGCCCACCGCGTCATCCGGCTTGATCTCCAGCTTCGAGTAATCGCGCCAGGTATCCGGGTAGCCCACGCCGACCTTGATGGTGGCGATCTTCGCCTTGGCCTTTTCGCGGGTGGCCGGGGTCATCCATTCCAGCTGGCCGACGCGGTCGTCGAACGCCTTCAGGATGTTCTTCACCATGTCCTGCACTTCCGCGCGCGAGGAGGCCGGGAAGTACTGCTTCACGTAGATCTGGCCCACGGCGTCGCCGAGGTCGGTGTTGACGCGGCCCACGCCACGCTTCCAGCGATCGCGCTGCTTGGGCGTGCCGGTGAGGGTCTTGCTGTAGAAATCGAACGCCAGGTCATCGAACTTCTTGCCGATGAGGCCACCGGTGTTCTCGTTGATGGTGTGGAAGCGCAGCCACGCCTTCCAGGTATCCAGCGGCTCGCTGCTGACCAGGGCGCCGAACTTCGTCACCGTATTCGGCTGCCACACGATGAAGGTGGGCTGGTCGTTGAGGCCGGCGGCGGTGAAGTAGGCATCCCAGTCGATGCCCGGGGCCTTCGTGGCGAAGGCGGTGCGCGGCCACGGGTTGTTGGCCTTGTGCACGTCCTCGCTATCCACGATGGATTCCTGGGCCTGGGCGATCTTCGTTTCCAGCGCCACGATGGCCTTGGCTTCGGCGGCGGCATCCTTGTCACCCGCGGCGGCCAGCACGGCCTGCACGTAGGCGGCGTACTTGGCGCGCGTCTCGACCATGTCCTTGTCGGTCTTCAGGTAGTAATCGCGGTTGGGCATGCCCAGGCCGCCCTGGAGCAGGTAGGGCACGTTCTTGGAAGGATCTTCCAGGCCCTGCGCCACGAACAGGCCGAGCAGGTGCTCGGTATCGAGGTTGGTCGCGTTGATCGGATCCACGTCGGCGCGCAGCTGGGCGCCCAGGGCCGTGGAGAGATCCTTCTTGTCCTTGATGGCGGCGATCTTGTCGAGCGCCGGCTGCAGCGGTTTCAGGCCGGCCTTCTCGATGCCGGCCTCGTCCATGTAGGCCTTGTAGTAGTCGGCGATCAGGCGCTGGTTCGTGCCGGCGGCCGGGTTGCCTTCGCCGGCGGCCTTGATCAGGTCGGCGTTGCGCTTCTCCGCCTTCTGGAACACCACCAGGAAAACACCGGTGCTGGCGCGGTCGGCCGGGATCTGTGCCGTCTTGATCCAGCTGCCGTTGGCGTATTCGTTGAAGTCATCGCCGGGCTGCACGGCCTTGTCGATGCCCTTCAGGTCGATGCCGGATGGCGCCGAGGCGGCGAGGGCGCCGGTGCTGGCGAGGCCGCAGGCGATGGCCGCGGCGAGGAGGGTGGATTTCATTCGGGCAGCCCTTTTGACGAGGAACGGGACGCCACGATAAGCCCGGGCGGGCCCGGCCGCGCCCATGACGTATGGCCTAGATGGTTCCTTGTCCCGTCCTACGAATCGGCCTCGACAGATGTGAAGGGGCCTTATGCCCTAATGACGGTCCGGCCCCGCAACGGGTGCCGGCGGGGCGGGCCGCGGGTCGCCCGGGCCTGCCCTGACCTTTCCTTGGCAGTGATCTTTAGGGAGATCGACATGAATGCACGTTTTGAACTGACCGGCCCGCAGATGGACATCACCAGCTATCCGCTCTGGGCACAGGACATGGTTTCGTCCTGTGAGGATGCGCGGCGGGCCATCGTCAGCCACGAGATGTGGTCGCTGATGGTGGCGGCGCAGCTCGACCCGGTGGTCACCCGCAACTTCATGGTGGGGGTGTGGCCGGTGATCGAGCGTTTCCCGGGGTACATGGCGCATAGCCTGTTGAAGACCCGGTTTGGCCGCAGCCCGGGCGATGACCTGGCCCGGCGCTGGCTGGTGCGCAATATCCGCGTGGAACAGAACCACGCGGAGTACTGGCTGAACTGGGCCGAGTCCGCCGGGGTGTCGCGGGCCGAGGTGCTGGGCGCGGAGCCGCCCAAGGGCTCGCAGGCCCTGGCCGACTGGTGCGAGGAGGTGAGCCGCAACGATTCGCTCGCCGCGGGCATCGCCGCCACCAACTACGCCGTGGAAGGCGCGACCGGCGATTGGTCGCAAATCGTCTATGAAAGCAGTGCTTATGCGGAGAGCTTGCCGATTACGGGCCGCAAAGCCGGCCTCCGTTGGCTTCAGCTTCATGCAGCATATGACGATACCCATCCGTGGGAGGCGCTCGAGATCGTCTGCACCCTGCTCGGGACCAACCCTCCCGTGGACCAGGTGGAGCACATCAAGGAGTGCGTGCGCCGCAGCTATATCAGCATGGCTATCACGCTGGATCGCTGCATGGACGTGGTCGGCTCGTATCGCGGTTTGAACGAGGTGGCCGCATAACTCGCAAGTTGGGTCGCAAGTAGCGCACTATCACCCCCGCGATGGGAATCCAGTTACCGATGCACCGTGTTGAAGCCAACCACCTGCAACCGCTCACCAGGCGCCTCCGGCCCCTGGGGTACGCGCTTGTGGCGGGCGCGGTGCTGGTGCTGGCCCTGACCTGGGTGGCAGTGCAGACCCAGGTGACTCTCGCCGGTTTCCTCAACGGCGAGAGTCTCTGGTCCAAGGCGCAGAAGCAGTCCGTGATTGACCTGGATGCCTATGCCGCGCACGGCCGCAGAGCCGATCTTGAGAGCTTTCGCAGCAACTTCGCCGTACTGATGGCCGATCGCTGGGCTCGCGATGCGATCGCCAGTGGCGATTATGAAAACAGCGAAGTGGAAGATGCGTTCGCCCGCGGCGGCGTGATCCCCGAAGCGATCCCGGGCATGGTGTTCATCTTCGCCCACTTCAGCAGCATGCCCTACGTGCGGGAGGCCATCGCCGAATGGCGTTCGGTCGATGCGAGCCTGGTGGAACTGGAAGATACCGCCGACCGCCTGCAGCACGCGTACGAGGCGGGCACCATGGATGCGGTCGCGATCGACCGCGAACGTGCACGCATCGAAGACCTTAACCGCTATATCGAGCCGCGCGCGAAGGCGTTCTCGCTCGACATCGCCAATGGCGCCTCTTGGCTGGGCCGCGTGCTGTTCGTGGCTGTGGTGGGCGTGGCCTTGCTCGCCGCGCTGCTGTGGATCCGTTTCGCCCAGCGCATCCTTGCCGGTATTCGCGGTACCGAGGAGCGCTACAGCCTGCTGTTCGACAGCGCGGCCGATGCGATCTTCATGGTGGACGAAGCCACCGGTGCCATCCTCGATGCGAACCACCGCGCGGCCGCGTGGGTGGGTTGCCAGCGCGGCGACCTGATTGGTTTGCCGCTCACGTCACTGTTCCTCGAAGGGTCGGCGCATTCCGGCGTGGGCCAGATGCGTGCGGCCAACGGCACCACCCGCCCGGTGGAGACCCAGAGCAGCCTGGTGGTGTGGGGCCAACAGCAGGTGTGCCAGGCCATCGTGCGCGATATTTCCGACCGCGTGGCGATGGAGCAGGAACGCAAGATCGCCGCGGAGGCGCTGGCCAGCATCGCCGAAGGCGTGATCATCGCCGATGCCGACCGCCGCGTGACCACCACCAATGCGGCCCACCAGAAACTCACCGGCATGCCGCTGCACACGCTGCGCAATACCCGCCTGGATGCGACGCGCACGCTGCCCGATGGCCGGCCGTTGCCGCAATCGCTATGGGATGAGATCGCGGCGGGGGATAACTGGCTGGGTGAGGTGGAAAGCCGCCGCGCCGATGGCAGCGTGTACCCGGAGCTGATGAGCATCAGCAGCATCCGCGACAAGGATGGCCGCCCGCAGCACTACGTGGCGGTCGTGTCCGATATCACTACGCGCAAGGCCGATCGCCAGCGCCTGCAGCACATGGCCACGCATGATCCGCTGACGGGCCTGGTCACTCGCTCCGAATTCGAGCGCCGCTGCGCCGAGGCGATCACGCGCGCGGCCCACGCACGCGGCGCCTGCGTGGTGCTGTTCGTCGACCTCGATGCCTTCAAGGTGGTGAACGACAGTTACAGCCATGCCACCGGCGATGCCCTGCTCATCCGCGTGGCCGAGCGCATCCGCTCGCTGCTGTCGCCGCATGACGTGGCCGGGCGCATCGGCGGCGATGAGTTCACCGTGCTGCTGACCGACCTGCGCTCGCGCGAGGAAGCGCTGGTATTGGCCGAGGCATTGCTGGCCGCGCTCTCGCGCCCGTTCGACCTGGGCGATTACGAGCTGTTCGTCTCGGCCAGCATCGGTATCGCCGGTTACCCGCTGGATGGCAACGATGCGGTCACGCTGATCGCCAATGCCGACGCGGCCATGTATGTGGCCAAGATGGAGGAGCGCAACGCATTGCGCTTCTACACCCCCAAGATGCACGCCGATGCACGCCGCCGCCTGAAGCTGGCGGGCGAACTGCGCCAGGCCTTGCAGCGGAACGAGTTCCACCTGGTGTACCAGCCCAGCGTGGAAATGAAGACCGGCCGCATCCTTGCAGTCGAAGCGTTGATCCGCTGGCAGCACCCCGAGCGCGGGCTGGTGCCGCCCGATGAGTTCATCCCCATCGCGGAGAGCCTGGGCCTCATTCGCCAGATCGACCAGTGGGTGTTGCAGCGTGCGTGCGAGCAGTTGCGTGTGTGGGACGAAGCGCGCCTGCCGCCGTTGCGCATGGCGGTGAACGTTTCCGCGGGCTCGTTCAGCCATCCGGATTTTCTTGCGGGCGTGGGCCAGGCATTGCTGGCGAGCGGCATCCCGCCGAAGCGCCTGCTGGTGGAACTCACCGAGAGTGCCATCCTGCGCATGGGCGAGGACACCGAGCGGGCCATGCTGGCGCTGCACAACCTGGGCGTGGCGGTGGCCATCGATGACTTCGGCACGGGCTATTCCTCACTGGCGTACCTGAAGCTGCCCGCCGTGGCCTACCTCAAGATCGATCGCAGCTTCGTCACCGGCCTGCCGGCCAGCGGTAACGATGTGGCCATTACCGAGGCCATGGTGGCGATTGCCCGCAGCCTGGGCCTGCATACGATTGCGGAAGGCATCGAGACCGAGTCGCAACACGATTTTCTGCTGCGCGCCGGCTGCCACGAGGGCCAGGGCTACCTCTATTCCCGCCCCGTCTCGCCCGACGATATCGCGCGCCTGCTGGCGCCCAGGCCCGGCGCCACCGCCGGCAAACACCTCAGCCTGGTCCCCCCGCGCCGCGCCTGACCGAGTAGGAGCCCACCCTGTGGGCGACAGCTTTTCGCGAGCGCGCCACAGGGCCTGTCGCGGTGAGGCGAAAGATGTCGCCCACAGGGTGGGCTCCTACGGGTGGGCCTGTACAAGACGTTTCCGGCCCCTGTGATTCACCCTGAGGGTCCCCATATATCGGCCCAACGTCCCCGTGCAAGGATCCCCCGTGTCCACCCACGATCCCATCGTCTTCCTGTTCGATGTCGATAACACCCTGATCGACAACGATCGTTTCAGTGCCGACCTCGCCGCGCAGCTTGAAAGCCGCTTCGGCAAAGCCGGGCACGAGCGTTACAACGCCATCGATAAAGAGATACGCGCGCAGGTGGGTTACGCCGATTACCTGGGTTCGCTGCAGCGCCTGCGCGGCCAGGAAAGCAGCCCGGATTTCATGGAAATGAGTTTCTTCCTGCTCGATTACCCGTTCGAGGAACGCCGTTTCGGCGGCGCGCTCGAGGCGATCGACCACCTGCGCACGCTCGGCCGCCCGGTGATCATGTCCGATGGCGATACCGTGTTCCAGCCGCGCAAGATCCGCCGTGCCGGGCTATGGGATGCGTTCCGTGGCGATGTGCTGATCTATGTGCACAAGGAAGAGATGCTGGATCACATGCAGGCGACGTACCCCGCCGACCACTACGTGATGGTGGACGACAAGCCGCGCATCCTGGTGGCGATGAAGAAACTGATGGGCGATCGCGTCACCACCGTGTGGGTGAAGCAGGGCCATTACGCGGCTGCCGCCGGCAAGGAGCTGGAAGAGACGCCGCCGGATATCACGATCGACGGCGTCGGCGAGCTGGCTGCGCTGGGGCGTGAGGCGTTCCTGGCGGCGGCGTAAGCGGCCCGGTGCACCTCAGGCATCGAACGCGCCGCGCACCCATTCAACGGTATCGCCCTCGAACGCCATGACATCGAACCGGCATGGCCGCCCGGCATCCCACGGATGCGCGGCGAACCACACGTGCGCGGTGCTGATCAGCCGCTGCTGCTTGGCCTTGGTGACGGACGCCAGTGCGCCACCGTAACTGCCGCTGCGCCGGTAGCGCACCTCGATGAACACGAGGACCTCGCGCTCGAGCATGACCAGGTCGACTTCGCCGAAGCGGCAGAGGAAGTTGGCCCGCACGAAGCGCAGGCCGTGGTCTTCCAGATACAAGCGCGCCGCGTCTTCGTAACGATCTCCGATGACGCGGCGCGCGAGGGTGGAACGTATGTTTTCGTGCACGCGGACTCCTTTTCCGCGCCGGGGTGGGGGAGGGATTAACCGCCGCCGCCGCTCTCCACGGTCGGCGCGGTGGCCGGCGCTTCGAGTTCAAGGCTACCGGCCACCGGATGGGCCACGCCGTCAGCGAAACGCGCCCAGATGAGTACGCGCCGGACCCGGCCGAACTCATCCGCGACCAACTGCCCCGTGGCGCCTGGCAGGTAGCTGCCCGCGTGGCCGCGCATCCAGTCGATGTACGGCACCAGGCCCCACGCATCCATGCCGAAGGCGAACAGGCGCGCGGCGACACCACGCGTTGCAGGCAATGCGGTGGCGAGGTCGGCACGGCGCGGCAGGCCCGGCTGCGCATCGAACAGCCACGGCGCGTCGCAGAATTCCACGCCTTCCAGGTCGCGATCGGAGGTCGGGTCGTCACCACCGGAGTACACGTGCGAGGTGGCGAACACCGGCAGGTTGTTCTTCGCCAGGCGCAGCTGCGGCAGCAACAGTCGGGCCTGCTGCGGCTTCATGCTGATGAAGATGCCGCTGGTCATGGCGTCTTCTTCGGTCGGCACCGCCAGCGCGGCAAGCTGCGACGCGAAGTCGATGCTGTTGGCATCGAGCGTGACCTGGTTGGCCAGCGTGCCACCGCGTGCCTGCCATTCGGCCTTGAAGGCATTGCCGGCGCGGCGGGCAAAGTCGTCGGTGGAGACGATGATCGTGGCCGTCTTCATGCCCTTGTCGGCCATGTGGTCCGCGACCTGCGCGCCTTCGGTTTCCGGCACCAGGCCGAACTCGTTCGCGCCAGCGGGCGGCAGGTTTTTCGTATCGCTGGGGTAGTTCAGCGTGAGCATGGGTGCGGGCAGGGCACCCTTCGCGAAAATGGCGCTCACGCCATCGCGGTTGAGCGGGCCCACCACGAACTTCGCGCCTTCGGCGACCGCCTTGTCGTACGCCGCCACGGCGTGCGCGGCATCGTTGCCGGCATCGTAGACGACCACGTCGGGACGCGGCGCGTTGGCGTGCGCGGAATCGACATAGTGGGTGAAGAAGCCATCGCGGATGGCGGCGCCTGCACCGGCCAGCGGGCCGGTGAGCGGCAGCAGCAGGGCGACCTTGCCGGGCACCTTGTAGCCTTCGCGCACGCCCTGCGCGCCGGTAACCGTGCCGACCGCCTGGTCGAGCACGGCCGGCCCACGGCTCACGGTGCCCAGCTGGGCCTGGGCTTCGGTGACCCACGGCTTCATGGAGTCGTTGGCGCCCAGGTCGTTGCTGCGCGCGGTGAGTTCGCTGCCGCCGATGCCGGTCAGCAGGGCCAGGATCTCGCGGCGGTTCTGCTCGCGATCAATACCCCGCAGCTGTCCATCGAGTTCGACACGCGTCTGCGCGGCGCTCCACGGATCGCCCGCGGCGGCCTGTGCGCGGGCGCGCAGTTCGGCCAGCCGCTGGTCGATCTGCGGCGAAACGCGCGCGGAGGGCTTGCCGGTGAGCGAGAGCGCCGTCTTCGCATCGTTGTTCTTCAGGGCGATCTCGGCACGCAGGGCATCGAAGCGCAGCGCGTCTTCGCCTTCCAGGTGCGAGCGGCGCACATCGGCGATGGCGGGTGCGGCGCGATCGAGCGCGCCCTCCTGGCGGTAGGCCTCGCCGGCCAGCAACTTGTAGTAGTCGCGGTGGTCGGGGTCCTGCTGGGCCAGCGCAAGATAGGCCTGGGCGGCCTGGTCGAACTGGCCCTTGGTGTACATGGCCTGCGCGGCCTGCGTGGCTTCACCGGAGGGACTGTGGGCCTCGGGGCGCGAGGCGCCCGGCGTAACGCAGCCGGCGAGGGCGGCGGCGGTGAGGACACACAGGGCTGTGCTGCGGATCGATCGCATCGCAAGTTCCTTGGGGCGCAGTGGCGCCGCGCTGGCGCCGAAACGAGGGGATCATAGCCGATCGCTTCGCGAGGCCGGTGTGAGGCCGCGCGCGCCCGCGCGAACGAGAGCCCCCGTAGGAGCCCACCCTGTGGGCGACATCTTTCGCGAAGACGTACCAGGCCCTGTGGCGTTGTCGCGAACGGCGTCGCCCACAGGGTTGTAATGGCCGGCCTATTCTGGACCACCCACTAGGAGCGGATAGCCGCCCGCCGTTCGAATTCGGCGGGCGGAAGATAGTCGAGCGTGGAGTGTAGCCGCTCGTGGTTGTAGTACCGGGCCACGAAGTCGATCACGTCGGCCCGAACCTCATCCCTGGATAGGACGTCCTCCTCAAGCCACTCATGCTTGAGGGACCGGAATATCCGTTCCACGACGGCGTTGTCCCAGCAATTGCCCTTCCTGCTCATGCTTTGGATCGTGCCGCGTGCGGCCAGGTGCGAGACGAACGCATCGGACGTGTACTGACAGCCCTGATCGGTATGAAAAATCAGGCCAGGCGCGGGCTCGCGCGATGCGAAAGCCAAATGACTCGCTTCCAGCGCCAGTCGCGTGTCGGCCACGGTGCTGGTCGCCCAGCCGATGATTCGGCGGGAAAAGAGGTCAACGACAATCGCGAGGTACAGCCACCCCTGCCTGGTGGGGATGAACGTGATGTCCCCGGCCCAGACGACATTGGCGTGGGCAGGATCAAACTGCTGAGCCAGGACGTTGCCAGCCGGTGCGGGTTTGGTGTTGCGGGCATAGTGCTTGAAGCGCCTTTTTCGCCGAGGCAGATCCAGGCGACGCATGAGCGTTGCCGCCTTTTCCCGTCCCAGATCAAAGCCCTTCTCACGCAGGTGCTTGGACATCATTCGTGCGCCCAGGTGGCCGCGGCTCGCGCGATGAATCCTGCGCGCGGCCTTGGCCAGCGCGTGACTCACGGGTGCCGGAGGCCTGGGCTTGGCGTAAAAACTGCTGCGCGGCCAGCCCAGAATCGCCAGCGTGCGTCGAATCGACAGCGTCCCTCTCACCTTCTTGATGACCTGCGCGGCTTCAAGATTTTTGCGAGGTGAGAGGGCAACTGTTTTTTTAGGACATCGCGCTCCTCGGCAAGGACCTCGCGCGCTCTTTCTGAAGCCGCCAGTTGCTCCCTGAGCTCTTCGATGAGGAGCGCCTGGGCGGCTGTCGTGGCCGGGATCGCGGCCTGCTGCTGTCGCCACTCCTCCACCCAGCGCCTTAACGCTGTGGGACCCACACCGGTTATTTGCGCGGCCTGAGGCGCGCTATAGCCCGCCTCAACCACCAGTCGAATAGCCTCAGCCTTGATGGCCGGCGAAATTATCTTGAAACCCATGGATCACCTCGCAGGAAATTTTGCTCCTACTGGGTGGTCCAGAAAAGGCCGGCCATCACAGGTGGGCTCCTACCGGGGCGGGTTATGCGCCGTAGAGTGCCTTGCGTGGGGCGCCGGTAATGGCCGCCGCCATCTTCGCCGCCTTGGCCGGCGGCAGTTCCTCTTTGAGGATGCCGAACACACGCAGCCCCTCGGCCAGCTTCTCGTCCTCGCCCGCCTCGCGCCCCGCGACCATCACCACGAACTCGCCCTTCTGCTGGTTCGCATCGGCCGCCACGGTGCCGACCAGTTCGCCGAGCGGCGCACCCAGCACGGTTTCGAACAGTTTGGTGAGTTCGCGGGCGACGACGGCCTCGCGATCGGCGCCGAACACATCACGCATGTCTTCAAGGCATTCGAGGATGCGGTGCGACGACTCATAGAAGATAAGCGTGCGCGATTCGCCCGCCAGTTCGGCAAGGCGCGCCTTGCGTGCACCGCTTTTTGCCGCGAGGAAGCCTTCGAAGACGAAGCGGTCGCTGGGCAGGCCGGCGACGGAGAGCGCAGCGATCACCGCGCTGGCGCCCGGCACCGGGCTGACCTTGAGCCCCGCGACGCGTGCTGCACGCACCAGCCGAAAGCCCGGATCGCTGATCAGCGGCGTGCCGGCATCGGAGACCAGCGCCACGTCGTCACCGTTGCGCATGCGCTCCACCAGGCCATCCACCGCGGTGCGCTCGTTGTGGTCATGCAGGGCGACCAGCGGCGTATCGATGCCCAGGTGCTGCAGCAACGGCCGGGTGTGCCGGGTGTCCTCGGCGGCGATCACCGCCACCTGGCGCAGCGTGGCCACCGCCCGCGCGCTGATGTCATCCCGGTTGCCGATCGGCGTGGCGACAACGTGCAGGATGCCGGTGCGGGAAGTGGGCATACGTGGGACCGGGTGCGTGGGCAATCGCAGAGTGTACCGCCCCGGTGCCCACCTGTAGGAGCGCGCTCGCGCGCGAAAAGCCGACAGGGCGGGGACGCGGCAAGACCCATCGCGCGCAAGCGCGCTCCTACAGGGGGCCGTGTGCGTATAATGGGAATTGGAGTCGGCCGGGCAGTCGCGTCGCGCCTTGTGCGCGTCGAGGAAAGTCCGGGCTCCACAGGGCAGGGTGCCAGGTAACGCCTGGGCAGCGTGAGCTGACGGCCAGTGCAACAGAGAGCAGACCGCCGATGGCCCCGCAAGGGGATCAGGTAAGGGTGAAAGGGTGCGGTAAGAGCGCACCGCGTACGGGGCTAACGTCGTACGGCACGGTAAACCCCACCCGGAGCAAGACCAAATAAGGGGACTATGACGCAGCCCGTGTCGTCCCCGGGTAGGTTGCTAGAGCCTGGCGGTGACGCCAGGCCGAGAAGAATGACTGCTACGCCGCAAGGCGCACAGAACCCGGCTTACAGGCCGACTCCATCTTCTTCGCGCTGGCGCGCTGCGCACCCGGCCAGGTGTGCAGCGCGCGCTGTCGGTAGGAGCCCACCCTGTGGGCGACAGCTTTCGCCTCGCGTTACAGGCCCTGTTCCGCTCTCGCGAAAGGATGTCGCCCACAGGGTGGGCTCCTACGAAAAGGGTGGCCGTGGGTTCCTGCGACAAACCCCCTGCGCGTGAATGTGAATTCAGTCACGAAGCCTGATTCCGCCCTCAGGCGCCACCTGACGCTATGCGTCACTTCACAAAAAATCCCTGCGATTCAACCACCTTGCGTGGATTGCTCAGAAATGGCTGGAATTAGTGATGAACAGGAGCTTTCTCCCTGATTCACAAGGAAAAATTCCTTGACAGTCTCAGACCCCGAGACTATCGTGGGCCCCAGTGTGAAATCGTGGGATTTGGTGGGGCGGGCAACCAGACATGTTCCAAGGCGAAACAGCCATCACGGTCGACGACAAGGGTCGTCTGACGATTCCGACCTCGTATCGGGATCAGGTGGCTGACGTCTGCAAAAACCGTCTGGTCGTTACCTATAACCCCTTCGAAACCGGTTGCCTGTGGATCTTTCCTTACGAGGAATGGGAACGGGTACGCGATGACGTCAACAAGCTTCCTTCCGTCAAGGCCGTGCACCGCAACCTGCAGATGAAGCTGGTAGGCGCCGCCGCCATCGTCGAGCCCGACGGTGCGGCACGCATCCTCCTGCCAGCGAGCCAACGCGCGGCGGCAGGCATAGAGAAAAAAGCCGTGCTGCTCGGCATGGGTAGCAAGTTCGAGCTTTGGAGCGAACAGGCCCACCTCGCGAAGATCCGCCAGACGATCACCGAGGATGAAATCAGCGACGACATGGCGGATCTGCGGTTGTAACGAACATTCATAAGAACAGGTTGTAAGTGGAACGGGAGCGGGATGTGGCGATGGCGGGGCGCGATGTGCACATCCCGGTGATGCTCGACGAAGTGGTGGAGGGCCTCGCCGTGCGCGAGAACGGGCGCTACCTGGATGGGACATTCGGCCGCGGCGGTCACGCCAGGGCGGTGCTTTCCCGTCTTTCGCCCGAAGGCCGCCTGTTCCTGATGGACCGCGACCCCACCGCCATCGCCGTGGCCGAAACAGGCCTCGCCACCGACCCGCGCGTTTCCCTGCGCCACGATAATTTCGCCACCATGGGCGAATGGGCTGAGCTCGCCGATGGCGGCCTCGACGGCATCCTGCTTGACCTGGGCGTGTCGTCGCCGCAGCTCGACGATGCCAGCCGTGGCTTCAGCTTCATGGCCGATGCCCCGCTCGACATGCGCATGGACACCACCCGCGGTATCAGCGCGGCCGATTTCCTGCGCGACGCGGAGGAAGCCGAGATCGCCGACGTGCTGTGGACCTTTGGCGAAGAGCGCTTCAGCCGCCGCATCGCCAAGGTGATCGTCGAGCGCCGCGCCACCGCGCCGATCACCCGCACCGGCGACCTCGCCGAGCTGGTGGCGCGCTGCGTGGGCCGCCGCGAGCCGGGCAAGAACCCTGCCACGCGTACGTTCCAGGCGCTGCGCATCCGTGTGAATGAAGAACTGACGTCGGTGGAGCGTGGCCTCGATGCCGCGCTCGAACTGCTCAACGTCGGTGGCCGCCTCGCCGTCATCAGCTTCCACTCGCTGGAAGACCGCATGGTGAAGCAGTTCATCCGCGGGCACGAAGGCCGCGTGCAGGGCAGCCGCCGCGCACCGCCGAAGGAAGCCCCGGCCGCCCGCCTGAAACCGGTGGGCAAGGCGATCTTCGCCTCCGATGCCGAAGTGGCCGCGAACCCGCGCTCGCGTTCCGCCGTGCTGCGCATCGCGGAGAAATTGGCATGAAGACCTTCGGCGCGATCTGCCTCTCGCTCTTGCTGCTGGCGGTGATCGCCAGCGCGATCGGCGTGGTGTGGACGCGCCACGAGAGCCGCGTGCTCTTTGTCGAACTCTCGCGCCTGCAGACGCAGAAAGACGACCTGGGCGTGGAATACGGCCGCCTTGAGCTGGAGCAGGCAACGTACGCCGAGCCCAGCCGCATCGACGGCGACGCGCGCGAGAAGCTCGGCATGTTCACGCCGAAGCCGCAAGATATCCAGTTGGTGCGCCGATGAGGGCGCGCCCGGGCAAGCTCGTCGTACCCAGCCGCCGCCGCGGCCAGGGCCCGAGCCCGCGCAAGCGCATGACCGTGATGGTGGCCGTGCTGTGCGTGGCTGCCTCGGGCCTGCTCGTGCGCGCGTTCGACCTGCAGGTGGTGCGCAAGCAGTTCTACCAGGACCAGGGCGATGCCCGCTTCCTGCGTGAGATGCCCATCGCCGTGTCGCGTGGCACGATCTTCGATCGCAACGGCGAGCCGCTCGCCGTGTCGACACCGGTCGCCTCGATCTGGGCGAACCCGCCGGAGCTGCTCGAGAACGCCGACCGCATCCCGGACCTGGCGAAGGCGCTGCACGTCGATGCCGACGACCTGAAGTCGAAGATCGAAGCGCGCGCCGACAAGGAATTCATGTACATCACCCGCCAGATGCGTCCGGAAGACGCGCAGGCGATCATGGACCTGAAGATCCCGGGCATTAACTCGCAGCGCGAGTACCGCCGCTACTACCCCTCGGGCGCGGTGAACAGCCATATCCTGGGCTTCACCAATATCGATGACCACGGCCAGGAAGGCCTGGAGCTGGCGTTCGACGCATGGCTGGCCGGCAAGCCGGGCGCCAAGCGCGTCATCCGCGACCGCATGGGCCACGTGGTGGAAGATGTGGAACTGGTGCGCGAGCCGCAGCCGGGCCGCGACATCACGCTGTCGATCGATCGCCGCATCCAGTACCTGGCGTACAGCGCGCTGAAGGATACGCTGGACAAGAACAAGGCCGATTCCGGCAGCATCGTGGTGATGGACGTGCACACCGGCGAAGTGCTGGGCATGGCCAACCTGCCTTCGTTCAACCCGAATGCCGTGCGTGGCAGCAGCCCGGGCGACCGCCGCAACCGCGCGGTCACCGACGTGGTGGAGCCGGGTTCCACCATGAAGGCGTTCACCATGGCCGCGGCGCTCAGCAGCGGCAAGTACACGCCCACCGCGCCGCTGATCGAGACCTCGCCCGGCACGTGGATGATGGGCGGCCACCCGGTGCGCGATACGCATAACTGGGGCACGCTCACCCCGACCGGCGTCATTACCAAATCCTCCAACGTCGGCGCGGCGAAGATCGCGATGACGCTGGATACCGACCAGATGTACGACATGTTCAAGTCGTTCGGGATCGGTAACAGCACGGGCAGCGGTTTCCCGGGCGAAGCCTCGGGCTACCTGCCGGTGGGCCGCACGTGGAAGCCGATCGAGAAGTCTCGCATCGCCTACGGTTACAACCTCAACGTGACCCCGCTGCAGCTCGCCACGGGTTACGCCGCCATCGCCAATGGCGGCCAGTACCGCGCACCCAGCTTCATCAAGGGTGCGGATAACCCGATCAACCAGGTGGTCTCCCCGGAGATCGCGCACGAGCTCGTGCGCATGCTGGAAACCGTGGTCGCCCCGGGCGGCACCGGCTTCGGCTTCGCCTCGGTGGCCAACTACAGCGTGGCCGGCAAGACCGGTACCTCGCACAAGAACTCGGTGGGCGGTTACTACTCCAACAACTATATCTCGCTGTTCGTCGGCATGATCCCGGCCAGCAACCCGCGCCTGGTCACCGTGGTGGTGATCAACGATCCGAAGGGCGGCCGTTACTACGGCGGCTCGGTGGCCGGCCCGGCGTTCGCCAATGTCATGACCGGCGCAGTGCGCCTCCTCGATATCCCACCCGACAATGTCGGCCGCTGGTACGCCGGCGGACCCAGCCAGGGCGGGATGATCGGAACGACCAACGCACCACCGGCCGCCGACGATAGTGCGGCGGAAGAGGTGGTGCCATGAGCAGCATGAACCTCAACGAACTTCTACAAGGTTTCGCCGACGCCCAGGGTGCCGGCGAAATTGTCGTTTCCGGCCTGGCGCTGGATTCGCGCGAGATCGCCGAAGGCAACGCCTTCGTGGCCCTGCGCGGCACGAAAGGCCACGGCATGGATTTCGCGGCGAAGGCCGTGGAAAACGGCGCGGCCGTGATCCTGGCCGAGGCCCCGTTTGATGCGGCCGACCCGGGCGTGCCCGTCGTGACGGTGAAGAACCTGCGCGAGCACACGGGTGCCATCGCGGCGCGTTTCCATGGCGAGCCGACGAAGGCGCTGGACGTGGTCGGCATCACTGGCACCAACGGCAAGACCTCCACGGTGCAGCTGCTGGCGCAGGCGCTGGCGTTCCTGCAAAAGAAGCCGGCCACGGTCGGCACGCTGGGTGCCGGCATGCATGGCGCCATCGTGGAAGGCGAGCGCACCACGCCCGATGCGATCAGCATGCAGGGCCTGTTCGCCGGTTTCCGCGACGCTGGCGCGACCCACGTGGCGATGGAAGTGTCCTCGCACGCACTGGAGCAGGGCCGGGTGAATGCGGTCGCCTTCGATGTGGCGGTGTTCACCAACCTCACCCGCGATCACCTCGACTACCACGGCACGATGGAAGCCTACGGCGCCGCCAAGGCGAAGCTGTTCGCCTTCGATGGCCTGCGCGCCGCGGTGATCAACGTCGACGATGCCTTTGGCCTGAAGCTGGCCAAGGGCCTGCCCGAGGGCGTGCAGAAGCTGCGCACTTCGATGGCCCATGAGGCGACCGAGAAGGACGCCGAAGTCCGCGCCGATATCATCGTCACATCGGCCAAGGGCCTGTCGTTCAACCTGAACACGCCGTGGGGCATGCGCACCGTGCGCAGCGCGCTGCTCGGCCGTTTCAACGTCGCCAACCTGCTGGCTGTTGCCGCGGTGCTGGGCGCGCTGGGCGAGCCGTTCGAGCGCATCCACGCCGCGCTGGAAGCGCTGCAGCCGGTGAACGGCCGCATGAGCCGCCTGGGCGGCGATGGCAAGAAGCCGCTGGTGGTCGTCGATTATTCGCACACGCCCGATGCCCTGAAGCAGGCGCTGCTGGCGCTGCGTTCGCACACCAAGGGCAAGCTGATCTGCGTGTTCGGCGCCGGTGGCGACCGCGATGCGGGCAAGCGCCCGATCATGGCCGGTATCGCCGAGCGCCTGGCCGATGTGGTCATCGTGACGGACGATAACCCGCGCACCGAGAACGGCGACGATATCGTCGCGCAGATCGTCGCCGGCTTCGTCCACCCGGAAACCGTGGCCGTGGAGCGCGACCGCGCCAGGGCCATCGCACTGGCACTGAACGGTGCGAAAGCCGACGATGTGGTGCTGATCGCCGGCAAGGGCCATGAGACTTACCAGGAAGGCCCGGACGGCAAGGTGCCGTTCGATGACCTGGCCGTGGCGCAGGGCCTCATGGCCGCGCCGGCAGCGAAGGGGGCACGCGCATGATGCGTCTCTCCGCCGTCGCCCTGTGGACCCGCGGCCGCCTGCAGGGCGCCGACACCGAGGTCACCGGCTTCGCCATCGATACCCGCAAGCTGCAGAAGGGCGACCTGTTCGTCGCGCTCCCGGGTGAGCATGTCGATGGCCACGATTACGTCGCCGCCGCCGCCGCGAAGGGTGCCGCCGCCGCGCTCGTCACCCACCCGGTGGCCGTGGATCTCCCGCAGGTGATCGTCAACGACACGCAGCTGGCACTGGGCGACCTGGCCAGCGCCGTGCGTGCGCAGAACAACAAGGTGCGGGTGATCGGCATCACCGGCTCGAACGGCAAGACCACGGTGAAGACGCTCACCACGTCGATCCTGTCGCGCCACGGCCGCACCCACGTCAATGCCGGCAATTTCAACAATGAGCTGGGCATGCCGCTCACGCTGCTGGCCATGCCCGACGACACCGAATACGCGGTGCTAGAAATGGGCGCCGGCAAGCCGGGCGATATCGATTACCTGGCTGCCATCGCACGGCCCGATATCGGCCTCGTGAACTCCATCGCCGCCGCGCATCTTGAGCGCATGGGCACGATCGAAGGCGTCGCCGAAACCAAGGGCGCGCTGTACCAGTCGCTGCCCGCCGATGGCGTCGCCATCATCAATGCGGATGACGAGCGCTTCGCCGGCTTCTTCACCGGCCTGGCCGGCTCGCGCCGCGTGCTGCGTTATGCGCTGGAACACCGCGCGGACATCGGCGCCGACATTATCGAAGAGCGCATCGACGGCACCCATTTCGTCCTGTCCACGCCGCATGGCGACGGCGATGTGCACCTGCCCCTGGCCGGCCGCCACAACGTCGCCAACGCGCTGGCCGCCGCGGCCATCGCGACCGCGCTGGATGTGCCGGTGGAGACGATCGTGGAAGGCCTGGAACAGGTGCCGCATGTGGCCGGCCGCCTGAATCTCGAGCCGATGCCCGGCGGCTGGACACTGATCGACGACAGCTACAACGCCAACCCGGGTTCCGCCGCGGCCGCGATCGATACGCTGGCACTGGCGCGTGGTGAGCGCTGGCTGATCCTGGGCGACATGGCCGAGCTCGGCAACGACACGCTGAAGCTGCATGCCGGTATCGGCAAGCTCGCGCACCAGCGCGGCATCGAGCGCCTGCTCGCCACCGGCGTGAAAAGCGCCGAAGCCGCCAACGCCTTCGGTGCCGGCGCACAGCATTTCGCCACGCAGGAAGACCTCATCGAGGCGGCGTGCGCGCAGATCCACGAGGGCGTCACCGTCCTGGTGAAGGGTTCGCGATCCTCCGGCATGGAGCGGGTGGTCGCGGCGATGAAGAAGTACGCTGAAGGAGCATCCCATGCTGCTTGAACTGGCGGAATGGATGGCTCGGCACTTCACGTCGCTGCATCTTTTCCAATACATCACGTTCCGCGCGATCATGGCGGCGCTCACCGCGCTGGCCGTCTCACTGCTGCTTGGTCCCGCGCTGATCCGCAAGCTGGCCGCGCTGAAGGCCGGCCAGGTGGTGCGCAGCGACGGCCCGCAGACCCACCTTTCCAAGGCCGGTACCCCGACCATGGGCGGCACGCTGATCATTTTTGCGATCGGCATTGCCACGCTGCTTTGGGCCGACCTGAACAACCGCTACGTCTGGGTGGTGCTGCTCGTGACGCTGGCTTTCGGCGCCATCGGTTTCTACGACGACTACCGCAAGCTGGTGCTGAAGGACAGCCGTGGCCTCGCCAGCCGCTGGAAGTACTTCTGGCAATCGGTGTTCGGCCTGGCTGCCGCGCTGTTCCTCTACTACACGCACCAGCTGCCGGCGGAGACCGCGCTGTACGTGCCGCTGTTCAAGCAGGTGGCGCTGCCGCTGGGCCTGCTGTTCGTGGTGATTGGTTATTTCATCATCGTGGGCTTCTCCAACGCGGTGAACCTGACCGATGGCCTCGACGGCCTGGCGATCATGCCGAGCGTGCTGGTCTCCGGTGCCTTGGGCATCTTTGCCTACCTCGCCGGCAACAAGCTGTTCTCGGAATACCTCGGCATCCCGTCTATTCCGGGCGCGGGCGAGCTGGCGGTGTTCTGCAGCGCGCTGGCCGGCGCCGGCCTTGGCTTCCTCTGGTTCAACACGTACCCGGCCCAGGTGTTCATGGGCGACGTGGGTGCGCTGGCCATCGGCGCCGCGCTCGGCTGCGTGGCGCTGATCGTGCGCCAGGAAATCGTGTTGCTGGTGATGGGCGGTGTGTTCGTGATGGAAACCGCCTCGGTGATGTTGCAGGTGGGCAGCTTCAAGCTGCGCGGCAAACGCATCTTCCGCATGGCACCCATCCACCACCATTTTGAACTGAAGGGCTGGCCCGAGCCGCGGGTCATCGTGCGCTTCTGGATCATCAGCGTCGTGCTGGTGCTTATTGGTCTTGCTACGTTGAAGGTGCGCTAAGCAGATGTTCGGCTTCGGCAACAAGCAGGCACAGCGCCGCCAGGGCCCGCGGGGGAGTTTCGACATCCCGCTGCTCGTGGCTGCGCTCGCGCTCGCGGCGATCGGCGTGGTCATGGTCACGTCGAGCTCCATTGCCGTGGCCGATGGTTCGCATGTCGGTGCCTTCTACTACCTCAAGAAGCACATTGGCTTCCTCGTGGGTGGTTGCATCCTGGCCGGCATCGCCATGCGCACCGAGCTGAAGCTGATCGAGAAGCACAGCACGCTGCTGCTCCTGCTGGGCGTCGTGGGCCTGCTGCTGGTGTTCGTGCCCGGCTTCGGCATGCGCATCAATGGCGCGCGCCGCTGGATCAACCTGTTCGTCACCAGCTTCCAGCCGGTGGAAGCCATGAAGGTGATCCTGGTCGCTTACCTGTCCAGCTACCTCGTGCGCCACCGCGAAGGCGTGGAATACGAACTGTTCGGCGTGGTGAAGCCGATCGGCGTGGCGGGCTTCATCGTGCTGTTGCTGCTGGCCCAGCCGGACTTCGGCTCGGCCGCGCTCGTGGTCGCCACCACGGTCGGCATGGTGTGGCTGGCCGGTGCGCGCATGCGCAACCTTGTGCTGCTTGCGCTGCCGCTGGTGCCGCTGCTGATCTACGCGGCGACCGCCGAGGATTACCGCATCAAGCGCCTCACCTCGTTCCTGGATCCGTGGAAGGATCCGTTCAACGACGGTTTCCAGCTGACCCAGGCCTTGATCGCCGTGGGCCGTGGCGAATGGCTGGGCGTAGGGCTGGGCTCCAGCGTACAGAAGCTGTTCTACCTGCCGGAGGCGCATACCGACTTCATCCTGGCCGTGCTCGCCGAAGAACTCGGCCTGGCAGGCATCGCCACCGTCATCGGCCTGTACGTCGTGCTGGTGGGCCGTGGCCTGTACATCGGCCTGAAAGGCGTGGAGCTTGGCCACCGCTTCTCTGGCTATGTGGCCTACGGCATCTCGCTGATGCTCGGTTTCCAGGCCATGGTCTCCATTGGCGTGAACCTGGGCGTGCTGCCGACCAAGGGACTCACCCTGCCGCTGATCAGCTCGGGCGGCTCGTCGGTGCTGATGACCTGCTGCATGGTGGGTGTGCTGCTGCGCGCCACCTTTGAAATCAACCGCGCCGAGGATGCTCGCCAGACGGCGGTGCGCAACCCGGCTGCCGCCGTGCCCACGGCCAACGCCATCGGGGGGATCGCATGAGCGGCCCCGTGCTGATCATGGCCGGTGGAACCGGCGGCCACATCTTCCCCGGCCTGGCCGTGGCCGATGAGCTGCGCGCGCAGGGCGTGCCGGTCGCGTGGCTGGGCGCCGAGGGTGGCATGGAAACCCGCGTGGTGCCGGCGCACGACATCGCGCTGCACACCGTGAAGGTGGGTGGCCTGCGTGGCAAGGGCCTGAAGACCCGCGTGCTCGCGCCGCTCATGCTGGTGCGCGCCCTGTTTGATTCGCTGGCGCTGCTGCGCAAGCTGCGCCCGCGTTGCGTGCTCTCGATGGGCGGGTATGTCGCCGGCCCCGCCGGTGTCGCCGCGCGCCTGGCCGGCATCCCGCTGGTGGTGCACGAGCAGAATGCCGTGGCTGGCTTCACCAACCGCAAGCTCGCATCGTTCGCGAAGCGCGTGCTCACCGGCTTCCCCAACGTACTGCCCGGCGCGGAGTGGGTGGGTAACCCGGTGCGCGCCTCGATCGCTGCGCTGCCGGCGCCGGCCGTGCGCTTCCACCATCGCCAGGGCGCGCCGCGCCTGCTGGTACTCGGCGGCAGCCTGGGTGCGCGTACGTTGAACACCAGCGTGCCGAAGGCGCTGGCCCTGCTGGCTGCGCACGATGTGCGCCCGGAAGTCGTCCACCAGACCGGCGAGCGCGGCTTGCAGGAAGCGGTGGATGCCTACACCGCCGCCGGTGTCGCTGCCAACGTCGTGCCGTTCATCGAAGACATGGCCGGTGCGTACGAATGGACCGACGTGGTGCTCTGCCGTGCCGGCGCGCTCACCGTGGCCGAACTGTGCGCCGCCGGCCTCGAAGCCGTGCTGGTGCCGTTCCCGCACGCCGTGGATGACCACCAGACGGCCAACGCCCGCGCCATGGTCGATATGGGCGGCGCGCGCATCATCACCGATGCCTCGCTCAACGAGGCCGAATCGCCGCGCGTGCTCGCGCAGCTGCTTGTCGATCTGTTCGCCGATCGCGAGCAGATCCTTTCCGCCGCGAACGCCTCGCGTTCGCTTGCCAAACCCGACGCTGCATCAACGATTGCCCGTCACTGCATGGAGGTTTCCGCATGACGCCCGGTCGTTTGCGCGCCCACGATGATTTCATGACCTCGTTCCGCCGCGTCCATTTCATTGGCGTGGGTGGCGTGGGCATGAGCGGTATTGCCGAAGTGCTGGCAAACCTTGGCTACAGCGTGTCCGGTTCCGACCGTGCGCCGTCGCCCACCACCGAGCGCCTGGCCAAGCTGGGCGTGGAAGTGCACATCGGCCACGAAGCCAGCAACATCGATGGCGCCGACGTGGTGGTGATCTCCAGCGCCATCCGCCAGGACAACCCGGAACTGGTCGCCGCGCGCGCGTCGCGTATCCCGACCGTGCCGCGCGCCGAGATGCTCGGCGAGCTGATGCGTTTCCGCCGTGGTATCGCCATTGCCGGTACGCACGGCAAGACCACGACCACCAGCCTCGTCGCCAGCGTGCTGGCCGAGGCCGACTACGATCCGACCTTCGTGATCGGTGGCCAGCTCAACGCCGCCGGCGCGAACGCGCGCCTGGGCACCGGCCAGTACCTGGTGGCCGAAGCCGATGAATCCGATGGCTCGTTCCTGATGCTCTCGCCGGTCATGGCCGTCGTCACCAACATCGACGCCGACCACCTCGAGAACTACAACGGCGATTTCGCCCAGGTGAAGAAGGCCTTCGGCGATTTCCTGCACCGCCTGCCGTTCTATGGCGTGGCCGTGCTGTGCATCGATGACGACGAAACGAAGAAGCTGGCCGAGGACACCTCGCGCCGCCTCATCACCTACGGTATCGACAACGCCGCCGCTGACGTGACGGCGAGCAACGTGCGCCAGGTCGGTTTCCAGATGCATTTCGACCTGCACCTGCCGGGCCTGGTCGACGCCGTGGCGGTGACGCTGAACCTGCCGGGCCGGCACAACGTGCAGAACGCGCTGGCCGCGGCGGCCGTGGGCTGGCAGCTCGGTGTCGAGCCTTCCGCCATCGCCCACGCGCTCGCGGGTTTCGAAGGCGTGGGTCGTCGCTTCCACCGCCGTGGCGAGATCGCGCTGGACCAGGGTTCCGCGTTGCTGGTGGACGATTACGGCCATCACCCGCGCGAACTCGCCGCCGTGTTCGCCGCCGCCCGTGGTGGCTGGCCGGATCGACGCCTGGTCGTGGCATTCCAGCCGCACCGCTACAGCCGCACGCGCGATCTGCTCGACGACTTCGCCAACGTCCTGGCCGAAACCGATGTGCTGGTGCTGACCGAGGTGTACCCGGCCGGTGAATCGCCGATCGCGGGCGCCGATGGCAAGGCCCTGGCCCGCGCTATCCGTGCGCGCGGCAAGACCGACCCCGTGCTGGTCGACCACCCGCGCGACCTGCGCGCCACGCTTTCCGCGCTGGCCCGCGATAACGATCTGATCCTGCTGCTCGGCGCCGGCGATATCGGTGCCGCGGCGGTCGAGCTTGGCAACAGCGGCAACCTGAGGACCTCGAAGTAATGAGCAGCACCCGTTTCCCCCGCCGAGTGACCGATGCCGCCGATTTCGGCCGCGTCGCCGTGGTCATGGGCGGCAATTCGGCCGAACGCGAGGTATCGCTGAACTCCGGCAAGGGCGTGCTCGAGGCACTGAAGGGCGCGGGCGTGGATGCCCACGCGATCGACGGCATCCCGGCGCTGCTCGATGCCGTGCGCTCGGGCCACTTCGCGCGCGTGTTCAACATCCTGCACGGCGCCGGTGGTGAAAACGGCGAGCTGCAGGGCGCGCTGCAGTCGCTGGGTATCCCGTACACCGGTTCCGGCGTGCTCGGCTCCGCGCTCTCGCTCGACAAGGTTCGCGCCAAGCAGGTGTGGATCGCGCTCGGCCTGCCCACCCCGAAGTTCAAGGCGCTGCCGCGCGGTGCCGATGTGCACGCCGCGGCGCGCGAGATCGGCTTCCCGCTGATCGTGAAGCCGGCGTGGGAAGGCTCGAGCGTGGGTGTCACGCGCGTGTTCAAGGAAGAAGACCTCGATGAGGCGGTCGCGCTCGCCCAGCGGTACCCGGGCGACATGCTGATGGAAACGCTGATCGAAGGCGACGCGAACGAAGGCGGTGAGTTCACCGTCGGCGTGGTGGGCCGCGAAGTGTTGCCCACCATCAAGATCGTGCCGGCCGGCGAGTATTACGATTACAACGCCAAGTACATCTCGGATGAAACGCAGTACCTCTGCCCGGGCCTTTCCGGTGCGGCGGAAGATGAGATGCGTACGCTCGCGCTGAAGGCGTTCGATGCCCTCGACTGTTTTGGTTGGGGCCGCGTCGATGTCATGCGCGATCGCCATGGCAAGAACTGGCTGCTCGAGGTGAACACCGCCCCGGGCATGACCTCGCATTCGCTGGTGCCGAAGGCCGCCGCCGTTGCGGGCCTGGATTACCCGGGCCTGTGCTGGCGCGTGCTGGAAACCTCCATGGAACGGGAGGCCGTGAAGTAATGAAGGGAGCCGCCGCCACGCGGATCGTCGCATGGGCTATCGCCATCACCCTGGTGGCGTTGCCTGTCGTGGGCGTGATGCAGGGCTGGTTCGCGTCGGGCCGTTGGCCGGTGACCCAGCTGAAAGTGGAGGCGGAGTTCACCCATGTGAGCGCTGAACAGATTCGCAGCGCCGCGATCCCGCACCTGGGCAAGGGCTTCTTTGCCACGGACCTGGAAAGCGTGCGCAAGGCGATCGGCGGCCTGCCGTGGGTGGAATCGGTGGAAGTGCGCAAGCGCTGGCCCGATACGTTGCTGGTGCGTATCTACGAACGCCAGCCATTCGCGCGCTGGAACGAGGATCGCCTCATCAGCCGCCAGGGCCAGGTGTTCGATGCACCGGGCGCTGACCAGATGGGCGACCTGCCGCGGCTTTCGGGCCCGGACTCGCGCCTGGCCGAAGTGGTGAGCTTCTACGCCCAGGTGCGCAAGTCGTTCGAGGGCAGGGCGGGTATGTCGGTCACCGGCGTATCGCTCACCCAGCGCGGTAGCTGGAGCGTCATCACCGATAGCGGGGCCGAGATCGTGATCGGCGACCGTGAACAGGCCGATCGCCGCCTCGCTCGCTTCCTTGATGTGTACCCGCAACTCATTGCCGGTCATCGTGGCGGTTTCGCCTACGCCGACCTGCGTTACACCAACGGATTCGCCATCCGGTGGCCGCCATCGGACAACACGGCCACACCCAAGGTCGGAACCTGAGCTAGAACATGAGAAACAAGAACGACAAACAGCTCGTCGTCGGCCTCGACATTGGCACCTCCAAGGTCGTCGCCATCGTGGGCGAATACGAGCCGGGCGAGCCGATCGAAGTGATCGGTATCGGCACCCATGTCTCGCGCGGCATGAAGCGCGGCTCGGTCGTGGATATCGAATCGACGGTGCATTCGATCCAGCGCGCGGTGGAAGAAGCCGAGCTGATGGCCGGCTGCGATATCCGCTCGGTCTACGCCTCCATTTCGGGCAGCCACCTGGAAACCCGCAACTCCCACGGCACCGCGGCGATCCGCGACCGCGAAGTGATGGCGGGCGACCTGGAGCAGGTGCTGGAAGCCGCGAGCGCGGTGGCCATCCCGGCCGACCGCAAGGTGCTTTACAAGGAATCGCAGGAATACCGCATCGATGGCCAGGATGGCATCCGCCACCCGGTGGGGATGAGCGGCGTGCGCCTGGAAGCCAGCGTGCACCTAGTGACCGGCGCGGCGAGCGCGGTGCAGAACATCTCCAAGTGCATCCAGCGCTGCGGCCTGTCGGTCGATGAACTGGTGCCGGCGGCGGTGGCCAGCGCGAAGTCGGTGCTGACCGAAGACGAACTCGAACTGGGCGTGTGCCTGGTCGATATCGGCGCGGGTACGACCGACATCGCGATCTACACGCAGGGTGCCATTCGCTACACCAAGTCGCTGCCGGTAGGCGGTGACCAGGTGACGAACGACATCGCGTATGGCGTGCACACACCTACCGCTCACGCGGAAGAGATCAAAATCAAATACGCGTGTGCGCTGGCCCAGCTCGCGCATGCCGAAGAAACGATCCAGGTGCCGAGCGTGGGCGATCGTCCGCCGCGTCGCCTGGCCCGCCAGGCCCTCGCCCAGTCGGTGCAGGCGCGCTACGAGGAAATCTTCGAGATGGTGCAGGACGAACTGCGCCGCTCGGGTTACGAGAGCCTCGTCGCGGCCGGCATCGTGCTCACGGGTGGCGCGGCGCGCATGGAAGGCGCGCTGGAACTGGCGGAAGAGATTTTCCACAAGATGGTCCGCGTCGGTGTGCCCCAGCACGTCTCCGGCCTGGGCGATGTCGTATCCAGCGAACTGCATTCCACGGGTGTTGGCCTGCTGCTGCACGGCGCGCGTGCCAGCAGTGGCGGCGCGCGGCATAGCAATTCGCCGGTAGGCAATGTGGGTAGCGTCGTCGAGAAGTTCCGTAGCTGGTTTACCAAGAACTTCTGAAGCAACACAGGATTTTCGATCGGTGCCCGATGGAAGGGGGGCGCCGGGGCAAGAGGAAGGCCCGCCACCCATGGTCGACAGGAGTTGTCGCCCACGGGACATAAACCAAAAAAACTACAAGTTCTGCGGAGGACGGGAAATGTTTGAACTGATCGAAAAACTGGCACCGAATGCGGTTATCAAGGTGATCGGCGTGGGCGGCGGTGGCGGCAATGCCGTGGCGCACATGGTGAACTCCAACATTGAAGGCGTCGAATTCGTCGTCGCCAATACCGATGCACAGGCCATGAAGACCTGCGGCGGCCGTACGCACCTGCAGCTTGGTGGCAATGTCACCAAGGGCCTGGGCGCGGGCGCCAACCCGGAAGTGGGCCGCCAGGCCGCACTGGAAGATCGTGAGCGCATCGAGGAAATGCTCGAAGGCGCCGACATGGTGTTCATCACCTGCGGCATGGGTGGCGGCACCGGCACCGGCGCTGCGCCGGTGGTGGCACAGCTGGCGAAGGAGAAGGGCATCCTCACGGTCGCCGTGGTGACCAAGCCGTTCCCGTTCGAAGGCCGCCGCCGCATGCAGGTCGCCCTGAAGGGTATCGAAGACCTTTCGCAGCACGTGGATTCGCTGATCACCGTGCCGAACGAAAAGCTGCTCTCCGTGCTGGGTCGTGAAGTCACGCTGCTGAACGCCTTCAAGGCGGCCAACGACGTGCTGCTCGGCGCGGTGCAGGGCATCGCCGACCTGATCACGGCCCCGGGCCTGATCAACGTCGACTTTGCCGACGTGCGCACGGTCATGAGCGAGATGGGCATGGCGATGATGGGTTCGGGCACCGCCCGCGGCGATGACCGCGCGCAGGCTGCCGCCGAATCCGCCATCAACAACCCGCTGCTGGAAGACGTGAACCTGGCCGGTGCCTGCGGCATCCTGGTGAACGTCACCGCCGGCCCGAACCTGACCATGCGCGAGTTCGACGAGATCGGCCGCGTGATCCACGATTTCGCTTCGGAAGACGCGACCGTGGTGATCGGCACCTCGCTCGACCCGGACATGCAGGACGACGTGCGCGTGACCGTGGTCGCCACCGGCCTGAACCGCGGCGTGGCTGCCAAGCAGCCGGTGCGCCAGCCGGTGCAGCAGCAGGTGGAAATGCGCCAGCGTCCGCGTCCGGTCGTGCTGCGTACGGGTACCGGCAACGAAGTGGTCGACTATGCCCACAGCGAGCCGGTTCCGTCGGTGCGCAGCGAGGCAGCGCCGGCCCCGGCGAAGAGCAGCGAGCCGGCGATCGATTACCTCGATATCCCGGCCTTCCTGCGTCGCCAGGCCGACTAAGCGGCACTAACGCACTGAACCAGGCACGTTAAGGAAGACGTGGGGACGACCCGGCACGATGCCGGGCCGCCCGGGTACCCCGCCGCCGTTCCCGTCCGGGCGGCGGGGTACCCCCGTGCCGCCGACGGGAGGCCGCCCACCTGGGCTGGCCCGGGAACTTATGCACGACGTACACGGTCCTGTTATCAGCCTGTTACGGGCGAGGTGGTCCGCTGTATGTGTTCGACCAGCGCTACCCACTAAGGAAGGGGGCCATGCGTGGCGTTTTATGGCTTTGCCGGGGGTACCGGCTGTGCCGCGTTTTGTAGGAGCGTGCTTGCGCGCGATTTCCTGCGGAGCGTGGAAGCCGCTTTCTTTCGGTCAACCACCCGGCTTTCCAGCCGTTTGGTCTCTGTCCAGATGAGAACGGATCTCAGCTGTTTCTGAAGGCTTGGTGAAAGCAATGCTGAACTGTACCAATCGGTTTATTTATTCCGAGGTTAAGACTGTGTTAGCATCTTCAATACACCTGGCTGCTGCCACCAAGGTTTGACCCATCATGATCAAGCAGCGCACCCTTAAGAACGTCATTCGCGCCACCGGCGTCGGCCTCCACACGGGCGACAAGGTGTACATGACGCTCCGCCCCGCCGCCCCTAATACGGGCATCGTGTTCCGCCGTACCGATCTCAACCCGCCGGTTGAGCTGAAGTCGCGTCCGGAAAACGTGGGCGATACCCGTCTTTCCACCACGCTTATCAATGGCGATGTCCGCGTGTCCACGGTCGAGCACCTGCTCTCGGCGATGGCGGGGCTCGGTATTGATAATGCGTACGTCGACCTGTCGGCTCCCGAAGTGCCCATCATGGATGGCAGCGCCGGCCCGTTCGTGTTCCTGATCCAGTCCGCTGGTATCGAGGAGCAGGAGGCCCCGAAGCGCTTTATCCGGATCAAGAAGCCGGTGGTGGTTCGCGACGGCGACAAGTGGGCGAAGCTCGAGCCGTTCGACGGCTTCAAGGTGGGCTTCTCGGTCGAGTTCGATCACCCGCTCTTTAATAAGCGTAATTCGCAGGCCGAGATGGATTTCTCGACCACGTCGTTCGTCAAGGAAGTCAGCCGCGCCCGCACCTTCGGTTTCATGCGTGATATCGAGGCCCTGCGCGAGCGCAACCTGACCCTGGGCGGTTCGATGGATAACGCGGTGGTGCTGGATGACTACCGGGTGCTGAACGAAGATGGCCTGCGTTACGACAATGAGTTCGTGAAGCACAAGATCCTCGACGCGATCGGCGATATCTACATGCTCGGCCACAGCCTGATCGGTGCGTACAGCGCGCACAAGTCGGGTCATGAGCTGAACAACAAGCTGCTCCGCCAGCTGATGGCAGACGCCACGGCATGGGAAGAGGTGAGCTTCAAGGATCCGGCCAAGGCCCCGATCAGCTACGCCCACCCGGCGCAGGCTGTCTAAGCCACCCGGTTACCTGATACGAAACGAAAAGGCCGCGAGCGATCGCGGCCTTTTCTTTGTCTGGCGCTCACGATACGGCTCGCCTTCGGCCTCGCGGGGCTCGGCTTCGCCATCGCGTCCTACACTTGAGCGTTGAGTCAGCGAGCCTCCGGCGCCCACCCTCGCGTCGATGCCGCGGCTGCGCCGCCGTGTCTTTGATTCGCGCACAAGGTGCGCTCCTACAACCGCGGCTCCGTCAGTCGGCAATGGCCCAGTACGATCAAAGGCTGGCCTACGGCCGCGAACCGGGTGCCGAGAGGGGCTTTTCGACGAGACATCCGTGTCTCGTCAAAAAGGAACGGCCATCCATGGCCGTCCCCCCTGCGGGGCTGTTCCCTCCCGTCCCCCTCGCCTCCGAAACTCGCCTCGAGGGTGGGCGCCGAAGACTCGTTTGATCACTGAGGTGAATTGGCAGGAGAGCGAGGGTGTGGCGCGATGCCTTGCCCGGCCAGCCACCACGCAACGCCCTGTAGGAGCCCACCCTGTGGGCGACATCTTTTAGCGAGCACGCCACAGGCCCTGCTGCGGTGAGGCGAAAGCTGTCGCGCGCAAGGCGCGCTCCTACAGAAAGAAGGTCATCGCATGGCCTCAGATTGACGTGCGCACCCGTGTGGCCTGAAAAGCCGCGCACAGCGTGAACGTATGCCGAGACAAGGTGTGTCGTGCCACCACGCCAGGCGTACCGGCTCGTCCATCAACCCACCTCATGGGTCAAAAGAGCCCTCGGTGCCCACCCTCGAGGCGAGTTTCGTAGGCGAGGTCGACGGGAGGGAATAGCCCGCAGGGGGACGGCCATGGATGGCCGTTCCTTTTTGACGAGACACGGATGTCTCGTCGAAAAGCCCCTCACGGCGGCCGGTTCGCGGCCGTAGGCCAACCTTTGATAGTACTTGCCCATCGCGGGCTGACGGAGCGGCGGTTGTAGGAGCGCACCTTGTGCGCGAATCGAAGACACGGCGGCGCAGCCGCAGCTTCGACGCGAGGGTGGGCACCGAGGGCTCTCCGCCTCAAGGCTCAAGTGTAGAACGCGATGGCGAAGCCGAGCACCCGCGAGGCCGAAGGCGAGCCCTCTCGAACCCCACCTAAGTACCTCTACGTAACGTCTTAACCGGCAATGCCCGCAGCACAGGTGACCGCCGTCACGATAGTGAACTTTACGTGCACTTTAGGTGTTCCTTACCCTCATGCGTGCTATAAAGTCCGCCCACCACGGTTCCGGTGGTGCTTACGCAATCGGCAAGGGCCACGCGTAAGTAGCGGATTACTCAGGCTTATCGGCCACGGAGGCCAAATCAAGGAAGAGATCCCGCAACGTGGGATCGGAAAGTGACGCCGCGGCAGCCCGCAGATGACGGGCCGCGCCGGCGGAAAGCGGTTTAAGCGGGTCAGGCCCTGGTGGCTCGACCGGCAGGGGGGCCACTTTCACGGCAACCGAGTAGGCCTTGGCGCCCATGGCGTTAGCGGCTTCAAGGATCTGCGCCTGGTACAGGCGCACCCGCGAAGCCCAGGCAGACGAGGGCGCAAGGAAGACGAGCCGGCCATTGCGAAGGTCCGCAAAGCGGACGTGGTCTCGCAACGGCGCAGGAAGCGTCGAGCGCAGCTGGCGGTCCAGCGTGTCGAGCTCGCGAGCCCTATGGGCAAGCTTGGCGACAGGCCCGACATCCGCGATGGATTTCAGTCCACGCGTACGAGGGCGAGAGTGCTGGGACGGCGGTGGCATAGACCGACTGAACTTATTCGATGAAGAACGTATGCAGATCATACTCGTACCACGCGGCCATAAAGGCCCCAAAACGCTAGACCTGGCCTGCCGGCGCATGCGCTGCAAGGTCGCGGTCATGGCGGTGGCCGGTGCCATCGGCATCGCCGGGGTAGGCGCCGCGCTCGCGCTGGCCATTACCGGCCCGCGCCACCCCGTCGCCGCGGCGGCCACCGATGCCGACGCCCGCGTCGCAAAGATCAAGGCCGATGCGCAGCGCGACATCGATGCCCTCGCCGTGAAGCTCGGCCAGCTCCAGGCCCAGTCGGTGCGCCTCAACGCCCTCGGCGAGCGGCTCACCCAGGTCGGCAAGCTCGACGATGGCGAGTTCAACTTCGACGAAGATCCCGGCCAGGGTGGCCCCGAGCTCACCACCGGCAAGGACGAAGGCGCCATGGCGCCCGCCGCGCTCAACCAGGGCATTGACGACCTGGCCGGCCAGTTCGATGTGCAGCAGGCCCAGCTCCAGGCCCTGAACGACCTGCTGCTCGATCGCAAGATCGAATCCAGCCTGCGCCCCACCGGTATGCCGGTGAACGGTTACATCTCCTCCTTCTTCGGTGGCCGCCCCGATCCGTTCAGCGGCCACAGCGCGCGCCACACCGGGATCGATATCGCCGCCCCCAAGGGCACCCCGGTCACCGCCGTGGCCGAGGGCATGGTCACCTTTGCCGGCCAGCGCAACGGCTATGGCGATGTGATCGAGATCGACCACGGCAACGGCTACATGACCCGTTACGCCCACAACAGCAAGCTCGTGGCCACCGTGGGCCAGCGGGTCCACGTGGGCGATGTGATCGCCCAGGCCGGCTCCACCGGCCGCTCCACGGGATCCCACGTCCATTTCGAGGTCTGGTACCACGACCGCGTGGTGAATCCGCTGGCGTTCGTTCGCAGCCACCGCTGAGACAGCCTTGAACGGCGGCAACCCGCCGCCATTAAAAGGCAAGTTGAGGGGCGCCCGTAGTATGATCGTCCCTTCGTGCCGGTCGGGTTTACCCGCGCGGCAGTCCCCTTTTGCTTCAGATCCGGATGATCGATGTTCAATCGTGCCCTGACGAGTATTTTCGGCAGCCGTAACGACCGCGTGCTGCGCGACCTTTCCAAGACGGTCAAGCGCATCAACGCCCTCGAGCCGGAGTTCGAAAAGCTTTCCGACGATGCCCTGCGCGCCAAGACGGACGAGTTCCGCCAGCGCATTGCCGCCGGTGAATCCCTGGACAAGCTGCTGCCCGAGGCCTTCGCGGTGACCCGCGAGGGTGCCAAGCGCGTGCTCGGCATGCGCCACTACGATGTGCAGATGATCGGCGGCATGGTGCTGCACAGCGGCCGTATCGCCGAAATGCGCACGGGCGAGGGCAAGACCCTGGTCGGTACGCTGCCGGTGTACCTGAACGCGCTGGAAGGCAAGGGCACCCACGTCGTCACCGTGAACGACTACCTGGCGCGCCGTGACTCGGCGCAGATGGGCAAGCTCTACAACTTCCTGGGCCTGACCGTGGGCGTGGTGTACCCGGGCATGGACCACGCCGACAAGCGTGGCGCCTACGCCGCCGATATCACCTACGGCACCAACAACGAGTTCGGCTTCGATTACCTGCGCGACAACATGGCGCTCAGCCGCGACCAGCGCTACCAGCGCGGCCTGCACTACGCCATCGTCGACGAGGTGGATTCGATCCTCATCGACGAAGCCCGTACCCCGCTGATCATCTCCGGCCCGGCCGAAGATTCCCCGCAGCTGTACATCGCGGTGAACAAGGTGGTGCCGCACCTCACGCGCCAGGAAACCGAAGAAGCCGCCGGCGATTACTACGTCGACGAGAAGCAGAAGCAGGTGCACATGTCCGAAGAGGGCATGGAGCACGCCGAGCAGCTGCTGCGCCAGGCGGGCGTGATCGATCCGGATACCGGCCTGTACGATTCGAAGAACCTGGCCGTCGTCCACCACATGAACGCGGCGCTGCGCGCCAACGCCATCTACCAGCGCGATGTGGATTACATCGTGCGCGATGGCGAAGTCATCATCGTGGATGAGTTCACCGGCCGTACGCTGGCGGGCCGCCGCTGGTCCGATGGCCTGCACCAGGCGGTGGAAGCGAAGGAAGGCGTGCCCATCCAGCGCGAAAACCAGACCATGGCAACGGTGACGTTCCAGAATCTGTTCCGCATGTACAAGAAGCTGGCCGGCATGACCGGTACGGCCGATACCGAAGCCTACGAATTCCAGTCGGTGTATGGCCTGGAAGTGGTGGTCATCCCCACCCACAAGCCGATGGTCCGCAAGGACAACCCGGATATGGTGTTCCTCGGCCCGGATGCGAAGTTCAAGGCGGTCATCGCCGACATCAAGGAATGCTTCGAGAAGGGCCAGCCGGTGCTCGTGGGTACCGCGTCCATCGATGTGTCCGAGCTGGTGTCGGGCCTGTTGAAGAAGGAACGCATCCCGCACGAAGTGCTCAACGCCAAGCAGCATGAGCGCGAAGCGCACATCGTTGCCCAGGCGGGCGCGCCGTCGGCTGTCACCATCGCCACCAACATGGCCGGCCGCGGTACGGATATCGTGCTGGGCGGCAGCCTGGAGGCGGCACTGACCGCGCTGCCGGCCGAAGCAACCGATGCCGATCGCGAAAAGCTCCGCACCGAGTGGAAGAAGCGCCACGAACAGGTGCTCGCTGCTGGCGGCCTGCACATTATCGGTACCGAGCGCCATGAATCGCGCCGTATCGATAACCAGCTGCGTGGCCGTTCGGGCCGCCAGGGTGATCCGGGCTCGTCCCGTTTCTACCTGTCGCTGCAGGATAGCCTCATGCGCATCTTCGGCGGCGAGCGTATCGGCCGCTGGATGCAGATGTTCGGCATGAAGGAAGACGAGGCGCTGGAAGATCGCCTGATCACGCGCCAGATCGAGAAGGTGCAGCGCAAGGTCGAACAGCACAACTTCGATATCCGCAAGAACCTGCTCGATTTCGATGACGTCGCCAACGACCAGCGCAAGGTGATCTACGCGCAGCGCGATGAACTGCTCGATGCGGAAGATATTTCCGACATGGTGGGCGATATCCGCGCCGACGTGATCGAGGGCCTGGTGCGCCGCTTCGTGCCGGCCGACAGCATCGATGACCAGTGGGATATCGCTGGCCTCGACCGCGAGCTGGCGAGCGAGCTGAACCTGCGCCTGGATGTGGCCCACTGGCTGGAAGGCCAGAAGGACGCCGACGCCGAGGCCATCTTCGAGCACGTGCGCACCGCCGTGGACCAGATGTTCGTCGAGAAGGAAGCCCAGGTCGGCGCCGAGACCATGCGTTCGCTGGAGAAGCACGTGATGCTCTCCGTGGTCGATAACGCCTGGAAGGAGCACCTGGCGAGCATGGATTACCTGCGCCAGGGCATCTACCTGCGCGGTTACGCGCAGAAGCAGCCGAAGCAGGAGTTCAAGCGCGAGTCGTTCGAGCTGTTCTCGGAGATGCTTGATCGCATCAAGACGGAAGTGGTGCAGATGCTTGCCCGCATCCGCATCCGCAGCGAAGAAGAAGTGGCGGCGATGGAAGCGGAGCAGCAGCGCGCGGCGGAAGCCCAGCGCCTGCAGTTCCAGCACGCTGATGCGCAGGCACTGGGTAACAACGCGGTGGCTGAGCAGGCGGTGCCGACGACGGTGGCGGAAGGCCCCAAGGTCGGCCGCAACGATCCATGCCCCTGCGGCTCGGGCAAGAAGTACAAGCACTGCCACGGTCAGCTGACCTGATAAAAACCCGGCGAAAGCCGGGTTTTTTTATGTCTGCCCGATAAGGCTCGCCTTCGGCCTCGCGGGGGCTCGGCTTACGCCATCGCGTTTTACACCTGAGCCTTGGGGCGAAGAGCCCTCGGTGCCCACCCTCGCGTCGATGCCGCGGCGGCGCCGCCGTGTCTTCGATTCGCGCACAAGGTGCGCTCCTACAACCGCCGCTCCGTCAGCCCGCGATGGGCAAGTACTATCAAAGGTTGGCCTACGGCCGCGAACCGGCCGCCGTGAGGGGCTTTTCGACGAGACATCCGTGTCTCGTCAAAAAGGAACGGCCATCCATGGCCGTCCCTCTGCGGGCTATTCCCTCCCGTCGGCCTCGCCTCCGAAACTCGCCTCGAGGGCGGGCACCGAGGGCTCTTTTGACCCATGAGGTGGGTTGATGGGCGAGCCGGTACGCCTGGCGTGGTGGTACGACACGCCTTGTCTCGGCATGCGTTCACGCGGTGCGCCGTTCGGTGCGCCGTTCGTTGCGCCAAGCCGGTGCGCCTGTCAACCAGAGGCCATGCGGTGACCCGCTCTGTGTAGGAGCGCGCCCTGCGCGCGACAGCTTTCGCCTTACCGCAGCAGGGCCTGTGGCGTGCTCGCGAAAAGATGTCGCCCACAGGGTGGGCTCCTACAGGGCGTTGCGTGGCGCTTGGCGGGGGCATGCATCGCGCCACGCCCCAGCTCTCCTGCCAATTCACCTCAGTGACCAAACGAGTCTTCGGCGCCCACCCTCGAGGCGAGTTTCGGAGGCGAGGGGGACGGGAAGGAACAGCCCCGCAGGGGGGACGGCCATGGATGGCCGTTCCTTTTTGACGAGACACGGATGTCTCGTCGAAAAGCCCCTCACGGCACCCGGTTCGCGGCCGAAGGCCAGCCTTTGATCGTACTGGGCCATTGCCGACTGACGGAGCCGCGGTTGTAGGAGCGCACCTTGTGCGCGAATCAAAGACACGGCGGCGCAGCCGCGGCATCGATGCGAGGGTGGGCGGCGAAGGCTCGCTGACTCGAGGTTCAAGTGTGGAACGCGATGGCGAAGCCGAGCCCCGCGAGGCCGAAGGCGAGCCGTATCCTGAGCACCAGGACTAAGAAATCTGCTTTCGCCGGGTTTTGCGTGGATCGGCGGGGACAGGGTTCACGTAGAAAAAAAGTTGATCAAAAGCCCGTTTTGTAAAGAAAAAGCAGGCGGCGTAGGAAAAAAGCGACTGGATGGCGGCTTTTGACGACTTTTGACCGCTTGACGTTTCTGGGTGTGTAAAGAAAAATCGCCGAAATGTCGATTTTGTAAAGAAATCACAGCCAGAGACAAAAAAATGTCGGTCGGGTACGCATTTCTTAAAGAAAAGTTGGGGCTGTCGGCGTTCGATCCTTCCCGACCCGCTCTTATCAAGCCTACGACCCGCCTTGAGCGAAACGTGGACCATCTGGCGGTGCCGGCGCGGATTGCTCCGAAATCCGACCACCCCGTCGACCACCTGCTTTTCGCCCTCAAGCATGAAGACATGGAGCTGGCCTTGCTCATGGAGGCCATGCGCAAGGTCTCCGGGAACGATGTGCTGGCCGAAGTTACCCGCACGCCCTCGGGTCAGTACACGCGCCAGCTCGGCTTCTTCTGGGAAGAGGCGCATGGGCGGCGGCTTGAAGGAGCGCCCGTAGCTACCGGTGCCGTCGTCGATATTTTCGACCCGAAGCGCTACGTGACGGTGCCGGGCGCCGCGTCCATGCCCTTTTGGCGGGTCCGCTGGAACGGACTTGGGACGACGCGCTGGTGTGCCACCGTTTCGCGTACGCCACTGATCGAGCGCGCGATGGCATCCGACTTGCCTGGGCGCGTGCGCGCGTACGCAGAGGGCCTGACCGGGGCCGTCAGGGAGCGAGCGCTGAGCTTCGCCTACCTCAGTGAGACCCGCTCAAGCTTTGCCATCGAAAACGAAGTGCCCAGCGAACAACGGCAAGCGGCGTTCGTCGCGCTGCTACACGCTGCCCACAAGGAGAACCCGCTCACCGAGGCGTACCTCACCGACCTGCAGCAGGCCACCATTTCGAACGTGCTGGACCGGGCCCTGGGGTTTCGGATTGAGCAGAACTACCTGGCGAACTCACTTCCAGGCGCGGCAGGCGTCACTTACGTTCCGCCACCGCCCGGCGCGGTCGGCGACCTGATGGCCGAGATGATGTCCTTCGCGAACGCGATGCCTGCCGCGATCGATCCGATCATCGCGGGAGCCATCAGCGCGTTCGGCTTCGTTTTCATCCATCCTTTCATGGACGGAAACGGAAGGCTCAGCCGCTTTCTTATCCATCACGCCTTGTGCCAGTCAGGCGCACTGAACAGCGGGCTGATCCTTCCCATATCCGTTGCCATGAAGAAGCACGAAAACGAATACCTTGATGCACTCAAGGCGTTCTCCGTGCCTGCGCGTGAGCGTTGGAACGTGACCTGGCTGGATGGCGACGACTTTGAATTCGAGTACCTGGGCAGCGATGGCCTGGAGTTGTATCGCTATTGGGACGCGACGCGCGCGGTAGAGTTTACTTACCAGATGGCTGAGCAAGCCCTGGCCGTCGAGTTGCGCACCAACGTCGAATACCTTGAGCGCTACGACTTTGTCAGCCGCAAGGTCAATGAGCTTGTCGATATCCGCGGTAGCGACCTGGCCGTGCTCATCCGCGGTGCCCTTGAGCAGCAAGGTGCGGTGTCGAAGCGGCGACGCGAGCAATTCGGTAGCCGCGTCGAAACCAAAGCCTTTGACCTGATCGAAGATTTTGCGAAGCAGGCGCTGGCACGAGATCCGGAAGCGTTGGCGGATGAGCCCGGAGACGACATGCCAGAAGGCTGACGGACTCACGCGCTGCTAGCCCAGCGCGCTTCTGCGAGCGCCGCCGGGCATGCACGTTCAGTCGCCGCCGCCCTTCGGCTTCTGCCTGTGCGGCTCGGCCTGCACGGTGATGTACTGCGGTTCTTCGCTATCCAGCCGCATGGCCGTGAGCTGGCCGCCCCACACGCAACCGGTATCGATTGCGTACACGCCCAGGCCCGCGAAGCGGCCCAGTGCGGACCAGTGCCCGCAGACGATCTTCGTCTCGCGCTTGCGCATGCCTGGTACTTCAAACCACGGGTACATCCCCGGTTTCTGAGTACCCGGCCGATCCTTGCCTTCGAAATCGATGCGGCCATTCACATCGCAGTAGCGCATGCGCGTAAGCGTATTGATCGTGGCGCGGTGCCGCTCCACACCCTGCAGGCGGTTGTTCCATGCCGCCGGGCGGTTGCCGAACAGGTTCTTCAGCAGGCGCTGGTGGCGCGGGCCGCCAAGCTCGCGTTCCACTTCCAGTGCGGCGCGCTGGGCCTGGCGCAGGGTCCAGATGGGCGCCATGCCGGCGTGGATCATGGTCCAGCCAAGGGTCTCGTCGTGGTGCAGCAGCTTCTGCATGCGCAACCACTCGAGCAGCACGGGTGCATCCTCGGCGAACAGCACTTCGCGCAGCTCGGGGTTCACCCGCTGCTGGGCGTCCTCACGGCGCTGGCCGATCGCCAGCAGTGACAGATCGTGGTTGCCGAGCGTGATGATGCTCCGCTCGCGCAGCGAGTGGATAAGGCGCAGCGTAGCGAGCGACTCGCCGCCGCGGTTCACCAGGTCGCCGCAGAACCAGAGCTGGTCGGCGGCGGGATCGAAGCGGATCTTCTCGAGCAGGCGCTGGAGTTCGGGGTAGCAACCTTGCACGTCGCCGATCGCGTAGACGGCCATCAGGTTGCTCGCTTCATGTCGCCCCACCGGGCATTGGCGCTATCCATGCGTAATTCCTAGTGCAGCGTGCGGGGGATGGAGAGGACGAACGCGGGGATCGGCGCATCGAAGTGCGTGCCATCGTCGGCGACCATGCGGTAACTGCCGGCCATGGTACCGACGGCGGTTTCAAGTACGGCACCCGAGGTGTACTCGTAGGTATCGCCCGGGCGCATCCACGGCTGCTCGCCGACCACGCCATCGCCGCGTACTTCTTCCACCTTGCCGTTCGCATCGGTGATGACCCAGTGCCGCGCGAGCAGCTGCGCGCCGGTCACGCCGGCGTTGCGCAGCGTGATCGTGTAGGCGAACACGTAGCGGTTATCACCGGGTTGCGACTGGTCGGGAACGAAGCGGGTTTCGACCTCCACGTCGATCGTGTGGGGAATTTTCGAGTTCATGCAGGGATTGTGTGGGACGCGGAGGGGGTGGGCAAGTATGCCCGCATCTTGTTCAGGTCGCGTTCGCGAGCTTCACGAAATCCCCCGGTGCGAGCGTCTCCGCGCGGGCCTTCGGGTCAATCCCCAGTTCGCGAATGGTGGCCTCGTCGACCAGGCCCTTCAGCGTGTTGGACAGTGTCTTACGCCGCATGGCGAAGGCGGCCTTCACGACGGCATGGATTTTCGCCGGATCGCCCTTCGGCAACTGCTCGGGCGGCAAGGGGACCATGCGCACGACGGCCGAATCGACCTTCGGTGGCGGCCGGAAGGCGCCGGGCGGCACCGTAAACAGCGGCGTCACCTTGCAGGCGAGCTGCAACATGACACTCAGGCGCCCGTAAACCTTGCTGCCGGGTTCCGCGGCCATGCGGTCCACCACTTCCTTCTGCAGCATGAAGTGCATGTCCTGGATGGCGGCCGCGTGTTCCACGCAGTGGAACAGGATGGGGCTGGAGATGTAGTAGGGCAGGTTGCCGGCGATGCGCAGGCGCTCCGCACCCAGTTCCTTCGCCAGCGCGCTGAAATCCACCTTCAGCACATCCGAATGCACGATGCGCAGGTCGCCGATCGGCGCGGCGCGTTCCTGCAGGCCCGGGATCAGGTCGGTATCGAGCTCGATGGCGGTCAGCTTCTTCGCCACGGCCAGCAGTGGCAGGGTCATGGCGCCCTCTCCGGGGCCGATCTCTACGACGGTATCGCCGTCCTTGGGCGAAATCGACGACACGATGCGCTCGATATAGCGCTTATCGTGGAGGAAATGCTGGCCGAAGCTCTTTTTGGGGCGTGCGTTCATACGGTGGCCCGCGGGCGGGCAAGCTCGATAGCGAGGCGCGTGGCGGCGAACAGGCTGGCCGGATCGGCCCGGCCGCTGCCGGCCAGGTCGAGCGCCGTGCCGTGATCGACGGACGTGCGGATGAAGGGGAGGCCGAGCGTGACATTGACGGTGCGGTCGAACGCTTCGCTCTTGAGCACCGGCAGGGCCTGGTCGTGGTACATGGCCAGCACCACGTCGTAGCGCGGCCGCATGGCCGGCACGAAGGCGGTATCGGCGGGCAGGGGCCCAATAAGGTCCATGCCATCGGCGCGCAGGCGCTCCAGCAACGGGATGATCGTATCGAGCTCTTCGCGGCCCATGTGCCCACCTTCGCCTGCGTGCGGGTTCAGGCCCAGCACCGCAATGCGCGGGTGGGCGATGCCGAAACGGCTGCGCAGCGCGCCATGCACGATGCCCAGGGTGCGTTCCAGCAGTGCAGGGGTGATGGCGGCGGGGACCGCCGACAGGGGCAGGTGGGTCGTCGCCAGCGTCACCCGGAGTTCCGGGCTGGCCAACATCATCACCACCTCGGCGCCGGCACGCTCGGCGAAGAACTCGGTGTGTCCGCTGAAGGGGACGCCTGCCTCGTTGATGCTGGCTTTCTGCACGGGGCCGGTCACGACGGCATCGAAGGTGCCATCCAGGCAGCCATCAGCCGCGATGCCGAGCATGTGGAGCACGTGTTGGGCATTCGCGGGATCGGGGGCGCCGAAACGCACCGGTGCGCCCAGCGGCACATGGCGGATGCGTACGTGGCCGGCCGGCCGGTGGGTGATGCCCAGGCCGTCGTCATCGGCGATATGCAGCGTAACGCCGCACGCTTGCGCGGCCTGCCTGAGCAGGTCGCGGTCGGTGATGGCGATGATATCGGCGGCCAGGTCGCTGGCCGCCAGGCGCGCAACGAGTTCGGGACCGACCCCGGCAGGCTCACCGGCGGTAACGGCGAGCCGCGGCAGGGTCGTCGCGTTCATGCGGCTTTATTTCGGCTGGAGGGCCGAAGCCTGCTTGTCGTCCGGGTCGCGCAGTTCCGGCACGCGGATGTCGACGAACGAGGACGAGCGCATTTCACGCAGGTAGCTCTCGTAAGCCTCGTCAGCCTTGCGGTTGCCGATGGCCTGGCGGGCCTGGTTGCGCTGCGATTCGTCGGTGACGTCGCTCTGGCGGGTGCCGAGCAGCTGCATGACGATCCAGCCGGCATCGGTCTGGAACGGCTTGGAGACCTCGTTGTCCTTCAGGCCATCGAGCTGGCTGGAGATGGCCTGGCCCCATGCGTCCTTCTGGAACCAGCCCATGTCGCCGCCGGCATTGGCAGTGGTGGTGTCCTTGGAGTCATCCTTCGCCAGCTTGGCGAAGTCTTCCTTCTTGTCGGTCACCTTGGTGTAGATCTCTTCCGCCTTCTTCTCCGCCTGTTCCGGCGTGACGATTTCGGACGGTTTGATGAGGATCTGGCGAGCGTGGTACTCGGTGACCACCTGGCGGCCCGGCTGGCGCGTTTCCACCAGCTTCAGGATGTGGAAGCCGGTGGGGCCGCGCAGCGCCGCGGTGGATTCGCCCGGCTTGAGCGAGCCCACGGCATCGGCGAACGCCGGCGGCACTTCGTCCAGGCGGCGCCAGCCCAGGTCGCCGCCATCGAGGGCGTCGGGGGCGTCGGAGTACTGGATGGCGACCGCGTTGAAATCCTTGCCGGCCTTGATGTCGGCAATGGCCTTCTCGGCCTTGGCCTGGGCCGCCGCGATATCGCTGGCGCCGCCTTCGGCCGGGGTGCTGATCTGGATGTGGGCCAGGTGCACTTCACCCGCCTTGTAGGTGGGGCTGGCCAGCAGGTTGTTCACTTCGGCATCGGTCACCGTGACCTGGTCGCGCACGACGCTCTCGTGCAGCTTCTGGGTCAGCAGCTGGTCGGAGATCTGCTGGCGGAAGCCCTGCCAGCTCATGCCGTCCTGGGTGACCGCCTGCTGCAGCTGTTCGGCGGACATCTTGTTCTGCTGGGCCACGTTGCCCACGGCCTGGTCGATATCCTGGTCGGTGACGTGGATATTCTGGTCGTTGGCGCGCGAGACCTGGAGCTTCATCAGGATGAGGCGATCGAGCACCTGGCGGGCGAGCACATCCGGCGGGGGCAGCTGGCCCGGGTTGGCCGCGTACTGCTTCTGGATGGCGGCGATGGCCGCATTCAGCTCGCTCTGGAGAATGATGTCGTCTTCCACCACCGCCACGATGCGGTCGAGCGAACCGTTGCCCATGGCGGCGCCACCGGCGGCCGGCTGGGCCTGCGGCATGAGCTGCGCGTGGGCGGTGGGCACCACTGCCAGGATGGCGGCGGCGAGCATGGAATAAGCGAGGATCTGCTTCATCGAATAGGGAGCCCGGGGCACCTGCCCCACTTATTGATAGCCAAGGATAGCACGCCGCAGGTACTCACCCGATTGGGGGTTCAGCGAGCCTAGCCCCTTGAATTCCAGCTCAAACATGATCGCGTTGTTCGTCCGCCGGGTGTAATCCATGACGTAGTGGCGGCCAAGGATCCGGAAGGCGACGCAGCAGCTGTCGTATTCGACGCCGGCGGCGGCTTCCAGGGTCCGGTGGGAGAACGTGAACGTGGTGAAGCTGGCACCGTTGTCGAGGGTGACCGGCACGATATCGCGGCGGGCGAACACCCAGCGCGCCAGCGCGCGCCAGCGCTCGGACACGGGGTAGACCACGGACGTGTCGAATTGTTCCATGACGTTCCGGCGGTACCGGTACGAGAAGTTGAAGATGCCGTCGCCCTTGATGCGGCGCTGGAAGGCGACGGTCGCCAGGTCGGTATCGTGGCCCTGGAGGCCGTACTGCCCGGTATCCGGGTCCGGGTACACGCGGGCCTTGTCGTTCGGGTTCCACTGGTACGAACTGTTTACACGCCACTTGTCGTTGAGCTGCACGGCGAACTGGGCAACGTAATCCGAACCGCTGTAGTCGGTCGGGAGAACGCCGTACATCTGGACCTTCTGGTCGCTCAGGTAACGGATCTGGCCGATGCTCGCCGACACGCGCTCAACGCCGTTATCGTCGAGCAGGCGTGTCGTGAGCGCGGCGGTGACGTTGTTCGCGTCCATCTGGCGATCGGCGCCCGCGAAACGGTTAGTGGTGAACAGCTGCCAGAAATCGAACGACATTTCGTTGGTGTCGAACGTGGGTAGCTTGTCCTGATTCCTGTAAGGCACATACAGGTAATACACGCGGGGCTCGAGGGTCTGCGTGTAATCGGTGCCGAACAGGTGGGTCGCCCTGTCAAAAATCAGGCCCGTATCGAAGCTGGCGATAGGAACCGATCGTGACGGCGTGCGGTCGGGAAACACGGACTTGTAGTAATCGTTCTTCAGCTGGTAGCCCGTGAACCGGTATTCGATGCGGGGCCTGGCGAACCAGAACGGGCCGCCGAAGTCGCCCGCCAGATAGGGCGCCAGGTCCAGGCGGTTGCCGTCGAGCTGGCGGCCCGTCGTATCCCGGTCCGACTTGCGGAAAGCCACCGCTTCGGAATCGATACCGGCATCGAGCCACGAATTGAGCGGGATTTCGGAGTTGAAGGTGGCGCGCGGCCAGCGCCTGTAAGGCTCGACGTAATCCGGCAGGCCCGGATCCATGTTCTGGTAATCATCCACGCCCAGCGAGGCGCTCCAGTACTTGCCGCCCTTGGAGATATAGGCGCTGGAAGTGAGGATGCCGACCGAGGAACTGTAGAGATCGTTACCGAAATCGCGGAAGTATTCGTTATCCGAGGCGCGGTTGATGTTCACGCTCAGGTTGAAGCCATCGCCCAGGTTGGTGGCATTGGTGATTTTTGCCAGCCAACGCTGCTTGGAGCCGTCTCGGTCGCCGTACTGCAGGAATTCCGGATCTTCCGCGCCGCGATCGTGGCTGAGGTAGTTGATATCGAACGTACCGTTCGATTTCGGCAGGAGGTAGCGGAACTCCGCGCCGAGCATGGGGCCACGCTCGGTGTAGTAGCTGGGCGTGATCGTCGCATCGTAATTAGGTGCGAGGTTCAGGTAGTACGGCAGCGTGAGGTACGTACCCGAATGGCTCGATGAGCCGAAGGTCGGGTACAGGAAGCCGCTCTTGCGCCGGTCATCCAGCGGGAAGGTGAAGTAGGGCAGGTACATGAACGGCACGCCCTTGAAGCGCATGGTGCCGCTGTGTGCCGTACCGACGCCGGTGTCCTTGTTCAGGTCCACCGTCTTCGCGCGGAACTCCCACTGGTGCTTGCCCACGTCGCACGTGGAATACGTGGCCAGGCGCATGCGGCCGTGGGTCGGGTCGGTGATCTTGGCGTGGTCGGCCACGCCGTTGCCGCGCGATTGCAGCAGCTGGTAGGTGACATGGTCGGCATCGCCCTGGTTGGGCGTGGTCGTGCCGGTCATGCGATCGGCGCGCAGGAGCATGCCGGCTTCCTGGTAGCGTACGTTGCCCTGGGCATCGTACGCCGTGGAATCGGCGTTATAGGTGACGTCCTCGGCTTGCAGCACCTGGTCCGCACGCTGCAGGCGGACGCCGCCGGTCATGTGGTAGATGTTCGGTTCGGGGCTCTCGACCTTCACGCCTTCGGTGCCATTGATGTTCGACACCGTATCGGTGACCGCCGTGTCGCGCAGCGTGGTGTCCTTCGTGATCGTGGGATCGTAGAAGTCCAGCATGGCATTGGGGCTGCACAGCAGGTAGCTGACGGGGCGGGGTGCGCAGATGAACGAGCCGAGCTTGCAGGTCTCGACTTCCGATGCCGGATGGCCGGTGGTTACCGCGGGTGTCGGCGCTGTGCTGGCGGCCGGCGCGGACTGGGCCTGGGTTTGCCAGGCGGTGCCGGTGACGACGAGGGCGACGGCGGTCGCCAGCAGGCGGCGTTTAGGCAGGATGCTGTTGCGGGGCGTCACGGGCGGGGTCTTGTCCGTTCGAAAGGCGGCCAACTTAGCAGAATCACCGCCTGCATCGCACGATGGCACTCCACGCATAAGCTCCAACCCCTGGCGAGGGCACGGCGGCGATCGCCGGGCCAGTGCCCTTGAGCTTACACCGCCCGCTCAGCCGCGCGGGCGGCGCTCGTGCTGCCACAGCACTTCGCCATGGCCGCTGCGCCGCGCCAGGACGCGCGCGAGCACGAACAGCAAGTCTGAAAGCCGGTTCAGGTAACGCTGCGCTTCAGGGCGCACTTCCTCGACGCGGCCCAAAGCCACCACCTCGCGCTCGGCGCGGCGGCACACGGTGCGCGCAAGGTGGCAGGTCGACGCGGCCATGCCGCCGCCCGGGAGGATGAAGTCCTTCAGCGCGGGCAGGTCGGCGTTGAACGCATCGAGCACCGTCTCGAGCCGGTCGATGTCCTTGCCCTGCACCATGGCCATGCCCGGGATGCACAGTTCGCCGCCCAGGTCGAACAGCTCGTGCTGCACCTGGACCAGCACCTCGCGGATGTCCTCACCCACGCCGTCGCTGGCGATGACCATGCCCAGCGTGCTGTTGAGCTCATCGACCGTGCCATAGGCGGCCACCCGCAGGGAATCCTTGCCGGTGCGGCTGCCATCGCCCAGGCCGGTGCTGCCGTCATCGCCGGTACGTGTGTAGATCTTCGAGAGTCGGTTACCCATCGGCCGATTCTAGCGTGCGGCGGGCCGCCGCACCCACGGCGCCTGCACCTTGCGGCGTTATCATCGGCGGATGAGCCCTGCATCTCCCATCCTTATTGTCGGCGGCGGCCTGGTCGGCGCCAGCCTTGCCATCGCCCTGGATACCGCCGGCATCCCCGCCATGCTGGTGGAGGCCGCCGCACCCCGGGTAGGCGACCAGCCCAGCTACGACGAGCGCAACCTCGCGCTCGCGCGGGCCACTGTGAACGGCCTGGCGTCGATTGGCGTGTGGGACCTGGCCCGCCAGCGGGCCACGCCCATCACGCATATCCATACGAGCCGGGCCGGGGATTTCGGCAGCGTGCGCATGGATGCCGCCGCCGAAGGCGTGGATGCGCTGGGCTGGACCTTGCCCGCCCGCGAATTGGGCGAGGCGTTGCTGAACCGGCTGGCCACGTGCCGCCTGCTGGTGCGCCGCGCCCCGGCGCGGGTGGAGCAGATCGAGCCGGTGGACGGCGGGTGGCGGGTCACCATCGCAGGCCCGGAGGGCACGACGCAGGTCACGACGCCTTTGCTGGTCGGTGCCGACGGCACCACCTCGGGCATTCGCGCGCAACTGGGCATCGGCACGCGTGAACACGATTACCAGCAGGCGCTGTTCGTGAGCACCATGACCCCCGAGCGAGATCCGCGTGGCCGGGCGTTCGAGCGCTTCACCGATGACGGCCCGGTCGCGGTCCTGCCGCTGGCCGAGCGGCGTGTTGGCGTGGTCCTCACGGTGAATGCTGAGCGCGCCGACGAGGTGGCCGGCATGGATGACGCCACGTTTGCGGCCTTTGCCCAGAAGCGGTTCGGCTGGCGGCTCGGTCGTCTTACCCGGCCAGGCAAGCGTGTGCCGTACCCCATCCGACGAGTCGCGGCGGAGGCCCTCACCGGCCCGCGCGCGGTGCTGGTAGGCAATGCCGCGCAGACCGTGCATCCGATTGGCGCCCAGGGCTTCAACCTGGGCCTGCGCGATGCGCTCACCCTGGCGGAGCTTGTCGCCGCGGGTGGCGACCCGGGCGATGCCGGCCTGCTTGCTGAGTACGTACGCCGCCGAACCCCCGATCGTGAGGGCACCATGGCGATGAGTCACGGCCTGGTCCGGTTGGCCTGCCTTGACCAGCCCCTGCTGGGGCCGTTGCGTTCGCTGGCCATGCTGGCGCTGGACCGTGTGCCGCCCCTTCGCCATGCGTTGAGCCGCCGTGGCATGGGCTTCCGCGCGAACGCGCCCTTTGCCGTGCGGGAGAAGACACCGTGAGCGATGCCTGGGCCAACGAAACATCCCGTCGTCGTGGCGGCTTGCTCGATGTCGCCATCGTGGGTGGTGGCATGGTCGGTGCGGCGGCCGCGCTTGCGCTGGCCCGTGCCGGCTTCAGCGTTGCGTTGGTCGATGCCCGTGAACCGGCCGCATGGGCCGCAGCCCATGACGTAGACCTGCGCGTGGTCGGGCTGGCCCCGTCGTCGATCCAGTTGCTGGACCAGCTGGGTGTCTGGCAGCGCATTCGTGAAGGCCGTGCCTCGCCGTATGAGCGCATGGTGGTGTGGGATGCCGAAAACGGCGCGACCCTGCATTTCGACGCGGCCGATGAGGGCCGCGACGTGCTCGGCTACATCGTCGAGAACAACCTGGTTCAGGCAGTGCTCTGGCACGCGCTCGATGATGCCGGCGTACGCCGCGTGGTACCCGCCGAGGTGACCGGCTACAGCATGCGCGAGGATCGCGCGCAGCTGGAGCTGGCCGATGGAGAGGTGCTTGCGGCGAGGCTGGTCGTGGCGGCGGATGGCGCGGAATCGCCACTACGCGCCATGGTCGGCATCGGTACGCATGGGCGCGATTATGCGCAGCGCGGCGTCGTGGCCCATGTGGGTACCGCGCGCCCGCACGAACGCACGGCATGGCAGCGTTTTCTTCCCGGCGGCCCGCTGGCCTTCCTGCCCTTGGCGGACGGGCGCAGTTCCATCGTGTGGTCGCTGCCCGAACCCGAGGCGCAGCGTGTGCTGGCGCTGGATGATGACGCGTTCCGCGCGGCGCTCGGCGTCGCCAGCGATTTCCGCCTGGGTCCGATCGAAAGCGTCACCCGCCGCGCAGCATTCCCGCTGCGCCTGAAGCTGGCCGATCGCTACGAAGTGGGGCGGCTGGTGCTGCTGGGCGATGCCGCCCACGCGGTACACCCGCTCGCGGGGCAGGGCGTGAACCTGGGCCTGCGCGACGTGGCCGAACTGCGCGACACGCTGGCCGAAGCGCGTGCCGCCGGCCGGGACTTCGCCGCCACCCATGTGCTGCGCCGCTACGCCCGCCGCCGCCGTAGCGCCGATGAACTGGATGCTCGCTCCTTCGATGCGCTTGCGCGAATCTACAGTTGGAGCGCGTCACCGCTCGTCACCGCCCGCGGCCTGGGCGTACGCCTGCTCGACCGCCTGACGCCCCTGAAACGCAAACTGTCCCAACACGCCGCCGGCCTCTAGTTAAGTCGCAACCGATCGCAGGAGCCCACCCTGTGGGCGACATCTTTTCGCGAGGCGAGCAGGCCCTATGGCGGCGATGCAAAGGGCAACGCCCACAGGGTGGGCTCCTACGCACGCGTTAGCTATATGCTTCGGCCACTTCCTGAAGGAGAACGCCGATGCGCCGTACGTTGCTTGCCTTGTCACTCCTCGTCATGGGCGCCGCGGGTAGCGCCCACGCAGCCATGGTCGCCAAGCCGGTCCAGTGGACCGAGGGCGGCGTGACCTACAAGAGCTTCCTCGTCTACGACGACGCGGTGAAGACCAAGCGCCCCGGCCTGGTCATGGTCCCGAACTGGTACGGCATCAACGATATGGCCGTGGCCAAGGCCAAGGAGATCGCCGGCAGGGATTACGTGATCCTGCTGACCGACATGTACGGTGGTGATACGCGGCCGAAGAGTGCTGACGAAGCCGGTGCCGCGGTGAAGCCGCTTTACGGCGATCGCAAGCTCATGCGCGCCCGCGTCACGCGTGCGCTCGATGAATTGAAGGCGCAGGAGAAAAATGCGCCGATCGATCCCGCCCACCTCGCGGCGATCGGCTTCTGCTTCGGCGGTTCCGCCGTGCTCGACCTGGCCCGCACCGGTGCGGATGTAGCGGCGGTGGTGACCTTCCACGGCCTGCTTTCCGATGACTCGAAGCTCGGCTCGAAGATCCAGCCCAACACGCACGTGCTGGCGCTCAATGGCGCCGATGATGCGAACGTGCCGCCGGAACAGCGCGCCGCCTTCGAAGCGGAAATGCGCGCCGACAAGATCGACTGGGCCTCGGTGGACTATGGCAATGCCGTGCATTGCTTCACCGAGAAAGAAGCTACCGACGCCACGGGCAACTGCCGCTACGACGCCAAGGTAGCCACACGCGCCTACGCTGCCATGAAAGCCTGGCTAACCGAAGCCTTCAAGAAATAACCACCGACGTCGCCGGGTGGGCTCCACCATGGGTAGGAGCCCACCCTGTGGGCGACATCGGCTTAGAACCGGCGCTCGACGGAATAATCCGCCAGCGTCGCCAGCGCATCGCGGAATGCGGATGCAGGCAACACGGCCAGCGCTTCACGCGCGGCCACCGCATGCGAAACCGCCTTCTCGTGCACGCGATCCAGCGCACCCGAATCGCGAATGGCCGCAATGATGCGATCCAGTGAATCCAGCCCACCGTGCTCAATGGCATGGCGCAGCGACTTCAGCTGGTCCGGATCCGCCGTCTGCATCGCGTAAATAAGCGGCAGGGTCGGCTTGCCCTCCGCCAGGTCGTCGCCAATGTTCTTGCCCAGCGTATCGGCATCGGAGACGTAATCGAGCAGGTCGTCCGCGATCTGGAACGCGTAGCCCAGCTCCATGCCGTAGCGGCGCAGCGCGGCCACCTGGTCATCGGGCAGCCCGCCCAGCACGCCGCCCAGCTCGGTCGCCGCGGCGAACAGCACGGCGGTCTTGCGTTCGATCACGGCCAGGTACGCCGCTTCATCCACATCGGCATTACCGATATTAAGCAGCTGCAGCACCTCACCCTCGGCGATGGTGTTCGTGGTGTTGGCCAGGATGCGCATGATCCGCATGTCGTCCAGCTCCACCATCAGCTGGAACGAACGCGAATAGAGGAAATCGCCGACCAGCACGCTGGCGGCATTACCCCACAGCGCATTGGCGGTTTTCCGGCCGCGGCGCATATCCGATTCATCCACCACATCGTCATGGAGCAGGGTGGAGGTGTGGATGAATTCGATAATGGCCGCTAGCTTGGCGTGCTCGATGCCCTGGTAACCCGCGGCGCGGGCCGCCAGAACGTGCAGCATGGGCCGCAGCCGTTTGCCGCCACCGGCAATGATGTGTTCGGCGATCTGGTTGATCAGCACCACATCGGACGACAGCCGGTGCCGGATGAGTGCATCCACCTCCCGCATGTCGTCAGCGGCCAAGGCGCGGACGCTGGCGAAATCAATAGGGGTCTGGCTTTCGGCAATGGATGGCATGGGCCCGTCATGGATGCGGCAAATCAGCCCATATTATGAAGGATGCGGCGGTGCTTTGAATCGTCACGGTAGCGCGATCCGTATAATCACGCCCGGCACTGGCCCCGGTGCCGCCCTTGGATCGAACCGTCGGTGCCCCAGCTCAGTCCCCTGGAACGTCGTAGCGCCCTGACCCTGGCCCTCGTGATCAGCCTCCGGCTGTTCGGCCTGTTCCTGATCCTTCCCGTGTTTTCCGTGTACGCCCGGGCCATGCCCGATGCGACCCCGTGGCTGGTTGGCCTGGCCTTGGGCGTGTACGGCATCGGCCAGATGCTGCTCCAGGTGCCACTGGGCATGCTCTCCGACCGCATCGGCCGTAAGCCGGCCATCACGCTGGGCCTCGTCGTGTTCGCGGCGGGCGGCCTCGTGGCTGCGACATCGCATACCCTCATGGGCATTGTGCTGGGCCGGGCCCTGCAGGGTATGGGCGCCGTGGCAGGCGCCGGTACGGCGTTGGCCGCCGACCTGACGGCCGATGCGAACCGCAGCAAGGTCATGGGCATCATCGGTGTATCCATCGGCCTTTCATTCCTGTTGGCGCTGATCCTCGGGCCACCGCTGGAATCGGTGGCTGGGCTGGGCGGCCTGTTCGGGCTGACCTCCGTGCTGGCGCTCGTGGCCATGCTGATGCTGTGGTGGCTGGTACCGACCCCGACCCCGGCGCAGGCCGTTCGCCCGGCGACCGGCACCTTCCGCGACATCCTGGCCATGCTGCGCGACCGGCGCATGCTGGTGCTCAATGGCTCGGTGTTCTTCCTCCACGCGCTGCTCACCGCCAGCTTCGTCGGCCTGCCCATCCTGCTGACCGATACCTTTGGCGTGCCGGTGGCGCGGCACTGGACCCTGTATCTGCCGGTGATGGTGATCGCCGCGCTGGTCATGGGGGCCTTCATGCCGCGCATGCGCGATACGGCCCGCAGCGCTCGTGTGGTCGTGGGTTGCGTGGTGGCGCTGGGCCTGGCGATGGCCGGGATGGCCCTCGCGACCACCCATGAATGGTTGTTGGGCTTGGCCGCCGCGGTGTTCTTCTCCGCCTTCAACCTGCTCGAGGCGGCGCTGCCCAGCCTGGTCTCCCGCATCGCCCCGGCCCACCTGCGTGGTGCGGCCATGGGCGCGTACTCCACCAGCCAGTTCTTCGGCGCCTTCGTCGGCGGTGCCATCGGCGGCCTGGCGCTGGGCGCCCTTGGCCTGCACGGCGTCTTCGGCGCCGCCGCCGCGCTCACACTGGCCTGGCTCCCTCTGGTCCTCTGGAACGCCAACGCCCTTGTAGGAGCGCGCTCGCGCGCGATCGGCGACGCGCCGGCATCGGACTGAGCGGGTACCCCTAATCGCGCGCAAGCGCGCTCCTACAAGGGCATCTCAGGCGATGCGACGCCCGACCGGCAGGATCGCGGCGGGTGAGACGGGCGCCGACATCAAGTCGCGGCGCCGACCGCTTGCTACATGATTGCCGAAGGCCGCACCATCGCCCACACTATCCGGTCCGCTCTTCCGGTGGCCCCCTGGCTGCCTGGTGCGAAGGGCGCATCACGTACTCGAGGAAAATCAATGGCACGCGGCATCAACAAGGTCATCATCGTCGGCAACCTCGGCGCGGATCCGGAAACCCGTTACACCGGCAGCGGCACGGCGATCACCAGCCTGCGCATCGCTACATCGGAAGCCTGGAACGACAAGCAGAGCGGCGAGAAGCAGGAACGCACCGAGTGGCACCGCGTGAAGCTGTTCGGCAAGCTGGCCGAGATCGCCGGCGAATACCTGAAGAAGGGCCGCCAGGTCTATATCGAAGGCTCGCTGCGTACCGACAAGTACACGGATAAGGATGGCGTCGAGCGCTACAGCACCGACATCATCGCGAACGAAATGCAGATGCTCGGCGGTCAGGGCGGCGGCGAAGGCGGCGGTGGTGGCGGCTTCGGCGGCGGCAGCCGTCCGCAGCAGGCCCGCGGCGGCCAGGGCGGCGGCAACTACGGCGGTGGCGGCGGTGGCGGCGGCAACTGGGGCGGCGGTGGTGGCGGTGGCCAGCAGCGCGGCGGCCAGGGTGGCGGCTACGGCGGTGGCAACCGCGGCGGCGACGACTACGGCCAGCAGCGCGGTGGCGGCAACGCCCCGCAGCGTTCGGCCCCGCCGGTCAACGAAGGCTTTGATGACGACGATATTCCGTTCTAGACAACCAGCACGTGCACGATGTGGCCGGGATTGCGACGAAGGCGGCATCGCACTAGCGATGCCGTGCCCCGCTCCGCTTCCGACTACTGCGCGGCTGCGGACAGTTTCGATCGCACCGTCGTTCCGAACGTGGCGTCGGCAGGGGAAGGATCGAGAAGGATCTTACCGTCCTCCGCCTTGTTCGCTGCGGCAAGGAAAGCTGCGCCGATAGCGCCACCGGCCTGCATGGCATCGCCGTAATTATCGTTATCGCCACCATAGTGGTACATGCGTGGCGACTTTGATGCATCACGCGGCAGCCATATGCCTCCCGTGTGGTGCCAGGTCGGCCCCTTGGGATCACCCATGTGCACGGCGACCGAACCGGGCGGCCCCCGGAAGTATGTACCGCCGGCGTCTTCCTTCTCGGCGGTATACACGCCTGGCTGCAGTGTGTAGCTCCATGGCACTTTAAAGAGCCCGGCCAGAACGGTGTAGCTCGCCACCTCGGTCAGCGTGACCCTATCGGCGTGAGCGGGCGTCCTGAGCGTGGCGGGCGACAGCCCGGTGGCGCATCCCGTCAGCGCAAGTATTGAAATCGCCAGCGACGCGCGTAGCGCGCGAAAACCGCCAGATAGACTGTGGCGCAAGATGTTCTTCTCCATTCCCCACATAAGGCCCCCTGAGCCCGTCCATTGGTATTTGCGCGGATTGTAGGGGGGACCCGTGCATCAGGGGAACGGGTCCGCCCGCCGGATCAGGGCGCGGCCCGAAAACGCACTGGGCGGAGGCATCGAATCCGTGAAGACGGCGTAGGACGAACGCATCCCTGGATCAGACGCACGATCGCGCCAACATCATCTACGGCGGGTCGCGCTGGACTTACTTTCATCCGTGGTCATTCGATGGCAACCAACGATATCTTTGAGTACCGGGCAAACTCGGATGGAAGTCTCGCTGGAGTGTATGAGCATGACGACGATGCAGGCTACTTCTACCTCTATGATCTCAGACGTCACGAAGGTCAGAGAATCATCGGTGCAGTGCGTGTATTCGTTGGTCCGTTTCGATACGACCGTCACGATCTGGCTATTCGATGGAGCGGCGATGAACGTGTCGTGGAGCTGATCGTGAATGGCATGATTCGCGCGGCATTTGATGTGAGTGGTCAGCAGGAGGCGGCACCCTCGATCCCCTCGAACTAACACACGCCAAACTGCCGCGGCAAAAATTCGCAAGTACGCGTGAAAATCGGCAATCCACTGGCCGGGTGGGAGGCAAACGATTCCGCTTCTCCTTCCTGTGACGAGGTGCGCCCATGAAAATCCTGATGGTGATCACGTCCCACGACCAGCTTGGCAACACCGGCAAGAAAACCGGCTTCTGGCTGGAGGAATTCGCCGCGCCGTACTACGTGTTCAAGGAAGCGGGCGTGGAGATGGTGTTGAGTTCGCCCAAGGGTGGGCAGCCACCGTTCGATCCGAAGAGTGACGAAAAGGAATTCCAGACCGAGTTGACCACGCGCTACAAGCAGGACAAGGAAGCGCAGGCGGCGCTGGCCAATACCGTGAAGCTTGCGGGCGTGACCCACGATGGTTTCGATGCGGTGTTCTATCCCGGCGGCCATGGGCCGATGTGGGACCTGGCGGAAGACCCGGATTCCATCGCGCTGCTGGAGGCGTTCTACGCTGCCGGCAAATACCTTGCGCTGGTGTGCCATGCGCCCGGCGTCTTGCGCCATGTTAAGGCGCCCGATGGCAACTGGCTGGTGAAGGGTAAGAAGGTCACCGGCTTCACCAATACCGAAGAAGAAGCGGTGCAGCTCACCAAGGTCGTGCCGTTCCTGGTCGAGGATGAGCTGAAGGCGAAGGGCGGGGTGTTCTCGAAGGCCGATGACTGGAAGCCCTACGTACTCATCGACGGCAAGCTGGTGACAGGCCAGAACCCGGCTTCTTCCGGGCCCGGCGCCACCGTATTGCTCGCGCTGCTGCGTTCGCGTTAAGGCCAGGAACTTGCCTTTTATTGCGCGTTCTTGCGCCATCGTGTCGGCCTTACGGCGTAGTGTCTCGCCTGTGCACCGCGCCTAGACTCGTGAGTTACTGCCGCCCATGCACGGATGCGCAGGGGTTACAAATCACGGAGGGATTGCCTCTATCGACGATGCACCGCCGGCCAGGCAGGGCGGGTGCATGAGGGTTCCACGATGATGCACGGGGCCATGGGTTCGAAACGTGGGGTGCTGTTGGCCCTTGCGGGGTTGCTGGGCGTACTGATGACCACGCCGTTGCTGGCGCTGGGCGGCTCTGCGCCGGCAGGGTACGCGGCGGATGCGTCACCGCCATCGACGCCAGCGGCAGAACCGGGCGGCAGCGGCATGCTGCTGGACATGACCGACGATGCGTCGATCCGCCCGTTCCCCGGGCTGCACGTATCCGATGACGATCTGGCCGACCTGATCCGCCGGGTGAAGGCCACCAAGTGGCCCGACAAGGAAATCGTCGCCGACGATACGCAAGGCGTGCAGCTGGCCACGATGAAGAAGCTCGCCGAGTACTGGGGTACGAGCTACGACTGGCGCAAGTTCGAAAAACGCCTGGACGCGATCCCGATGTTCGTCACGACCATCGATGGCGTGGATATCCAGTTCATCCACGTGAAGTCGAAGAACAAGAACGCGCTGCCGTTGATCATTACCCACGGCTGGCCCGGTTCGATTGTCGAGCAGCTGAAGGTGATCGATCCGCTCGTGAACCCCACCGCGCACGGTGGCAAGGCTTCCGATGCGTTCGATGTGGTGATTCCATCGTTGCCGGGCTATGGCCTTTCGGGCAAGCCCACCGCCTTGGGTTGGGATCCGCAGCACATCGCCCGCGCCTGGACCGTGTTGATGAAACGCCTTGGCTATAAGCATTTCGTAGCCCAGGGCGGTGATTGGGGTAATGCGGTATCCGAGCAGATGGCCGTGCAGGCACCACCGGAGCTGCTGGGCATCAGCACCAATATGGCGGCCACGGTACCGGACGATATCGCCAAGCTGCTCGCGGCGGGTGCGCCACCACCGGCAACCCTCAACCCCGATGAAAAGAAGGCCTACGAGCAACTGGATGACTTCTACAAACACGGCCTGGGTTACGCGCAGGAGATGGCGGGCAGGCCACAGACACTTTATGCGCTTGCCGACTCACCCATTGGCCTCGCTGCATGGATGATCGATCACGACATTCGCAGCTACCGCATGATTCGCCGTGTGTTCGACGACCAGAAGGAAGGCCTGTCGAAGGACGACATCCTCGATAACGTCTGCTTCTACTGGTTCACCAACACGGCGGTGTCGTCCGCGCGGTTGTACTGGGAAAGCAAGCTGCCCTTCTTCGCGCCGAAGAATATCCAGATCCCGGTGGCGGTAAGCGCGTTCCCGGATGAGATCTACCAGGCGCCGGAGAGCTGGGCAAAGGCAGCCTATCCCAAGCTGATCCACTACAAGCGCCTGCCCGCGGGTGGCCACTTTGCCGCGTGGGAGCAGCCCGATGCCTTCGTCACCGAGCTGCGTGAATCCTTCAGGCCGCTGCGGAAGTAGTGGCCGTGGCGTGGCGCGGGCTCAGTCCCGCGCTACGCATGTACGCGCGAAGGTCAGGGAGGTGTGCGCTATCGACGATCGCGCCGACATAGCCGTCCGGCCGGACCAGCACCCAGTCGCCTGATTTCAGCCCATAGGCCGCATGAAAGTGGCCTTCGCTGTCGCGCAGTTCGTCGCGTTCACCGATCACGTGCGTGTCGACACCATCGCATGGCTCGACCGACGTACGCGAGGTGTCGACGCCTAGCAACGTCCAGTGCGGTCCGCGGTACAGATCGAACAGACGCACGGGTTGGCCACCGGCACCGCGCAACATGGCATCGGGTGCACGATCGCCGGCCAGCAACGAGGTTTCGACACGAGCCGGCGCGTCCAGCGCGATCGAACTGCCGGCATAGCCAAGATCGAGCTGTTGCACCTCGCGTGTGCGGCGCAGGCTGCCTTGTTTCATGGCATCGAGCATGCGTGTGGAAAGGCCGAGCATGCCGGCGGCGACGGGGCGGCGTTCTTCTTCATACGTATCGAGCAGCGGCGCGGGCGCGCCCTGGATGACGGCCGCGAGCTTCCAGCCCAGGTTGTACGCATCCTGTGTGCTGGTATTGAGGCCCTGGCCACCGGTGGGCGGGTGCACGTGGGCAGCGTCACCCACGAGGAATACATCGCCCACGCGGTACCGATCAGCCAGGCGCGCACTCATTTTGTAGGCAGAGGCCCAGTGCACCGCGTGCACATGAATATCGTCGCGCCCGCTGCGTTCACGCACGAACCCGGCGATGCCGTGCACCGAGAGATCGACATCGCCCTCCAACGGCACAGGCGCCTGGATCTGGAACAGGTCGGTGCCGGCGAGCGGGCAAACGGCAAGCTGGCGCTGCATATCGCCATCGCCGAAGCGATGCCATGCGTCACGATCGAGCCCGCTTAACGTCACGTCGGCAACGACGGCGCGTACGCCGAGTTCCTTGCCGGGGAAATCGATATCAAGCGCTTTGCGAATGGCGCTGCGTCCGCCATCGGCCGCGATGAGGTAGCGGGCACGCACGGCCTCTGGCCCTGATGGCCCTTCCACCGTTGCCACGATGCCACCGGCTTCCTGGGTAAAGGCCGACAGGGCGTGGCCGAACTCGACCTGGCCGCCCAGCTCGGCCAGGCGGTCGCGCAGGATGCCTTCGGTGAGGAACTGGGGAAGCATCAATGGCGTGCCGTAGGGTTCGGCTGGACTGGAGGCGGCGGCTTCAATCGCGGCAGCATCGCTCCAGCTGCCATCGGCGGCGTGCGCCCGCACGTGCGGGTAGGGCCCACCAGTGGCGAGCATGCGGTTCACCACACCCAGGTCCTCGTAAATCTCGAGGGTGCGTGGCTGGATGCCCTTGCCGCGCGAGCCGCGGAAGGGCGCGGGTTCCTTTTCGATCACGCGGAAGCGGATCCCACGGCGGGCCAGTTCAATGGCGAGGGTGAGGCCGGACGCACCGGCGCCACAGATCAGGACATCAACGGAAACATGGGGGGACATGGCGGGCTCCATATAGGTGTAATATGCACATATCGCGGGAGCATCCTATGCCAATCAAAAAACATGTGCAAGATGCACATATTCACGACCAGCTGCGTACCCTGCACGGGTCGATGATCAGTCTGGTGAGCACCATGAACCGGCCGCAGAACGACGAGGCCCTGATCCGGGAGGCGGGGATCAAGCTCGACAGGGCCCTGTTTCCGCCCCTGGTACTGATCGAGCGGCTCGGCCCGATTGGCGTGGTGGATCTGGCCGAGCGGGTGGGTCGCGACTACACGACGGTGAGCCGGCAGGTGGCCCGGCTGGAAAGCCTGGGCCTTGTACGCCGGCAACCCCAGCCGGGCGATCGGCGCGTGCGCGAATCGGTCATCACCGACGAAGGCCGGGTGATGACCGACATGCTCGACGCCGCGCGCTTCCGCATGGCCGAGCAGGTGTTCGAGGACTGGGACCGAAAGGATTTCGATGATCTGGTGCGCTTGATGCGCCGGTTCACCGATGCGATCGAAGCCCGTGTCGGCAGCGACTCAGCCGACGGGGCCCTCGCGGATGAAATCGACGAAGGCACGTAGCGGCGAGGGCAGGTGCTTGCGCCCGGGGTAGTACAGGTACGGCCCGCTGAACGCCTGGATCCAGTCGTCGAGCACGGTGACCAGCGCACCACTTTCAAGGTGCGGTCGTAGCCAGTCGTCGAACAGGTGGATGATCCCGAGCCCGGCCACCGCGCCTTCGGCCGCCAGATCGAAGGCGGCCCCTTGTCGCACCAGCAACGGCCCCTGTGGATCCACGCGAACCACCTCGCCGTCGCGTTCGAACTCCCACAGCGGTATGCGCCCACCCGAGAACTGGCCGCGCATGCAGCGGTGTTGCAGGAGATCGCGCGGGTGCGTGGGCGTACCGTGTTCGCGCAGGTAGGCGGGCGATGCGGCGGTGACCAGACGCTGGGTTCGCGGGCCGATCGGCAGCGCGATCATGTCCTGTTCCAGCCGCTCGTCGTAGCGGATGCCCGCATCGCAGCCCGCGGCGAGCAGGTCGACGAAGCTGTCTTCCACGACGATCTCGAGGTGGATATCCGGGTAGCGCTTAAGGAACGGGAAAATGATGGGCGAAAGGACGGTCCGGGCCACGTTCGCCGGCACGTTGATGCGCAGCGTGCCCGCCGGGCGGTCGCGGAAGTGGTTCACCACATCCAGCGCCGCTTCGACTTCGCCAAAGGCCGGGGCCAGCCGCTCGGCCAGCCGGGCGCCCACCTCGGTGGGCGCGACAGACCGGGTGGTGCGGTTGAGCAGCCGCACGCCCATGGCGGCTTCGAGCCGGCGCACGGCTTCACTCAGGCTGGACGCCGATTGGCCCGCCATACGCGCCGCCTCGCGAAAGCCGCCGGCGCGAACCACGGCGAGAAAGGCGGACAGATCCTGGAAGTCGGTCATTGTTCGGAAAGCCGTACGGCCCGTGCCGGTTTGAGCGGATTATCGCGCAAACGCCCAGCCCCTATAGTTCTCGCAACCCAACGTGGAGCGACCCCCATGATCGATATCTCGAAGTCTGGCAGCTGGACCCTCGGCGACCGCCCGGTACACCGCATCGGCTACGGCGCCATGCAGCTGGCGGGGCCCGGCGTGTTCGGACCGCCCAAGGACCGCGCCACCGCCCTGGCGGTATTGCGCGAGGCGATCGAATCCGGCGTGAACCATATCGATACCAGCGACTTCTACGGTCCGCACATCACGAACCAGCTGATCCGCGAAGCGCTGAGCCCGTATCCCGATCACCTCACCATCGTGACCAAGGTGGGTGCGACGCGCGGCGACGATGCCTCGTGGCTGCCGGCGATGAAGCCCGCCGAATTGCAGAAGGGCGTGCACGATAACCTTCGCAACCTGGGCGTCGATGTGATCGATGTGGTGAACCTGCGCCTCATGGGTGATATCCACGCGCCGAAGGAAGGTTCGCTGGAGCGGGAATTCACGGCGCTCGCCGAACTGCAGCAGAAGGGCCTGATCCGCCACCTTGGCCTGAGCAATGCCACGCTGGCGCAGGTTCACGAAGCCCAGCGCATCGCGCCAGTGGTCTGCGTGCAGAACCAGTACAACCTGGTGCAGCGCCAGGACGACGCGCTGGTCGACGAACTGGCGAGCCTGGGCATCGCCTATGTGCCGTTCTTCCCGCTCGGCGGTTTCAGCCCGCTGCAGTCCGATCGCCTCGCGGCCGTGGCAAAGCACCTGGATGAAACGCCGATGCAGGTGGCGCTGGCGTGGCTGCTGCACCGCTCGCCGAACATCCTGCTGATCCCGGGCACGTCCTCGCTTTCCCACCTGCGCCAGAACCTGAGCGCCGCCACCATCGTGCTCCCGCACGAGGTGCTGGATGAGCTGGAAGCAATCGGCATGAAAGCGGCCTGACCAACCCACGTAGGAGCCCACCCTGTGGGCGACATCTTCTCGCGAACAAGCCGCAGGACCTGTCGCGATGTGGCGAAGAGATGTCACCCACAGGGTGGGCTCCTACACCAGGTGTGCTTCGAGGGCCGCGACGGCCTCCGCACCATCCGCGCGGCCAAAGCCGATGCGGAAGCGTTCCGGCGGTGTGGGCCCCAGTGACGATACGTAGTTCGATGCCGGCAACAGCAACACGCCACTGCGCTCGGCAAGGCCCGCGGAGAATGCTTCGACCCCTTCCGCCCCGAGATACCGCGGATACGCCACGCAACCCCCATCGGGCCGGTACCACGTGAACCGGTCGGTGTGCCGCGCGAAGAATGCATCCAGCATCGCCAGGTTGGCATCGATGATCGCCGTGTTCCGCGCCAGGATCCGCTCGCGCGCTTTCAGCGCGATAAGGGCCAGCTGTTCCGACGGGCCGGCGTTACATATCGACAGGTAGTGCTTATACCGCTCCATGCGCTGCAGCAGCCCGCGATCGGCACAGGCGATCCAGCCGATACGCAGGCCGGGTAACCCGTACGCTTTCGACATCACGCCCAGCGAAAGCCCGCGCTCGTAAACATCGGCGGCCTGCGGCAGGAACACGGTGCCGGTCGGGCCGAGCGGCCGGTACACCTCATCACTGAACAGCCACAGGCCGTGTTTGCGGCAAAGGGCGACCAGCGCATCGAAGCGGTCACGCTCGAGGATCTTGCCGGTGGGGTTGTGCGGAAAGTTGATGGACACCAGGCGGGTGTTCGGGCGGATCGCGGCGGCCACCCGGTCGATATCCAGCGACCAGTGGTCATCCGGATCCAGTGGCACACCCGTTACCTCGCCGATGGCGAGCGGCAACGTCTCCGCCGATTGGTAGTTGGGGGTGACCACGATCGTATGGTCGCCGTGCTCCAGCAGCACGCGCATGGCGATGTACAGGCCTTCCTCGGCGCCCGCGAAGCAAAGAATGTCATCCGCGGTGCGCTGCTCGTACGTGCCTGCGATGGCCTCGCGCAGTGCGGGCGCGCCGTACGTCGGCGTGTAGCCCAGGTGCAGTTGTTCAAATGCCTCGCGGTCACCGGGCGACGCCATGGCCAGAAGCTCTTCGATACGCAGGCTTTGTGCATCCGAGGCGGTGAGGTTGTAGCGCGCGGCAAATTCCCAGCGCGAGAACCAGGTTTCGAGGTTGAAGTCGGGGAGGGTGGTCATGGATAGACTATATGTCCATATGAAACACAATGTCTACACTGGCGGCAGCCGTTGCCTGCGGAGAAAAACAGCTCGTCCCGAATGGCATAAGCCTGCGCCACGTGCGTCGGATACAGTGCATGGATGGAAGCCCACAAATCCCCCTGGCTGCCCGCGCTTGCCGTGCTCGGGTCGGTCACGTCGCTGTGCATCGGCACGTCATTCGCCAAGAAGCTGTTCCCGCTGGTCGGCGCGGAGGGCACCTCGGCCCTGCGCGTTGGCTTTTCCGCCCTGGTGCTGCTGGCGTTCTGGCGGCCGTGGCGCTGGCCGCTGAGCCGCCGCGATGCCGGCTTCGTCATCCGCTATGGCCTGACGCTGGGCGTGATGAACCTGCTGTTCTACATGGCCCTGCGCACCATTCCCTTCGGCCTGGCCGTCGCCATTGAATTCAGCGGCCCGCTGGCCGTGGCCATGTTGTCATCGCGGCGCGCGGTGGATTTCGTGTGGTTGGCAAGCGCGATCACGGGCCTGGCCATGCTGTTGCCGCTTGGCCAGCAAAGCACGCTGGATCCCACTGGCGTCATGTTCGCCCTGGGCGCCGCGGTGTGCTGGGCGTTGTACATCCTGTTCGGCAAACAGGCCGGACACCTGCACGCCGGGCATTCGGTGTCGCTGGGCCTGGTGGCGGCGAGCCTCGTCGTGGTGCCGTTTGGCGTGGCACACGCCGGTGCCAGCTTGCTCGATCCGGGCATCCTCGCGGCTGGCGTGGGTATCGCCATCGTTTCCAGTGCGATTCCCATGTCGCTGGAAATGATGGCCCTGAAGCGGCTGCCCAGCCAGACGTTCGGGATCATGGTGAGCCTGGAGCCCGCGGTCGCGTCGCTGCTGGCCATGCTGTTGCTCGGTGAGCACCTGACCGGCCACCAGTGGCTCGCGATCGGGTTCATTGTGCTGGCCTCCATCGGCAGCACGATCACGGCCCGCCGGGCCCGCCCCGAAGCCGTCGAACTCGCTGGCTAGGCGTGACGCCCTTCGCGGACGGCCAGTTTGTCAACCATCACGTGTCGTGTGCTGTGACCTCGTTCATAGGAATTCAGCCGCCGTTGCCGACGTTCCCCGGCGTGTTCGGTGCTTTTCCTGCGAGATCGCGGGGTGGGCGCATTTCACCAAATGACGCGCTTTTAGGCATATGCGTTCAGTTTGCCGGTCGGGCTGGCCCGCGCCGTGGGGACGCTCGGCGTATACGGCATGTCATAATGCCAACTTAACCATGACAAGTCTGGGGGCTAGCCCCGTGCGTGAAGACGCGTTTATTCTGAAAATGGCTGGGAACGCGTCTGCGCCGGGTAGCCTGCAGGACTCGCTTCGCCATTGTCGTTGAACCCTAGACGCGGTTATCTTCGGATAGGTACGTCCAGGGTGTTAGATCGATAAATCCGCAAATGCGGTGGTAGCCGTGGAGGGTTCCGCCTTTGGTGGTGGGGTATCCACTACCGCATTTGCTTCATAAAAACATTTTGAGGAGCCACACACCATGAAGTTTGCCCCGATTGCCGCTCTCGCCCTCATCGCCGTCGCCGCCCTCTCGGGCTGCAACAAGAGCGAAGACAACGCTGCTGCCCCGGCTGCTGACACCGCCCCGGCTGCTGCTGCTACCGCTCCGGCTGCTGCTCCGGCTGCTGAGGCTCCGGCTGCTGCTTCGACCGCTCCGGCTGCTGACGCTGCTGCCCCGGCCGCCGCTTCGACGGCTGCTCCGGCTCCGGCTTCGACCGCTGCTGGCCAGTAATGGCTGACGACCTGGGTGCCGCAAGGCGCCCAGGTCGACAAGAAGACGCCGCCCCCGTGCGGCGTTTTTTTTTGCCCGCGGCCGGTGTGACCACTGGGCATGGTGTGCGTGGCGTGGATCGGGCAGGCTAGGGCGGTTGTGTCGTCCCACTGCCACAGGAACCGCTCCATGACCCGTCGCACGCTGCCGTACTCGCTTCTTGCCCTTTCCCTCGCTGTCGCCGCTGGCCTTGCCGCCGCGCAGACGGCGCCCATGACCCCGGATATCCCGGCGAAGTACGAGGCGCCGACCGCGGCGAACGACTTCATCAAGCGCGTCGTGGAAATCCCCATGCGCGATGGCGTGACGCTGCACACCGTCATCGTGATCCCCAAGGGCGCGAAGCACGCTCCCATCCTTCTGACCCGCACGCCGTACAACGCCGATGGCCGCGCGGCCCGCAGCGACGCCCACACCATGCGCGACCTGCTGCCCCAGGGCGATGAGGTGTTCGTGGATGCCGGCTACATCCGCGTGTTCCAGGATGTCCGCGGCAAGTACGGCTCCAAGGGCGATTACGTGATGACCCGCCCGCTGATCGGCCCGCTCAACGACACCAAGGTGGACCACTCCACCGATGCGTACGACACGATCGACTGGCTGGTGAAGAACCTGCCCGAATCCAACGGCAAGGTCGGCATGCTCGGTTCCTCGTACGAGGGCTTCACCGTGGTCATGGCGCTGGTGAACCCGCACCCGGCGCTCAAGGTAGCGGCCCCGGAAAGCCCCATGGTGGATGGCTGGATGGGTGACGACTGGTTCCACTACGGCGCCTACCGCCAGACCAACTTCGATTACTTCACCGGCCAGACCGCGAAGACCGGCAAGGGCAGCGAGATCACCCGCGCCGGTTACGATGATTACGAGAACTTCCTGCGCGCCGGCTCCGCGGGCGACTACGCGCGTGCCGCAGGTCTCGACCAGCTGCCCTACTGGCGCAAGGTGAGCGAGCACCCGGCCTACGACGCGTTCTGGTCCAACCAGGCGCTGGACAAGGTCATGGCGCAGCAGCCACTGAAGGTGCCGACCATGTGGCTGCAGGGCCTGTGGGACCAGGAAGACATGTGGGGCGCGATCCACAGCTACGAAGCCGTGGAGCCGAAGGACAAGGCCAACGACAAGAACTACCTGGTGATGGGCCCGTGGCGGCACAGCCAGGTGAACTACGGGGCGGATTCGCTCGGCGCGCTGAACTGGGATGGCGATACCGCCCTGCAGTTCCGCCGCGATGTGTTGCTGCCCTTCTTCAACCAGTACCTGGTGGATGGCGCGCCCAAGGCGAACACGCCGCCGGTCTTCATCTACAACACCGGCGAAAACCACTGGGATCGCTTCAAGTCGTGGCCGCAGGCCAAGGGCACGAAGCCGCTGTACCTGGAGGCGAACGGCGCGCTGTCGTTCACCGCCCCGGCCGCCGATGCGGCGAAGTTCGATGAGTACGTCTCCGATCCCGCCAAGCCGGTACCGTATGTGCCGCGCCCGGTGCACTTCGCCGATCGCCAGTCGTGGACCACCTGGCTGGTGCACGACCAGCGCTTCGTCGATGGCCGCCCGGACGTGCTTACCTACGTCACCGAACCGTTGACCGTACCGCTGCGCGTGGCGGGTGCCCCGCAGGTGAACCTGTACGCCTCCACCAGCGGCACGGACAGCGACTGGGTGGTGAAGCTGATCGACGTGTACCCGGATACGGACGCATCGAACCCGACCATGGGTGGCTATGAGTTGTCGGTCTCGATGGACATCTTCCGCGGCCGCTACCGCGAAAGCTTCAGCGAGCCGAAGGCGCTCACCCCGAACACGCCGCTGCAGTACAAGTTCGGCCTGCCGACGGTGAACCACACGTTCCTGCCGGGCCACCGGGTCATGGTGCAGGTGCAGTCCAGCTGGTTCCCGCTGTACGACCGCAACCCGCAAACCTTCGTGCCGAACATCTTCTTCGCCAAGCCCACCGATTACGTGAAGGCCACCCAGCAGGTATGGCATACGCCCGGCCAGGCCAGCGCGATCGAGCTGCCGGTGGTCAGCCCGTAAGCAGGCCTCCTTTCGAAGGCCGTAGGAGCCCACCCTGTGGGCGACATCTTTTCGCCAAAACGCGACAGGCCCTCTGGCTCCCTCGCGAAAAGATATCGCCCACAGGGTGGGCTCCTACACGGTGATGGAATGCCTGGCGCCACATTTCCTCCACACGCCCGGCGCGATGCTCAAGGGCCCCTCTGCTAGAGGATCGCCCCCATGGCCCGCCCCATCTGGACCGGCACCTTGTCCTTCGGCCTGCTCAACGTCCCCATCCGCCTGATGACGGGCGAGCGCCGCACTGATATCCACTTCCGCATGCTCGACCAGCGTGACAACACGCCGGTGCGCTACGAGCGGGTGAACGCCGAGACCGGTGAAGAAGTGCCGTGGAAGGACATCGTCAAGGCCTTCGAGTACCAGAAGGGCAACTACGTGGTGCTGGAGGAGGAAGACATCCGCAGCGCCGCCAGCGATGTCCACGAGACGGTGGAGATCGATAGCTTCGTGGATGCCGGTTCGATCGCGCCGGCCTATTTCGAGAAGCCGTACGTACTGGCCCCGGCCAAGAAAGCGGAGAAGGGCTACGTGCTGCTGCGCGAGACCCTGAAGAAGACCGGCAAGGTCGGCATCGGCCGGGTGGTGATCCGCACCCGTGAATACCTCGCGGCGGTGATCCCCGATGGCGATGCGCTGCTGTTGAACATCCTGCGTTACCAGGCCGAGCTGGTGGATCCCGAGGAATATGGACTGCCGACAAAAGAGGCCGCGTCGTACCGGATCACAGCGAAAGAAATCGAGATGGCCTCCGACCTGGTGAAGTCCATGGCCGGCAAGTGGAAACCCGATGACTACCGCGATGATTTCCGCGACAAGCTGCGCAAGGCGATCGAAAAGCGCCTGAAGAGCAAGGGCGTGACCACGGCCGTGGATGACGATGATGAGCACGTGCCCGAACACGCCACGACCAACGTGGTCGATTTCATGGAACTGCTGAAGAAGAGCATCGGCGCGAAGAAGCGCACGCCGGCGGCGAAGAGCTCGACGAAAGCCGCGCCCGCGAAGAAAGCCGCTGCGAAAAAGGCCCCCGCAAAGAAAACGGCGGCCAAAAAGGCCGCCGCTAAAAACACCCCCGCGCGCAAAGCGCCCACAAAAAAGAGGCGCTCCGCGTAGGAGCCCACCCTGTGGGCGACATCTTTCGCTACATCGCCGCAGGTTCTATGGCGCTATCGTGAAAGATGTCGCGCACAGGGTGCGCTCTTACCAGGGCGCGTTATGCGCCCTGCATGCGACGCAGCGAGGCCATCACTTCGTAGCAAGCGCCCATCGTGTGATAGTCGGTCTTGCCGGCCGGGCTCTTCTCGTCGTCGTACTTCTTGTTGTCGCGAGTGAGGATGCGGTACCACGCGCCGTATGTGTGATCGACGAAGTGCTCCCAGCTATACGCCCAGATCTTCTCGTACCACTCGTCGTACTTCGTATCGCCGGTGGTTTCGAACAGCAGCTGCGCGGCGGCCAGGGATTCGGCCTGCACCCAGAAGTACTTGTCGTCATCGCACACATCGCCTTCGGGCGAGAAGCCGTAGGCGATGCCGCCGTATTCCTTGTCCCAGGCCTTGTCCAGCGCCTCGTCGAACAGGTGGCGGGCGGTGGGCACCAGCCACGCCTTATGGCGCGCCGTCCCCTTGGTGTAACGCTCCAGCATCATGAGCAGCTTGGCCCATTCGGTCTGGTGGCCGGGCTGGAAACCCCACGGGCGGAACAGGTGCTTGGGATTGTCCAGGTTGTATTCCCAGTCAATCGTCCAGTTCTCGTGGTAGTGCTCCCAGATCAGCTTCTGCGGGGTAAGGCCCGCCTGGCGCTGGGTCATGTGCTCGGCCAGCAGCAGGGCGCGATCGAGGTAACGATCTTCCTTCGTGGCTTCCCACGCGGCGATCATGGCCTCGCACATGTGCATGTTGGCGTTCTGGCCGCGGTAACCGGTGAAGTTCCAGTCCTTGTCCGCCTCGTCGCGGTACAGGCCCGGGCCGGCTTCCCAGTAGCGCTTCTCGAGCAGGTCCCAGATCTCGCCCTGCCAGGCGCGGGCTTCATCGAAGCCCACCTTCACGCCGCACGAGTAGGCCAGCAGCATGAAGGCCAGGCCGTAGCAGTGGTTCATCTGGTCGTCGCGCTGGCCATCCTTGATGGTCCACGCGTAACCGCCCGTTGCCGGGTTCAGGTGGACCTCGCGCAGGTACTTCAGGCCGTGCATGGTGAGTGCCTTGTCTTCGGGCTTGCCGAATTCAAGGAAGGCCATGGCGTGGTTGAACACGAAGCGCGTGCTCGAGACGAGGTGGCGGTCCACCCGGTCGTACACCGAACCATCGTCCTTGTAGTACTGGAAGAAGCCGCCGGCCGTGTCGACTTCGTTCGGCGCGTAGAACTTCATCGTGGTGGCGACGTGCTCGCGCAGCACATCCACGTTGTGGAAATCGGGGAGGGGGACGTTCGTCATGCGTGCTTCTCCATAAAGGCCGCAACTTCGGCCTGGTCGGGAATGGCGGTGAACGAGCCTTTGCGGGTGGCCGTGATGGCACCGCAGGCCGCGGCGAAGCGGACAAGGCTGGTAAGGCGGGCCTCGTCGGCCACCAGGGCATCCAGGTCGGCGTGCGTGGTGCCTTCGGCGGCCAGGCGCGCGAGCATGCCACCCACGAACGCGTCGCCCGCGGCGGTCGTATCCACGGCATCGACCGTGTAGCCGTTGATGGTGCCGTTGCCCGTGCGGGTGAACCAGCGCATCGGCGCAGGGCCATCGGTGATCAGCAGCAGGCGGGCCTTGCCCTCCCACAGGCGCTTCATCACGGCCTCGTCGGAGCCGGCGCCAGCGTGGATCACCGCGAACTCTTCGGCGCTCAGCTTGATCACGTCGGCTTCGGAAAGCGTCTGCCACAGGCGCGACAGCTGCTCATCCTGTTCCTTGCCCTTGGGCCACAGGGCCGGGCGCAGGTTCATGTCGAAGCTGACCAGCGCACCGGCGGCGCGGGCGCGGCGCATGCCTTCCACCGTGGTTTCCGCGATGGCGCCCTCGGTGAGCGAATTGGAACAGACGTGGAAAATGGCGACATCGTCGAACGCTTCCTTGCGGAAGTGCTCGGGACGGAACAGCAAGTCCGCCGCCGGAGGGCGGTAGAAGCTGAAGCTGCGATCACCCTTGTCATCGTGCGCCACGAACGCCAGCGCGGTACGCGCTTCGTCGGTGCGGGCGATGTCCTCGGTGCCGACACCGAGATCGGTGAGGCTCTTGAGCAGGAAATCACCAAACATGTCGCGGGCGAGCATGCCGGCAAAGCGGGCGCGAGCGCCGAGCAGTGCGGCAGCGACCGCGACATTGGCGGGAGCGCCGCCGGCAAACGGAACGAAGGCGGGAGGCTGACCGGCGCCGCCCTGGGGCTGTGCGTGGAAATCGATCAGCGCCTCGCCGAAGCAGAGGATTGAAGACATGCGTACGGCCTGTCCTTGGTGCGGTTGAAAACGCGACGGCCGGCGGGCGCCGGCCGTCGCCATGGAAGGTCCTTAACGGGCGGCGACAGGCGTGCCGCGAACCTTGGAGCCGGAAAGGCCGAAGAACACGATGTAGGCGTAGCAGATCAGCGGGATGAAGAACGCATGCTGCAGGCCGATCTGGTCGGCGATCACGCCCTGGATCCAGGGGATCAGCGCGCCGCCGACGATGGCCATGATCAGCAGGGCCGAGGCCTTGCCGGTCAGCGGGCCCATGCGCTCGATGCCCAGCGAGAAGATCGTCGGGAACATGATCGAGTTGAACAGGCCGATGGCCACGATGCTGTACGTGGCGATGAAGCCCGTGGTCACCATGGTGGTGATCACCAGCAGCACGTTGATCACGGCGAACACCGCCAGCAGCTTGCGCGGCGAGAACTTGGCCAGCAGGGCCGAGCCGATGAAGCGGCCAACCATCGCGCCGCCCCAGTAGAACGCCACGTGGTTGGCGGCGACCGGGCCGGTCATGTTGCCGATCTCCGGCAGCTGCAGGTAGTTGATCATGAAGCTGCCGATCGACACTTCGCCGCCGACGTAGAAGAAGATGCCGAGCACGCCGAAGAACACGTGCGGGGTCTTCAGGGCATCCATCAGCGAGTGCTGGCCTTCATCGGCCTTCTCGGTGGTTTCTTCCAGCTTCGGCAGGTTGAACAGGTACACGCCGATGGCGAGCAGCACCAGCACCACGGCCAGGCCGATGTACGGGCCCTGCACAGAGGCGGCTTCGTGCGCGCGGTAGGTGACCTGCTCGGCGGCCGAAAGCTTGGCCACGTCGGCGCTGGACTTCACTTCGTTCGACAGGATCAGCACGCCGCCGAAGAACGGGGCGAGGAAGGTACCGAACGAATTGAGCGCCTGGGCGAGGGTAAGACGGCTGGAGGCGGTCTTCTCGGGGCCCAGCAGGGCGACGTACGGGTTGGCGGCGACCTGCAGCACGGTGATACCCGTGGCCAGGATGAACAGCGCGCCGAGGAAGAACTCATACACGCGCAGGCCAGCGGCCGGCCAGAACAGCGCAGCGCCGATACCGGTGATGATCAGGCCGGCGACGATGCCCTTCTTGTAGCCCAGGGCGTTCACCAGCTTGCCGGCGGGCAGCGACATGATGAAGTACGCGCCGAAGAAGGTGAACTGGATGAGCAGCGCCTGCGCATAGTTCAGCTCGAACACCGCCTTGAGGTGCGGGATCAGGATGTCGTTAAGGCAGGTGATGAAGCCCCACATGAAAAAGATCGTGGTCATCACGCCCAGGGCGAGCGGGAAATACGTGTAACGGGTGTCGCCCGGGGTCGACGCGGCGGACGACGAATTGGGCAATGGCGTGGAACCGGTGGCCATGGGGCGCTCCATTGGTTTGGTTAGGGGGAGGACGGGGCGCAGCTGCTTTCGCGTACGACGAGCCGCACGGGCGCGATCGTATAGGCTGTGTCCGTCTCGGGATTGCGAAGTCTTTCCAGAATGAGTTCGGCACTGCGCCGGCCCAGGCCGCGCGGATCCACCGCGACGGTGGTGAGGGGCGGGACGCACACCGAGGCTTCGGCGACGTCATCGAAGCCGGTGAGGGCGAAATCTTCGCCCGGCCGCCGGCCCCGTTTGGTCAGGCCAAGCATAAGCCCAAGCGCCACGGCATCGTTGTAGCAAACCGCCGCCGTCGGCGCGGGGTCGCGCGCGAACAGCGCACCGGTCTGCCGTGCGGCCTCAAGGCGGGTGGGGGCGCTTTCGATGAGCCATGCCGGGTCGACCTTCAGGCCGGCTTCCTTCATGGCGTTGGCGTAGCCGCGGCGGCGCTGTTCCACCGAGCTGGAATCGCGGTGGCCGCCGAAGAAGGCGATGCGCTGGTGGCCCAGCTCGATCAGGTGCTGCGTGGCGAGGCGCGCACCGTGCTCGTTATCCATCTCCAGGGTGTCCCAGCGATGGGTGCCTTCGTCATCGGGCAGCTCGCGGTTGAACACCAGCAGCGGGGTATGCATGCCCACCGCGCTGAGCACCCGTTCGCCATCGCTGCCTTCGGCCGGGGAAAGGATGATGCCGGCGGGGCCGTGCTCGATCATGGAGTTGAGCACCGCCTGCTGGCGCTCGGGCGATTCGCCGGTGTTGCCCAGCAGGGTGACGTACCCGGCGCTGGCCAGGGTTTCGTCGGCCCCGGCGGCGAATTCGGCGAAGAAGGGGTTGCCCAGGTCGTTGATGACCAGGCCGATGCTCGAGGAGGTACGCCGGCGCAGGTTGGCGGCCGCCCGGTTATAGACGTAGCCTTGGCGCTTGAGTTCGGCCTCCACCCGGGCCCGGGTGGCCGAGTTCACCAGGGGGCTGCCGCGCAGCACCAGTGAAACGGTGGCCCGCGAGACATCGCAACCCTGGGCGATGTCGGCCAGCGTTACCTTGCGGCGCTGCGGGGTTGTCCTCGCCATCGTGACTCCTTCAAACGATCTAAACCGCGCGATCATCGCGCGATAAGCCAAGGGATACATCACGCACTGCAACATGCGTGGCTGCGCTATCTTTGCTACGTTCGACGTGTTTGTCACGATCCAAATGATCGGGACGTGCTTTCAGTCCATCCCCGGGGAGATTCCGATGTCGAGTTCCACGCGCCTGCGCCGCGGCCTGCTGGCCGCCGCCCTGTCTCTTGCCCTGCCTGCCCTGGCCATGGCGGCCACGGCTGACAAGGGCTCCAGCGCCTGGTCGGCGGTGGATCCGATGATCGGTACGGGCGGCGATGGCCATACCTTCCCCGGCGCCACGGTGCCGTTCGGCATGGTGCAGCTCTCCCCCGATACGGCCATGCCGGACTTCAAGCACGCCTATAAGTGGGCTGCCGGCTACCAGTACGGCGACTCGAGCATCCTGGGTTTCTCGCATACGCACTTCTCCGGCAGCGGCCACTCCGACCTGGGCGATGTACTGGTCATGCCCATCGCCGGCGATGTGAAGCTGGACCCTGGCTCCCCCGACCAGCCCGGCAGCGGCTATCGCTCGCGGTTCTCCCATGCGAGCGAAAAGGCCGAGGCAGGTTACTACGCGGTTACCCTCAGCGACTACGACGTTCGCGCCGAACTGACGGCAAATGCGCGCGTGGGCTTCCACCGCTACACCTTCCCCAAGGGCAAGCCGGCCCACGTGCTGCTCGACCTGCGCCCCAGCATTTACGACTACGAAGGCAAGGTGTTGTGGTCCAGCCTGCGCGTGCGCCCCGATGGCACGGTGACCGGCGGCCGCGAAACCCGCGGCTGGGCGCCGGGCCGCCAGCTGTTCTTCGCCATGCGCTTCAACCAGCCCATGACCTCGCGCGAGCTGAAGAACCGCGAGGAAAAGATCGTCTATCGCGGCTTTGGCGGCCCGGGTAACCGCAACGATGACGTGGATGGCATCAGCGGCCGCGCGCTCGAGGGCGTGTTCGACTTCGGCAACCTCGATAAGCCGCTGATTGCCAAGGTGGCCATCTCGACGGTGAGCGAAGACAACGCCATCGCCAACCTGGACAAGGATGGCGCCGGCTTCGACTTTGACGCCCGCCGCGCCGATGCCCGCCAGCTGTGGGAAAAGACCCTCTCGGTGGTCGACCTGCAGGCCCCGGCCGAAACCCGCAAGACCTTCTACACCGCGCTGTACCACGCCATGCTCTCGCCCACGCTCAGCATGGACGTGAACGGCCAGTACCGTGGCCCGGATAACCAGGTGCACGACGCCAAGGGCTTCGACTTCTATTCCACCTGGTCGCTGTGGGACGTGTACCGCGCCCAGCAGCCGCTCATGACCCTGCTGGAGCCGAACAAGAGCAACGATTTCGTCAGCTCGCTGATCGCGGCCCGCGAGGCCAGCCCGTTCGGCATCCTGCCGGTGTGGGCGTATGGCGGCATGGAGACGTGGTGCATGATCGGCTACCACGCCGTGCCGGTCATCGCCGATGCCTACGTCAAGGGCATCCGCGGCTACGACGGCGGCAAGGCCCTGGAAGCCATGGTGGCCAGTGCCACCTACGGCCCGTACGGCGGCCTGGATGACTACATGAAGATCGGCTATGTGCCGATCGATCACCAGCCGGAAGCGGCCTCGAAGACCGTGGAATACGCGTTCGACGACTGGTCGCTGGCCCAGGCGGCCAAAGCCATGGGCAAGGACGATGTGGCCGCGACCTTCATGAAGCGCGCCGGCAACTGGAAGAACAGCTTCGATGCGAAGACCGGCTTCCTGCGTGCCCGCAAGGCCGATGGCAGCTACCGCGAGCCGTTCGATCCGTCCTCGGCCGCTTATGGCAGCGATTACACCGAAGGCAACGCGTGGCAGTACTCGTGGTACGTGCCGCAGGACGTGGCCGCGCTGATCCAGACCCTGGGCGGCAACGACGCCTTCGTGAAGAAGCTGGACTCGGTGTTCGATGCCAAGGTGGATCCCAAGTCGTTCGCGCACGTGGAAGACATCACCGGCCTGATCGGCTGGTACGCCCACGGCAATGAGCCGAGCCACCACGTGGCCTACCTGTACGATTACGCCGGCCAGCCCTGGAAGACCCAGGAGCGCCTGACCCAGATCATGAAGACCCAGTACACGCCGACCCCCACGGGCCTGGTGGGTAACGACGACCTCGGCCAGATGTCCGCCTGGTACGTGTTCAGCTCGCTCGGCTTCTACCCGGTGGCCCCGGGCAGTAGCCAGTACGTGATCGGCCGCCCGTTCGTGGAGAAGGCCACGCTGAACCTGCAGAACGGCAAGCGCTTCACCGTGTCGACCGACCACCTGGATGCCAAGCACCCGTATGTAGGCAAGGTCACGCTCAATGGCAAGGAGCTGGCCCGCACGTGGGTCACGCACGAGGAGCTGACCGCTGGTGGTGAGCTGCACTTCAGCATGCAGGCGGAGCCGTCGAAGTGGGGTACCGGGGCGGACGCTGCGCCGTACTCGATGAGCACGTCCGGTCACTAAGCGTCAAGCCATCCCCCCGTCACGGGGCCTTCACGGCCCCGTGGCGCCAATACCGCCTTTGACCTCAGGTATTGGCGCAGCGATTACAATGCCTTTTCACACCAGGCAGGAGTCGTCGTGGGGATGACGAAGGCATGATCAAACGCGTTGGAGTGCGCTGGCGCATCGTCGGCTTGTTAGCCGCGGTGCTGGTCAGCGTCGCTTTGCCTTACTTCATCACGCGCTCCAGTTCCGAGCAGGCACTGAGCTCGCGCGATTGGGTGACCCATACCGCCGATATCAAGGCCAGCATCTACCGGGCCGATGCGATCCTGCGTAGCAGCGAAGCCGCCGTGTATACGCTGGCCGCCGGCGGTACGCTGGACAAGGACCTGGAAGAACGCGCGCTCATGCCGGAGACCCGGCTGCCCGCCATCCTGGCGAGCCTGCGCGAAACCGTCGCCGATAACCCCGACCAGGTGGCCCGTATTGGCGGCCTGGAATCCGTCGCTAACGGCCGGTTGAAGCTGACCAAGGAAGCCCTTGAGCGGATCCGCGCGGGCGATCGCGCAGGGGCCTTCGCCATCATGGAAGACGCCCGGCAGATGTTCCCGTTCCGCGAGCGGGTGGTCGATATCCTGGCCGAAGAATCGAAGCTGCAGGAAGAGCGCCGCGCGAACGCGCGCGGCACCGCTACCGATAACCGCGTGGTGCTTGGCGTGGCCGCGCTGGCGCAGATCGCGCTGCTGGTTATCGTGGTCGTGGTCTCCGAACGGCAGATTTCGATCCGCCTGGCCGCCGAAACGCGCGAAGCGGAAGCGGTGAAGCGGTCGCAGCTCATCGTCCAGGCCGTACGCGAGCCCATCGTCATGCTCGATGGCGAGCTGCGCACGCTGTTGGTCAATGCGGCGTTCGCCGAGCTCTATGGCTACGACACCGATGACGAGCAGGCACACATGCCGCTGCGCTCGATCGGCAACGGCGCCTGGGATGACATGGCGCTGTTGCAACGGCTGAATGATGTGGTGGCACGCGATCGCGAGCTATGGGATTACGAACTCACCCAGCGCACTGTCGATGGCATCGACCGCTTCGTGGTGATCAATGCGCGGCGCATCGCGCTGCCCGATACCGATAGCCCAGCCGTCCTCATCACGGTGAGCGATATCACGGCGCGCGCCCTGGTCGAGCAGAAAGTGACCGAACTGAACCGCCAGCTCGAGGGCAAGGTGGAGCAGGTCTCGGATGTGAATCGCGAGCTGGAGGCTTTCAGCTATTCGGTCTCGCACGACTTGCGCGCCCCGCTGCGGCACATCTCAGGCTTTGCCGGCAAGCTCGAGGCGCATCTGGGTGACCAGGCGGACGACCGCGTGCGTCACTACATCGATGTGATCAGCAGCTCGTCGAAGCGCATGGCCCAGCTCATCGATGACCTGCTGGTGTTCTCACGCCTGGGCCGCGGCGCGCTGCGCCTGCAGCCGGTGGATATGCAATCGCTGGTGGATGAGGCACGTGCGCTGGTGGAAACCGATGCCCGCGATCGCCGCATCGAGTGGACCATCGCACCGCTGCCCATCGTCATTGGCGATGAAAACATGCTGCGCACGGTGTGGCAGAACCTGTTGGGCAACGCGGTGAAGTACACGGCCAATCGTGAGGTCGGCCGGGTTTCCATCGACGTCGAGCGAACCAGTACCGGTGACTACGAGTTTGCCGTGCGCGACAACGGCGCCGGTTTCGACATGCAATACGCAAGCAAACTGTTCGGCGTGTTCCAGCGCCTGCACCGCGCTTCGGAATTCCCCGGCAACGGCATTGGCCTTGCCAACGTGCGGCGCATCATCGCCCGCCATGGCGGCCGCACGTGGGCCGAGGGCGAGACCGACCGCGGTGCCACCTTCCACTTTTCACTGCCAGCGTCCGATATGCCGGGCGCACGCCTGGGTGACTCATGAACGATACCGATCTTCGCACCATCCTCCTTGTCGAGGATTCCCCGTTCGATGCCGAAATGGCGACCGAGGCGCTGATCAAGGCGAACCTCGCCAACCCCGTCGTGCACGTGGAGGACGGCGTGGATTGCATGGATTGGCTGAACCGCCGCGGCCGCTATGCCGATCGGCAGGAACAGGATCCGGCCGTGATCCTTCTCGACATCAAGATGCCGCGTAAGGATGGCCTGGAAGTGTTGAAGGAACTGCGCAGCGACGAGCGCTGGAAGCGCACGCCGGTGGTGATCCTTTCCTCCTCACGCGAGGAAAGCGACCTGGCCCGCAGCTGGGACCTGGGCGTGAACGCCTACGTGCTCAAGCCGGTGGACGCGCAGCAATTCTTCACGGCCGTGCAGACGCTCGGCCACTTCTGGGCAGTGCTCAATCAACGCCCAGGCGGCGAGTAAGGGGCGGTACGCACGCATGAACGCGCAGAGCGAGAAGGTCCGGATCCTGCAGGTCGAGGATAGTGAACTCGATGCGGAGCTGGTGTTGTCGGAGCTGGACGACGACGGCCTCGAGTACGAGGTGCGGCTGGTCGACGACGAGCCCGCGTATGTCGCGGCGCTGGACGAGTTCCGCCCCGATATCGTCCTCTCTGACCTGAGCATGCCGCACTTCAGTGGCGAGCGTGCGCTGCAGATCCTGCGTGCCCGGTCCATCGATCTGCCCTTTATTTTCATCTCGGCGACGCTGGGTGAAGAAGCAGCGATCGAAGCGCTGCGCAGTGGTGCGACCGATTACATCCTGAAACAGAACACCGCGCGCCTGGCATCGGCCGTGCGCCGTGCGCTGCGCGAAGCCGAAGAGTTGAAGGCGCGTGCGCGCGCAGAGCAGGAACTGATCCGTGCGCAGCGCTTCGAGAGCCTGGCGTTGCTGGCGGGTGGGTTGTCGCACGACCTGCGCAACCTGCTGCAGCCGTTGCTGCTGGCCGGCGATACGCTGGAAGACTACGCGGACGACCCGCGCCTGGCCCGCCTTGGCGCCCTGGTGCGCGATTGCGGTCGCCGCGGCCTGGAGATGGTCTCGTCGATGCTTTCGTTCGCGCGTGGCGCGCGCCGTGCCGAGCAAGTGAAGCTGGGGGCGCTGACTGATGCGTTGAAGCTTTTGCTACAGGGCAGCGTGCCGCGCACGATCCAGATGCAGGTGGATGTTTACGACCCTGATGTGGCGTTCGAGGGTAACCACACCGAACTGCAACAGTGCCTGTTGAACCTGACCCTCAACGCGATCCAGGCCATGCCCGAAGGTGGCAGCCTGCGCATCGAGACGTCGCAGGTCACCCTGGCCGATGATTTCTTCAGTGAGGATGAAAGCCGCACGCCCGGCCGTTACCTCAAGCTTTCGGTGATCGATTCCGGCGCGGGCATGTCGCCGGAAGTGCTGCAACGACTGTTCGAGCCGTTCTTCACCACCAAGGAATCCGGCACGGGCCTGGGCCTGCTTTCGTGCAAGCGCATCGTCGCGAGCCACGGTGGCTTGATGCGCGTGCGGAGCAAGCTGGGGGAGGGCACCGAGTTCCACCTGTACCTGCCCTTGGGCGTGGAAGAGAGTGACCTGGGCGAGATGCCGGTACTCGAGCCCTACCTGCAGGGCGAGGCCGAGCGCGTGCTGGTAGTGGTCGAAGAGGCGGTACAGCTATCGCTGTTGACCGACACCCTGGACACTTACGGCTACCAGGCCGGCGCGAGCCAAAGCGGCACGGCCGCGCTGCAGTGGATCGAAGCCCACGGCGTGCCCGACCTCGTGGTGATGGACGCGGACATGAACCTGTTCACCGGCGTGCGCACGCTCGCCGCACTGCTCGAACACGGTTACAAGGGCGCGGTGCTGCTCCTCGCTCGCCCCAGTTCACCGCCCAACCTCGATGAGCTGCCCGACATCAAGCACCTCTACCTCATCGACAAGCCCATCCAGTCACGGGCGTTGCTGAAGAAGGTGCGCGAGGCGCTGGAAGCCAGCCAGGCAAGCATCAACGCCTCGTAACCTGCATCGCGCGCAAGCGCGCGATCGGTCCCGCGTCAGTCCATCCAATGGCGAACCCTGAATTCACCTTTAGGGCACGGTCCTTATCTCAGTGGGCGCATAAGCAAAATAAAAATCGCCCTCAAACGTCAGGCTCGCACACCAGCTCGGATTGGGGAACGGGCAGAGATACGTGTGCTGCGGAAAAGCGGCGATCATGGGCATGGCCTCAAGCACGTCCTCGATGTTCCCACGTATCGCGACGTTGACGAAGTTATCGCCTATCGCAACGATCTCGCCGCCGAGTCCATCGCGCTGGACGATGCCACGGACAAAGGCGGCAAACGCCTGTTGAACGTCAGGCCCGCGATCGCCGCCGCCCTTCATGTGGCCAGGGATGTCCCAGAAAGCGATACGGTTGATCGGGACGGGGAAAGCCGCGCCAAGCGCTTCGAACACGGGATCGGCTTTTCCCATAACCGCCAGCCGGCCTGATTCCAGGTAATCCTGCAGCGATGCGAGGACTTCGTCCTCAATGCTTTGAAATGGCACGACCATCCCTCATTGCGCTTGGTACGGGGCCTACGCGAAGTCGATCCAGCCCTCCATCGCCAACGATGCGCACCACGCCACCCTGGGGTAAGGGTAGATGTAAGTTTGCTGTGGGAACTCGAGGATTTGGAAGCCGACAGTATTGCAGCGATCGACGGTGTGCGCTATGTAGCTACGAATGACGGCAACGATTGAGGTGAAGGGTGCTCTTGCTCCTGGCTTTCCTTGTCGTCGTAGCGTCAAATGGCGCCTATCTCGCGAGCACCGCGGCATTCGTCAGAAGGCTTGGCAGGAATGCCGGAACGATCAATGGAAAGCGCGTCGAAGGGACTATCTTTTCACGCTCTGACCGATCACTTCTGCTGAAGGTCTATCTGACGGGGGGAGCGGTCATCCCTGACACGGACGAGACTCGCAGTGCGATCCTGCGGGCGCGTTGCCTGATGATCGTTTCGCTGATCGCCTTCGCGGCGTTTATCTATTTGCTCCAGGCGACGCCACTGGCAAGGTAGGTTTGGTAGCGTTATTCAGAGTGAACCGCGATAGCCGCAGACGTGGTCAACGACTACAAGGACTCCCCAGGCCATGCCGATGAGGAGGAGGCAGGCTCCTTCCTGGCCCATATGCGTGGTGACACTGCGCCGCCTGTTGCGTATGAAGCGCACGAACCAAATGATGTTGGTCACTAGTGCTACGGCAGTTAGCGGTAACGCAACAAGCACCCAAAGCATGACGTCAAACCCGGCCGGCGTCATGCTCTCAGCCCCTTCGGGTGCCCAGGTGTTGGATGACAGCCAGGCAACCAGCCCAAAGCAAGCGGTGTTGATAGCGATAGAGAACTTTCCGGCTCGCGTCATGCTTCCTCTCCTTGGTTAGGCATTTGTGGGCCGGGCGATGCTTGCGATGCCCTGCGCCGACAACCATCACGAGGGCCTTTGCAGGTCACTGGCATTCGACGCGGGGTGATCCCCAGCATATCGTAACTTTTGCCATGGCGCGTTCGGTCTTGTATTTATGGGCCATTGACACGGAATCCGTCAGCACCTTAAGTTCTCGCAGCCGGCATTCGCCGGTACATGCGATCGATATCTTTGCCAGGGGGAAGGGGGCGGCGATTGAGATATTGGATGCTGGCGGGCATTGCGATCCGGCTGATCGACGTTCTGCATTCCGCGCCAGAAGCGGCGGGGCGACTTCAAGGTCACTGACACCTTCGAATGGGTCGCCACCGAGGACGTATGAATGAATTGTCAGTGCGGCCAGGGCAAAAGCTGGCGTGAGATTGCATGGCTATTTGGTAGGGCAGTAGCGTACGCACTCACGACGTTTCCGGTTCTGATCAAATTCGACGGTCTGCGCGAGAACGGCAAGATCTATACGGTTGGCATTGATGCCTTTCCCGATTATGAGGCGACGCGGCGATTTGACGGGGCGGACTTGTCGCTGATATTGCGCGAGGTGTTCCCCACTGATCCTGCTTCGGCCCCTGGCCAAGACGAGCCAAGCATAGTTCGCCTCGCAGACCTTTTAGCGATGATCGACCGTGTGGCCAGATCCGGGTGCTACATCGCGATCCGGATTGATGCGGCGGCAAGCGGCGGTCCTTTTGAGATTGTGATGGGCGACGGGATCTTTCAGAAGCAAGGCGTTCGTTATCAGGGAGCCGACCTTGTCGCTTTACTCGAAGCCTCGGTATCTCACTACAACGCGCTCTGATTCCTTTGGCCGGGTGCAGCGTTGGCGAGTGCCGCCTGCGCCAGGTGGGCTTAAATCCGACCGATTTTTCAGAATCCTTCCATATCTTTCCGCCGAACCCGCTGATTAACCTTTCCGTTCCTGCAGGCGCAGGTTCAACGGGCAAAGGGTGGGCGTGGGATGACGTGGAATCCGGAATCGATACGGGTGGCGATGGCGTGGAAGACGCGCGGCGCCATCTTCGTGGGTGCATGGCTTGGCCACTGCCTGGGTGCCGTGGCGATCCTTGGGGTGCAGACCAGCTGCTATGACCTGCCTTGCGTCGACGCGTGGTTCTTCGATGCGTTGCGAGCGGTGTGGATGTTCCCGTTGTTCTACACATCCCTAGGGAGTTTTCCTGCGCAGGATGTTGAGATGGTCAGGAGCTGGGGCCTGCATTGGCAGCTGTGGGCAAATGCGGCAGCGGCTTGTGCGCTCTACTGGGGCGCGTGGGTGGCTGGCAGGCGTGCGCACGGGTGGTGGGTGGCGCGGCGGGTGTTGAAGAAGATGGCGTAGGTTGTCGCGAAAGATGTCGCGCACAGGGTGCGCTCCTACATTGGAGTCGCACCCGTGATGATTGGCATCAGTCGATGCCGAGCTTCTTCAGCTTGTAGCGCAGCGCGCGGAAGGTGATGCCGAGCTTCTTGGCGGTGGCGGTCTTGTTGTAGCGGGACTCTTCCAGGGCCTTGATGATCGTGTCGCGCTCGATGTTGGTGATGTAGTCCTCGAGCGAACCATCCGCCGCAGGGTTGCGCGGTGCGGGCGAGCCCGCCGGCACGCCGGCAACGGGCACCGGTGCGCCGATGGCGGCAGGTGCCACATCGCCCGGCATGGCCGTACGCTGCGGCAGCATCAGGTCATCGGCCTCGATCGTGTCGCCTTCGCACATGGCCATGGCGCGTTCGAGGATGTTCTCCAGCTCGCGTACGTTGCCCGGGAATTGGTAGGCCTCCAGGGCGGCCAGCGCATCAGGCTTGAGCTTGCCCGGTGCGCCGCCGGATTCCACGGCGAGCTGGCGCAGGATGAAATCGGCCAGGCGCGGCACGTCACCGCGGCGTTCCCGCAGCGGCGGCACGCGCAGCTCGATCACGTTGATGCGGTAGAACAGATCCTGGCGGAACTGGCCCTGCTCGACCAGCGCGGCGAGGTTCTTGTGCGTGGCGGACAGGATGCGCACGTCCACGGGAATTTCGTCGCGGCCGCCGATGGGGCGCACGGCCTTTTCCTGGATGGCGCGCAGCAGCTTCACCTGCATGTGCAGGGGCAGCTCGGCGACTTCATCGAGGAACAGCGTGCCGCCATGAGCGGCCTGGAACAGGCCTTCCTTGTCGGCATGGGCACCGGTGAAGCTGCCCTTGCGGTGGCCGAAGAACTCGCTTTCCATCAGTTCCGAGGGAATGGCACCGCAGTTCACCGGCACGAAGGTGCCCGTGGCGCGTGGGCCCAGTTCGTGGATGAGCCGGGCCACCAGTTCCTTGCCCACGCCGGATTCGCCGGCGATATAGACCGGGGCCTGGTTGCGGGCCAGTTTGGCGATCTTGCCGCGCACCTCGACCATGACCGGCGAATCGCCGATCAGGCGGTCGGCGCCCGGGGCGGCCTTGGCCCCGGCTTCGCTGCGGCGTTCCTCGGAAAGGCGCAGGGCCGTCTTCACCAGGCGGCGCAGCAGGTGGATATCCACCGGCTTGGAGACGAAATCGAACGCGCCCGCTTTCAGGGCGTTCACGGCCGCATCCACGTTGCCATAGGCGGTGATCATGGCCACCGGCATGTCGGGGTACGTGGCCGAGATCAGCTCAATGATCTCCTGGCCACTGCCATCGGGCAGCCGCATGTCGGTGAAACACAGGTCGTAACGGCGGTTGGCCAGGGCGTTCCGCGCCTCGCTGACGCTCCCCACGGCGTCGACGTCGAGTTCCATTCGACCGAGAGTGATGGTCAACAACTCGCGGATGTCCCGCTCGTCGTCGATGACCAGGACAGTCTGCTTGCTCATCGGGTCCGAAAGTTTCGGTGAATGTTCCAAATGTAACCGGCCGGGGCCCGCAGGCAAAGCGCAATGATCATGCGCGGGCCGCGATCGGCGCTACGGCGGGGTTTCGGGCGGGCGGGGTCAGGCTGATCCGGAAGCAACTGCCGCCGCCGGCCACGCGCACGTATTCCAGTGCGGCCTGGTTGGCTTCGGTCATCTGCCGGGCCAGGTACAGGCCCAACCCGGTGCCGTACTCGTGGGTGGTGAAGAACGGCTCGAAGATCTGTGCGGCCACCTTGGGCGGGATGCCGGGGCCGCGGTCGATCACCTCGAGGATGGGGATGCCGGCCTCGGAATGGCGTGCGACGACCATGACCCGGGCGGGCTCGCTGGGCATGCGCCCATAGCGAAGGGCGTTCTGCACCAGGTTCCACACCACCTGCTGCAGGTGCTGCGGATCGGCCACGGCGGCCACGGGCTCCGACCCGGAGACGGCGCGCAGCACATCGGCGCCCAGGTCGTTGCCCTGGCGGTACTCGGTGACGAAATCATGCACCCAGCGGCTCAGGTCCAGCGTCTCCGGGCGCGAGCGCTCGCGGCGGGACAGCTGCAGGATGTTCTCGATGATCTCGTTGAGGCGCGAGCAGTGGTTATTGATGATCTCGACCATGCGCAGGTCGGTATCGGCCAGGTCGGTGGATTCGGCCAGTAGCTGGGCGGAATAGTGGATAGCTGCGAGCGGGTTGCGGATCTCATGGGCGATGGAGGCCGAGAGCCGGCCCAGCGAGCTCAGCGTGAGTTCTTCCGCGCGGCGCGATACCAGCGAGGTGTCGTCCAGGAAGATCAGCACGTGGGAGTCGTCGTTGGGCGCCAGGCGGGAAAAGCGCGGGACGACCTCGGGCGTGCCATCGGCCAGCATGGTGGCGCTCTCATCCAGCTTGCCCGAGGCACGCCAGTGGTACAGGCGCCGCGACAGCTCCGGGGCCAGCGAGCCCAGGTCGCGCTGCTCGGCCGAGGGGTTGCCCATCAGCATCCACGCCGATTCGTTCAACTGGTGGATGCGGTTGCCCTCGTCCACCAGCAGCACGCCGGTTTTCATGCGGCGGATGATCAGCTCGTTCACCTGGGAGAGGTTGGCCAGGTCGATGCCGCGCTGTTCGGCCAGGGCCTCCGAGGCGCGGATATTCCGGCCCAGCACGTAGCAGAGCGAGGCGCAGGCGAAATAAGCCACGCCGAACAGGCCGTATTCCACCACCTCCCTGTCCGAAGCACCGGGCTGGTCCACGTCGAACAGGGAGTGGCCCAGCATGCACAGGGTGGCCAGCGCCGCGAAGAACATGGAGAGCCGCAGGGGCAGCAGGAGGGCGCCCGTGGCGATGTTCACCGCCAGCATCATGGCCACGCCCATGCGCACGTCGTGCATCAGGATCAGGGCCAGCAGCGCGGCGGCAATGTCCAGGGTCAGCCCGACGGAGACGACCAGGACCGGCCGGTGGAGCAGGGGCCGGGTGCGGGCGACCATGACCAGGGCGGCCAGCATGTAGGCCAGGGCCATGACCCGGGCCAGCAGGGGGTCGGGCAGGGTGGGCCACGCCATGTGCTCCGGACGGAACGCCACGGCGGCATAGACCGCCGCCTGGCCCAGCCGGAAGTAGTTGAAAAAGAACAGTTCGTGGCGAGCCGTGGCCTGGTTTGCCCGGGCGGTGGTGGTCATCGTCGGCACGGGCGTGGACACGGTTTTGGCTCTCCGCCAGGCGGCCCCGGGGGCCTGGGATGACAGCCAGTATAGGGCGCCCCTGATACACGGCAACACGCGGCAGCGGCAGGGGCTGCCGTGGCGGCCCCTTTCCTTTGGGGGCGCCATCCGCGAAAATACTTGGCCGTATTGCGCCGGTTTTGCGTAGTTCGCGTGTTATCCCCCATCCCCGTAGGGGCCGCCAGCGGCCTTTGCGTGTTCACTCGCTTTTCTCCGTTCGCTCGAGGTATCGAATGAATTTCCACGAGTACCAGGCCAAAGAACTGTTCGCGAAGTACGGCATCGCCGTGCCCCCGGGCAAGGTTGCCAACTCTCCCGATGCCGCTGTCGACGCCGCCAAGCACCTTGGTGGTTCGCAGTGGATGGTCAAGGCCCAGATCCATGCCGGTGGTCGCGGCAAGGCCGGTGGCGTCAAGTTCTGCCGCAGCCTGGACGATGTCCGCGCCGCCGCCAAGGGCATGCTCGGCACCAACATGGAAACGTACCAGTCGGCTGGCCGCGCGCTGCCGGTGAACCTGGTGCTGGTGACCGACGCGACCGACATCGCGAAGGAACTCTACCTGTCGATCCTCACCGATCGTGACACCAAGGCCATCTCGTTCATCGCCTCCAAGCACGGCGGCGTCGATATCGAGCAGGTCGCCCACGACACGCCGGAAGACATCCACACCCTCGTGGTGGATTACGTCGAAGGCCTCCAGCCGTACCAGGCGCGTGAACTCGCGTTCAAGATGGACCTGGAAGGCAAGCAGGTGAACCAGCTCGTCAAGATCATGCTTGGCCTGTACAAGCTGTTCAACGAGAAGGACCTGGCCCTGGTCGAGCTGAACCCGCTCGCCATCCTCGCCGACGGCAACCTCGCCGCGCTCGATGGCAAGGTCAACTCCGACGACAACGCCGAGTTCCGTCACCCGGACCTGGCCGCCATGCGCGACCTGACCCAGGAAGACGCGGCTGAGGCAGCTGCCGTGCAGCACAACCTCAACTACGTCACGATGGACGGCACCATCGGTTGCATGGTGAACGGCGCAGGCCTGGCCATGGCCACCATGGACGTGATCAAGCTGGCAGGCGGCGAGCCGGCCAACTTCCTCGACGTGGGCGGCGGTGCGACCAAGGAGCGCGTCACCGAGGCGTTCAAGCTCATCCTCTCGTCGGACAAGGTGAAGGCCATCCTGGTCAACATCTTCGGCGGCATCGTGCGTTGCGACCTCATCGCCGAAGGCATCATCGCCGCGGTGAAGGAAGTGGGCCTGAAGATCCCCGTGATCGTCCGCCTGCAGGGCACCAACGTCGACCAGGGCCGTGAGCTCCTGGCCAACTCGGGCCTGGCGATCACGCCGGCCGACGATCTCAACGATGCGGCCCAGAAGGCCGTGGCCGCAGCGGCCTGAGGAGCGAAGTAACATGAGCGTCCTGATCAACAAGAACACCAAGGTCCTCGTCCAGGGCTTTACCGGCCAGCAGGGCACGTTCCACGCCCAGCAGGCTCTCGATTACGGTACCCAGGTCGTGGGTGGCGTGACCCCGGGCAAGGGTGGTTCCGAGCACATTGGCCTGCCGGTGTTCAACACCGTGCGCCAGGCTGTCGACCAGACCAAGGCCGATGCCTCGGTCATCTTCGTGCCGCCTCCGTTCGCTGCCGATTCGATCCTCGAAGCCATCGATAGCGGCATCAAGGTCATCGTGGCCATCACCGAAGGCATCCCCGTCCTCGACATGATGCGCGTGAAGAACGTGCTGAAGTCGAACCCGGATGTCGTGCTCGTCGGTCCGAACTGCCCGGGTGTCATCACCCCGGGTGAGTGCAAGATCGGCATCATGCCGGGCCACATCCACAAGCCGGGCAAGGTCGGTATCGTTTCGCGTTCGGGCACCCTGACGTACGAAGCGGTCTTCCAGACCACGAACGAAGGCCTCGGCCAGTCCACCTGCATCGGTATCGGTGGCGACCCGATCAACGGCCTGAACTTCATCGACTGCCTGAAGCTGTTCCAGGACGATCCGCAGACCGAAGGCATCATCATGGTCGGCGAAATCGGCGGCAGCGCGGAAGAAGACGCGGCTGAGTTCATCAGCCAGTACGTCAAGAAGCCGGTCGTGTCGTTCATCGCGGGCGCCTCGGCTCCCCCGGGCAAGCGCATGGGCCACGCCGGTGCGATCATCTCGGGCGGCAAGGGCACGGCGGAAGCCAAGTTCGCGGCTCTCGAGAAGGCAGGCGTCACCACGGTGAAGTCGCCGGCCGACCTCGGCAAGACCCTCGCCGGTCTGATGAAGTAATACCCCGTTCGCTTCGGCGAAACGATGAAAGGGCCCCGCTTCGGCGGGGCCTTTTTTTTGGCTTCGATCGCGTACCGGCGCATGCGCCGTTCGTTTTCCGCTGAGTAGCGGTAGCAGTTCGAACGAAATGCCGAAGCGATGCATCCACAGCTTGTGTGGATACCGGCTGCATAACCGTGTGGATAAGTCGCGTTGCGCGGTACAGAACAACCACTTGCATCATCGTGGTCAGTACATGACCACCGCGCGGGTAGCCGCACGCGAAGACCACCTGTAGGAGCGAGCTTGCCCGTGATGCCGCGATATCCACAGCGAATGTGGATACGCCCTGCATAAGCATGTGCATAACTCGCATTCGGCATTAGCCGACAACGACTTGCATTGCACTGCTTATTTCATGACCAGCATGCGGTGGGCAAGCCGGCCGATATCCACAGGGTGTGTGGGTATCGCCTGCATAACCGTGTGGATAAGTCGCGTCTCATGAACTGAGACAGCGACTTGCGTCATCGTGGTCAGTTCGTGACCACATCGCGGATGGCTATCGCGCGCAGGCTCGCTCCTACAAAAGACCACTGCCAGGTGAGACGAACCTGCAGGAGCGAGCGTGCGCGCGATCGCTGATATCCACAGCCCATGTGGGTATCAACTGCATAACAGTGTGGATAACCCGCGTCTCATAAGTTGCGACAAGCACTTGCGTTGCGCTGGTCAAAACATGCTCATCGTGGTGCAAGCATCCCCGCGCTGATGCCCGCGTCGGCGAGATGCGCTGGCATGGCGTGGCCGAGGATGATCGACGCGCAGGCCTCGGCCATGGCCGCGCTGGTCTGGATGCCATAGCCACCTTGCGCCGCCAGCCAGAAGAAGCCGGGTGCATCCGCCGCGAAGCCGCCGACCAGGTCGCCATCGGGCACGAAGCTGCGCAGGCCGGCCCATGTGCGGGTCGGGCGGCGGATGCTCATGGTGGTGGCTTCTTCGATCTGGTGGATGCCCAGCGCGATGTCGTATTCCTCCGGCTGCACATCATGCGGGTGGGTGGGATCCGCGTTGGCGGCGGAGCCGAGCAGCAGGCCGGCATCGGGTTTGAAGTAGTACGACTCGTCGAGATCGACGACGAAGGGCCAATCTTGCGTGGCGATACCCTCGGGCGGTTCGAACAGGAAGGCTGAGCGGCGACGTGGTTCAAGTCCGATGGGGGCGACGCCAGCAAGGCTGGCGATCACATCCGCCCACGCCCCCGCGGCGTTGACGACGATCGGCGCCTGGAGGCTGCCGTTGATGCACCAGCCGCCGGCTTCCCGGGTGAGGCTGCGCACGTCGGTATCCAGTTGCACGGTGGCGCCGCGTGTTTTCGCCCCGCGCAGGAACGCCTGGTGCAATTCGTTCACGTCGATATCCGCCGCCTCGGGCTCCCAGATGGCCGCGTGGGCTGCCTTGCGTCGAAGCACGGGCACGGCATCGTGGACCGCATCGCCATCGAACCACGCCAGGCTGGGCGTGCTGGCACGCATGAGCTCGAAGTCCGCACGCAGCTGCGCTTCCTGCTCTGCGCGCGCGACGACCATCGAGCCACGGGTGTGCAGGATCGGGTGGTGTGAGAAGCCCGCAGGCGGGTTGTCGAGGAAGGGACGCGTGGCGCGCGATAGCGCACGCACCTGCGCCGAGCCGTAGGTCTCGCTGAAGTGCGCCGCCGAACGGCCGGTGGTGTGCATGCCGGCGAACACCTCGCGCTCGAGCACGAGCACCCGCGCGTGCGGGGCGAGGAACCAGGCGACCGATGCGCCCGCGATCCCCGCGCCGATCACGATGACATCGTACGAGCTCATAGGGCGGGCAGGTTCCATGCATCACGCAGTCGGGCGTATTCGGCCTTGGGCAGCAGCACGACGACGGGCTTCTTCGACGGATCCAGCCACGCCAGCAGCCGCTCCATCGTGGTGTCGGCCATGGCGGTACAGCCGGCCGTGCCCGAGGTCGGGGTCTTCCACAGGTGCGCGAAGATGCAGCTACCGGCCCCCTTCTTTCCATCGGGGTTGTGCTCGATGACGAAGCCGATGCGGTAGGCGTGGTCGCCCTGGAAATGGATATCGCGGCGCATCGCCTCGGTAGCGCCCGCCACCGCCTTCTCGCCGACTTTCTTTTCGTCGACGAGCTGGTTGTAGTAAGGCGAACCGTCCACGTCCACGCAGTAGTCAGAGGCCGTCAGGCCCTTGTAGGGCAGGGCGGTCGGGTTGGATTCGGCGTAGCCGAAGGCGGTGCCGACGCGGAAGATGCCGGCGGGGCTGCGGCCATCGCCCTCGCGCTTCTGCGGCCCGTTGGATTGCGGTGGCGAAAGCCCAACGCCCCACGCGCTACCGGTCTTGCCGATCACGACGGGTGCGGGCTCGCTCACCTGCTTCCATGTGCCACCCTCACGCGTATAGGTGCGCAGCGTGCCCTGGATATCGTTCCAGCCGCCGGTGGTGACCACGATCATCTGCCGCGACACGGACCACGACGCCGGTGCCTCGAAGGCGCTGGCGGATACGGTAAGCGAGAGGGCGAGCAGGCCGGCGAGCCGGGGCAGGAAGGCCATGGGTGGCTCCGTGGGGCTAGGGTTCCAGCAATTGCTGGGTACGGTCGAGGTTTTCCACCAGGCGCAGGTGGCGGTCGTCGTCGCCTTCGCACAGGTGGATAAAGACGGTGTCTACCAGGTGTTGCACCGTGGATTGGTAGATGAGTGCCTGCACGTACGAGGCATCGTCGTGGGCGGCCACGACCAGCGGGAGATCCGCCATGGCGCGCAGCGGGTTCGCGGTATGGCGGGTAAGCGTGATGACCTTTCCACGCCGCTCGCGAACGAACCGGGCCAGCTTGGCCAGTGCCGGGTGGCGCCCATGTTCGGAGAACACCACCAGCACGTCGCCAGGCATGGTCATGCCCACCTGCGCCGCCATGCGGCCGACATCGGCATGGCGGATGGCGGTGATCCCCAGCAGCGAAAGGCGCATGGCGAACGCGCGTACCTGCAGATCATCCTCGCCTAGGCCGATCAGGAACACCTTGCCCGCCCCGGCGATCGCCGTGACCACCGCGGCCATCGTTTCCGGTGTGTTGATCGCCTGGGTGGCTTCCTCGGCCTGCGTCTTGCGGGCCCATAGCTCGGCGCCGACGGCATCGCCGGTGCGCTCCGCGATGGGTGCGTCATCGTCATCACTGCGGCCGATGGATTCGCCGACCGAGTATTTCAGGTCCGGATAGCCGCGGAAGCCCAGCTTCTGGGTGAACTTCACCACGCTGGACTGGCTGATGCCCAGCGCGTTCGCAAGCTGTTGCGACGAGTAATCGCGCAATAGCTGCGCGTTCTCGAGGATGAAATCGGCGATGCGCCGCTCCACCGCGCTCATGCGGTCGCGTTCGGAGCGGATTTTCACCAGGGGCGACATGCCAGCGGATTCCCTTTAGAGCGCTTCCAGGCCGCGGATTTCGCGGATGCCAAGGCCGGGGGCGTCCGTGATCGAAATTTCCGATTCGTTGAACGTGACCCCGCCATCGACCGGATCGTAGGCGCACAGCGACGGGCCGTCGAGATCCACCTTGGTGATCACATCGGATTTCGCCACGGCCACATGGACGGCGGCGGCAACGCTGATGCTCGATTCGAGCATGCAACCGATCATGCACTCGATGCCGTAGAGGCCGGCGATGTCCGCGATCTTGATGGCATTGGAAATGCCGCCGGTCTTCATCAGCTTGATGTTGATGATGTCTGCGGCGCGCATGCGGATCAGCTCCATGACCTCCATGGGGCCGAACACGCTTTCATCGGCCATGACCGGCGTGTGCACGCGCTCGGTCACGTAGCGCATGCCTTCGAGGTCGCGCGCCTTTACCGGCTGCTCGACCAGTTCCAGGCGCACGCCGGCATCTTCCAGGGCATGCAGCGCATACACCGCTTCCTTCGCCGTCCAGCCCTGGTTCGCATCCAGGCGCAGCAGGGCACGGTTTTCCACGGCCGCATGGATGGCGCGCACGCGCTCGATATCCACGCCGATATCCTTGCCGACCTTGATCTTCAGCGATTCGAAACCGCGCTCCACGGCGGACACCGAATCGGCCACCATCTTGTCGATGTAGTCGACGCTGATGGTGATATCGGTGGTGATGACCGGGTCGCCGCCACCGAGCAGCTTGTACAGCGGCGCGTTGTAGAGCTGGCCCCACAGGTCGTGCACCGCGATCTCCACGGCCGCCTTCGCGCTGCTGTTGCGTTCCATCGAGGTCTGGATCAGCCGGGTGATGCGGTTGAGGTCGGCGATCTCCTCGCCGATCAGGCGCGGGGCAATGTAATGGCGGATGGCATCGATGATGGAGCCGTGCGTATCGCCGGTGATCACCGCGGTGGCGGGTGCTTCGCCGTAACCGATGCGGCCATCGTCGGTATGCACCATCACCACGATGTCTTCCACGGCCTCCACCGTGCGCAGCGCGGTCTTGAAGGCTGTTTTCAGCGGCACGCGCAGCATGCCGAAGCGGATATCCGTGATCTTCATAAAATCCTGTCGTTCGGCGTTTAGCGGATGCGCACGATACTGGTCATGCGATCGACAAAGGTCTGCGTGTCGTTGAACATCATGGGGAGCAGCGGCGTCACGGACACGGCATTGAGCTTCACCCGGCGCATGCTGCCATCGGCCTGGCGGTAGCTCATGCCACCCACATCGTGGATCACGTACGGCTGGCCCTCGATGGTGCCGATCACCATCATCACGTGGCCGGGAATGTAGACGAGGTCGCCAGGTTGCAGCGCCATCGCCGCCTTCACGCGGGCGTCGTGGCTATCCTTGTCCGTGTAGAGGGTATGGTCGAGGCCAGGGCTCTTCGCCTGGTCACCCGTGTTCCGCGGCATCTGCAGGCCCATGCTGCGGTACACATCGGAAACGAAGCCGCTGCAATCCCTGCCGTTGTACGCATGGCCCCATCCGTAGCGCTCGCCAAGGAACTTGAACGCCTGGCGGATGATGTTGGCCCGGGTAAGCGGCAGGTAACCGGCGGCGGAATCCTGGTTGCGCTGGAGCAGGGCGGGGTGGAACGACAGCGATCCGTCGTTGCCACGCAGTGGCAGGCTGAGCGTCCACGCGGTATACGCGGTCTGGCCGTTCACGGGTTGATCGGGCGGCAGGGTCGTATCCAGCGGTACGCGCGTACCCATGTCCAGCTGCAGCTCGGATAGCGCCGGAACCTCGGGCGTATATACCGTCTGTGGCTTTGCGCCCGTGATCACGCGGTAAGGCGTGGCATCGACATGGGCGAAGATCGCCTGCGCATCGCCGTGCGCGATATCTGCCGCATGCATCCACGCCGCATAGCGCGGGCTCGCCACGAACGCCCATTGACCATCGCGGCTCATCTGCACCACCACCAGCGGATCGCCGGGAAACAGTGTGCTTTCCTGGAAGCGGTCGATATCGGTATCGCCCGCGTGGCTGAACACGCGCAGGTCGCTTGGGAAGCCGCGCAGGGCGCTGCGACGCACGGCCATGCCGTAACGTGGGGTGACGTTGGCGGGAATCGCATCGATCGCCGCATTGGCGATGATCGCGTCGATCGTGGCGGAAGGTACGTCCTTGCCCTCCATGTCATACAAGGCCTTCGAGGGCTTGCTGGTGAGCTTCGTGATCCAGCCCTTCACCTGGTCACGCGGCAGTGTCGCCCCCAGGTGGCGGATATCGTGCATGGACGGATCCAGCCGCATGACCTTGTCGTTGAGGGCGGCGATCGCCTGCGCATCCAGGACGACCTTGTCCGCATCCGGCAGGCGCGACACCCAGAACGAAGGATCCAGCTGGGCATCCGTGACACCCAGCACACCCGATGGGGGCGGGGTGGCCGGTACATCGGCGGCGCGTGCCAGCGGGCTGCCGGCCACCGCCAGGGCGAGCGCCGCCGCGAGCAGGGTATGGCGAAGGGTAGTCATGCCAAGGTCCATGTCAGGTAGCCAGCGCGGAAAGAACGGAAGCGACGACCAGGCCGAAGCCCGTACCGAGGATATAACCCAGCAGCGCAAGCAGGATGCCCACCGGTACCAGCGAGCGCGAATACGTAGCGGCCAGCACCGGGGTGGCCGCCACGCCGCCGATATGGGCCAGCGAGGAGATGCCGCACAGGTACAGGTCGAAGTGGAATATGCGGGCGAAGCCGCACAGGAAGATGGCGTGCAAGGCAATGACCGTGACGCCACACAGCAGGTATAGCGGGGCAGCGGCAATGCCGGCGAAGCTGCTCTGCGAGGCGAGCACGGCCACGACGGAAATGAGCATGGCGCTGGAAACCGCCTGTGCGCCGGGTAGCCGTGCCAGCGGCGTGTGCGCGGCGAACAGGCCAGCGAATGTCGCGATGAGGATGGTCCAGGTGGTGGCGGAGACCATGCTGCCGACCGGCAGCCTGTTCCCCAGCGAGGTGGCGATGGCCGCGACGGCCAGCGCCAGGCCGAGCCACAGCAGCACGCTATCGACGGTGGCGGGAGCGCGCACCGCCGTATCGGCGACGGCCATGTCGGCGCTGGAACGCGCCTTCGTCCAGCGGTTAAAGGCCGGCGCCAGCCGGGCAACGGCGAACAGCACCACCACCCACATGGAGTAGCACAACGCGTCGGTCAGCAGGGTGGTGGCCAGTGACGTATCGGACATGCCGATGGCCTGCTTCACCGCGATCATGTTGGCGGTGCCGCCGACCCAGCTGCCTGACAGCGAAGCCAGCGGCATCCAGCCATTGCCCGGCATCCAGTGACGGTAAAGCAGGAAGGCCAGCACGAACGCAGCGAACAGGCTGATGGAGGTGCAGGCGAACACACCCAGCACGCGCGGTCCCAGCGCCAGGATGGCACGCAGGTCGCAGTTGATCATGAGCAGGAAGAGCAGGGCCGGCACCATGCGCTTCACCAGCATCTCCTGCGCCTCGTGGATCTCGGGCGACGCCGTCCACAGCCCCGCCACGGAGAGCGCGGTGACGGTGAGGTAGGTGAGCACGATGGGCGGAAGGATCTCGAACACCTTCCAGCCGAAACGCCTTTCGATGGCCGGCCAGAAGCCGGCGGCAAGGAGCATCACGGCCAGGTAAGGCCAAACCGACTGGATCACGCGTCCCCTCCCAGGGTGGTGCCGCACGGCGTCTCGGAATTATCTATTCCTGACGAACTAGTCGGCAGCATAAATTATTGACCGGCGTTTGCAAGCATGTTACACAGCCCTGACGCACGACCCACCCACCACGGTGCAACGGGGATACCGAACGGTGCAAGCGGCTCTTCGCAAATCCATTGCCTGCCACGCCCTGGCCGCCTGCCTCGTGCTGGCGCCAGGGGCATCGCGCGCAAGCGCGCTCCTGCAAGCGCCGTGCGAGACCAATGCCGCCTCGGCCCCCTGTAGGAGCGCGCTTGCGCGCGATGGGAGCTTGCCCCCGTCCCCAACACGCGGCACGCCGGCTGCACGCGCCAGCCAACAGATCGACACCGGCCACTTCAAGGACGCCGAAGCGACGATCACCACGGCCCTGGCCCAACCCGGTCTCGAACCGGCACAACAGCAAACCCTGCTCTTCCAGCGCGAACGCATGCGCCGCATCCTGCTCGATTTCAAACTCGACACCGCCGCCGCCAAGGCACGCCTGCAAAAGCAGATCCCCGACCTTACCGACGCCGAATTCGCGAGGTGGGACGCGGCGGGTTTGCTGGAAAAGCAGGTGATCGATGGCCGGACGCTCTACTTCAACCGCGCACCGGCCAACCTGTTCCGCCTGAGTGCCGAGGCTCGCGCGCGGCGCAAGGAACAAACGCCGTTCAACGACGGCCCCAACGAAGTATTGAACGATCACCACCGCGCCATTCGCGCTGCGGCCGCACGAACGGGCAGCAGCAGCGTGCTGCCCATGCGCGAGGAAGTGACGCAGACCCTTACCGTTCGCGCCGATGCCGTACCCGCTGGCGAAACGCTGCGTGCGTGGCTGCCGTTCCCGCGCGAGATCAGTGGGCAGCAGGAAAACGTGCAGCTCGTCGCGCACGTCCCCGAGGCCTTCGCGACGAAACCCAGCGACACGCTCCAGCGCACGGTGTACCTCGAGCAGACAGCCGTGGCCGGCAAGCCCACTGTGTTTTCAGTGACCTGGCAGGCCACGCTGTATGGCCGCGATTTCAATATCGATCCATCGAAGGTGGTTCGTACGTCGATCACACCGGAGCTGAAGCCGTTCGTCGAAGAACGCGCGCCGCATATCCTCTTCACGGAAGCGATGCGGGCGTATTCGAAGAAAGTGGTCGGTAACGAGACGAACCCCTATCGCATCGCACAGAAGCTTTTCGCGGCCGTCGATACGATTCCATGGGCTGGCGCACGCGAATACTCCACGATCCCGAACATCAGCGATTACACGCTGCACGCGGGCCATGGCGATTGCGGTGAGCAGACGCTGTTGCTCATGACGCTGCTGCGCTTGAATGGCATTCCCGCGCGCTGGCAATCGGGCTGGATGTTCTCCGATGGCACGTACAACAACATCCACGACTGGGGCCAGGTGTATCTCGCGCCGTATGGCTGGGTGCCGGTCGACGTGACCTTTGGCCGATTGAACGGCGACAAGCAGCTCGAGTACTTCTATCTCGGTGGGCTCGACGCGTACCGCGTCGCCTTCAACGATGACTTCTCGCAAGCCTTCGTTCCGGCGAAGACGTTCCCCCGTTCCGAAACGGTGGATTCGCAGCGCGGCGAGGTGGAGTGGAAGGGCGGCAACCTGTACTTCGATCAGTGGGACTACGACTTCAGCTGGCATCGCGTCGAACCGTCGCGAGGGGACGCTACGGCGCACCGATAGCCAGCCCGACAACCCGAAACATCATCTTATGGGAGTGGGGAGATGGGGGATACCAAGACGAACCGGCGCGTGTTGCGCCACGGCGCCTTGTGCCTTGCGATAGGCCTTGGCCTGCTCGCAACGCCCGGCGCACACGCCGCGAACACCGATGGTTCGATCATCGGCCGCACGAAACCGGGCGCCAGCGTCACGGTGCGCGATCCCTCGACGGGGCTCACCCGAACCGTCACGGCCGATCGTGACGGCAGCTACCGCTTCCCGTTCCTGCCCGTAGGCCATTACCGGCTGGACAGCTCGCTTGACGGCGCACCCGTGGGACAGACCGCCGAAGTGAACGTGAGCCTGGGTAATGCCACCACGGTGAACCTCGTGGAGCGGCAGCAGTCCACCACCAACCTCGAAGGCGTGCAGGTCAGTGCCCCCGTGGTGATTTCCGCGGTGGACGTGAGCTCCACCGAAACCGCGACGAACCTGAGTCGCGAAGAAATCCGCCGCCTGCCGGTGGACCAGAACGTGCAGGCCGTGGCCCTGCTGGCGCCCGGCGTGAACAAGGGCAACGCCGGTTTCGGTGGCATTTCGTTCGGTGGCTCATCGGTGGCGGAGAACTCGTTCTACGTGAACGGCCTGAACGTCACCGATTTCTATAACCGCAACGGCTTCTCCGAAGCGCCGTTCGCGTTCTACCAGGAGTTCCAGGTCAAGACTGGCGGTTACTCGGTGGAGTTCGGCCGCACGACCGGCGGCGTGGTGAATGCCGTGACCCGGTCGGGTACGAACGAGTTCAAGGCCGGTGGGGAAATGACCTTCGAGCCCAGCGACCTGCAGGCCACCACAAAGAACCGCTACTGGGATGGCGAGCGCTACATCACCTCGTCCGAGGACCACTACACCCGCACCAAGATGAACGTGTATGCGTCGGGCCCCATCGTGAAGGACAAGCTGTTCTTCTTCGCCATGTACGAGGCGCGTGGCTACACCCCGCAGAACACCGATAACGCCGGCACGGTGCTCACCCAGAACGATACCGATTCGGGGTTCTGGGGCGGCAAGGTCGACTGGCATATCAACGACAAGAACCTGCTCGAGTTCATGGCCTTCTCGGACAAGGACAAGAACGTGGGTTCGGTTTATACCTACGACTACGACAGCCACACCAAGGGCATCAAGCAGGACGAGATCTACAGCGATACCGGCGGCAAGAACTGGAACACCACGTTCACCAGCTACCTGGTCGATAACCTCTCGATGAAGCTGATGTACGGCAAGAACAACCGCGAGGATTACACGCGCGGCCTGTCGGATGCCGAATGCAACCCCGTCGCGCGTGCCAGCGCGGTGCCGGCACCCGGTGTGCCGCTGGGCTGTAGCACGAGCACCGCGGTGGAGAAGCGCAACGACACGCGTAAGCAGGGCCGCGCCGATTTCGAATGGACGCTGGGTGACCACGTGGTCCGCTTCGGTTACGACCACGAAGTGGATACCTCGGACTACTCGCGCCATTACCCGGGGCCGGGGGCGTACTACTACAACATCTACACGACCACCCCCGGTGCCACCATTGAAAACGGCGGCGTCGTTCCGGATGGTTACACCGCCTATGTGCGTGCGCGCCGCTACGAGATCGAAGGCACCTTCGAGACGGACAATAACGCCTACTACATCGAGGATAACTGGAACATCACGCCCGATTTCCTGCTCAATGCCGGCCTGCGCCGGGACGCCTTCGACAACAAGACCGGCGAGGGCAAGAGCTACATCAAGATGGACAACATGCTCGCGCCGCGCCTGGGCTTCTCCTGGGATATCAAGGGCGACGGTACGACCAAGATCTTCGGCAATCTGGGGCGCTACTACCTGCCCGTGGCCAACGTGATCAACATCAAGCAGGCAGGCGGCCTGCTCGACCAGCGTACGTACTACGGCTTCGACGGCTACCAGATCCTGGATCGCAATGGCGGCCAGTACGCCGTGCCCATTCTGGGGCCGCAGATCGGTCCGGTGGATGATTCACAGGGCAATGGCACCGTCGGCGACCTGCGCGCCGAGGTCGACAAGCACATGGATTCGGTCTATCAGGACGAAGCCATCCTGGGCTTCCAGCAGGCGTTGGACGACAAATGGTCGTGGGGCGTGAGCGGTACCTACCGCAAGCTGCACAACGCGATCGACGACATGGAGATCAGCGCCACGCCGCAGTGCGGCGGCGATGGCTACATCGGCTACGTGATGGGTAACCCCGGCCGCAAGACCACCGTGTATGGGGACACCAACTGCGATGGCGTGCCCGATGGCTACATCACCATCGATACCTCCAGGGAAGGCTGGGCCATGTATGACGCCCAGGGCAATTACCTGGGCCAGCGTGGCTGGAAGAAGCCACGCCGTACGTTCGGCTCGCTGGAGTTCCAGCTGGATCGCGCGTGGGACGAAAAGTGGATGTTCAACGCGTCGTACGTGCTTTCCTGGAGCCGGGGCAACGCCGAGGGTCCCGTGAACTCGGATACGAACTTCGACGATACCGGCCGCACCGAGAACTTCGACGATCCGTGGGTGAACCTCAATGGTGGCTACCTGCCGAACGATCATCGCCATCAGTTCAAGCTGCGCGGCACCTACGCGATCAACAAGCAGTGGCAGGTCGGCGCGGACCTGACGGCCCTCTCGGGCAGCCCGATCACCGGCTATGGCGTGGGTAACCCTTACGACGGCACCGTGTACCACAGCTACTTCATCTGCGTGGAAAACTGCGCCGATCCGGTCTCGGAAAACCGCGTGTACCAGCGTTCGCCGCGCGGTGCCGATCGCACGCCCTGGACCTTCAACCTCAACGCCAGCATCACCTACCTGCTGCCGATCGACGAGAAGAACAACCTCCGCGTGAAGTTCGCCGTGTACAACGTGCTCAACCAGCAGCGCACGCTGGGCGTGGACCAGGATCTGCAGACCAGCGTGGGCGGCCTGAACCCGACCTACCTGCAGCCCCAGCGCTTCCAGTCGCCGCGCTTCGGCCAGCTCACCGTCTCCATCGACTTCTGACGACGATGAAACGCCTGCTTCTTCTGGCTCTGGCCGCCTCGGCGGCCCACGCCCAGGACCACCCCCTCACGATCGACACCCACGTGGACATCCCCCTGTCCTACATGGCTGATCCTAAGTTCGACGCCGGCAGGGATGGCCCGCTCAAGGTCGACCTGCCGAAGATGCGCCGGGGCGGACTGGATGCCGCCTTCTTTGTCATCTACGTGGCGCAGGGGCCGCTTACCGACGCGGGATATGCGAAGGCGGTGGCCGAAGCGACGCGCAAGTACGACGCGATCGACCGGATGCTGAAACAGTATCCCGGGCAGATCCGTGCTGCGCGAACGCCGGCGGATGTGCGTGCGAACAAGGCGGCCGGCGTGCTATCGGCGATGATTGGTATCGAGAACAGCTATTCGCTGGGCCACGACCTTCGCCGGCTGGATACGGCCTATGCGCGTGGCGCCCGTTACGTGGGGCTCGCCCACGTGGGCAATAACGACCTTTGCGGAAGCTCGCTGCCGGACAAGACCCTCGGTGACAAACCGGACAGCAACCTGGGTATCAGCGCGTTCGGCCGCCAGGTGGTGGCCCGCGCCAATGCGCTGGGCATGATGGTGGATGTCTCGCACGCCTCGGATGCGTGCGTACGTGATGTGCTGGCGCTGTCGAAGGCGCCGATCATCGCCTCGCATTCCTCCGCACGCGCGCTCACCAATCACCCGCGCAACCTCTCGGATGACCTGCTGCGCGCCATCGCTGCGAAGGGCGGTGTCGTCCAGGCCGTGGCCTATAAGGAGTTCCTGAAGATCGATCCCGCGCGCGAGGCGGCGGAGAAGATCTTGCAGCAACGTGTGGCGAAGGAGGCGGGCGACAAGGCGTACGACAGCGAGAAACACGATTACCTGCCCGCCTACGTCGAGGGCATGGCGCAGATCCAGCACGAGCACCCGCTGGCGACACTGGATGATTTCCTCAACCACATCCAGCATATGGTCCAGGTCGCGGGGATAGACCACGTCGGTATCGCCTCGGACTTCGACGGCGGTGGGGAGATCACCGGGTGGATGGACGCCTCGGAGACGCGCAACGTGACGGCGGGCCTGAAGGCACGCGGCTTCTCCGACACCGACATCGCCAAGCTGTGGGGTGGCAACCTGCTACGCGTATGGGCGGATGACGAGAAGGCGGCGACGGCGAAACCTGCGGTCGCCTCGTACGACCAGCTGGTGGACGAGGCCATGGCCCGCTACAAGGTGACCGGCATGGCGGTCGGTGTCATCGACGAGGGTAGGGTGGTCTACAGGCGCACCGCAGGCGACGTGCTCGATGCTAAAGGGCACAAGGTCGACGCGAACACGCGCTTCAAGATCGCCTCGAACAGCAAGGCGATGACGACCGCGCTGCTGGCCAGGCTCGTCGCACAGGGCAAGCTGCGCTGGGATGACCCGGTCACGAAGTACCTGCCGGACTTCAGGATGCACGATCCCTGGGTGACCGCGCAGATGCAGGTACGCGACCTGCTGATCCACAACACGGGCCTGCGCGAGGGCGCCGGTGACCTGATGCTCTGGCCCGAGCCCAATGCCTTCACGCGGAAGGATATCCTGCACGGGCTGGCTTACCTGCAGCCCGCGCACAGCTTTCGCTCGACGTATGCCTACGACAACCTGATGTACGTGGTGGCGGGTGAGGTCGCGGCCGCCGCTGGCGGCGCGCCCTACGACGTGCTCATGCACCGCGAGGTGTTCGAGCCGCTGGGGCTGCCTAGCTGCGAGGTGCTCGATATCACGTCGGCGGCGGCCGGTGGCATCCGATGCGATCTCGATGACATGCTGCGCTGGGCGGGTAACTGGCTCACGCCGGACGAGGCGCAGTACGCGTGGCTCGATGCGACGCAGCGCGCGCCCTTGTGGACCATCCAGAATCCCATGCCTGTCGGCGAGCGCCGCAGCGCCTGGAACGATACACACCTCTATGGATACGGTTACGGCTGGCGCCTGGCCGACGTGGATGGGCAGTGGAGTGTGTCGCATACCGGCACGCTATCCGGCTACTACTCCACCGTGAGCCTCCTGCCCGAGCGGCGTAGTGGCTTCGTCATCCTGATCAACGGCGGCAGCGAGGACGCGCGCGATACGCTCGCCGAAGCGCTCCTGAAGCGCTTTACCGCACCGTCGGAAGCGCACACGGTGGGCGAGTACGCGGACCGGATCGCGGCCGCCGCCTCGGCATCACCTGCCGCGGCGCGTGCGCCGGATACGTCCGCCCGCGTGGCCACGTCGGCGAAGGAAGCGAAGGCCTTTCTCGGCATCTGGAATGACCCATGGTTCGGTGACGTGATCGTCTGCCCCGGCAAGGGAGGCGTTCGCTTCGAGGCCACGCGCTCGCCGGCGATGAAAGGCACGCTGAAGCGCGTCGGCACCCGATACCTCGTACAGTGGGATGGTACCCGGATGGATGCCGAGCCCTGGCTCGATGTCGTCGCACCGGACCAGCTACGCCTTTCCAAGGTCGATCCCGATGCCGACTTCAGCAATGATTTTGAAGACCTCGCTTTTACTCGTGTCCGCGCTTGCCCTTGAGGTCGCGGCGGCGGAACCGCCACCCGCGCTGTCGCCTGCGCGCACGATGACCGAAGCGGGGATGGTGGACGTGCGCACGCTGTCCCCCAAGCTGGCCGAGGACATGAAGTACGCAGGCACGGACAACTTCACCGGCGCGGTTGTCGAGGGTTACCTCGCGCCGAAGTGCTTCCTGCGCACCCGGGCGGCCGAGGCTCTCGCGCGTGTCGAGGCCACGTTGCACAACCAGGATTTAGCTTTGCGCGTGTGGGACTGCTACCGCCCGGCGCGGGCTGTCACGGCTTTCGTTCGCTGGGCGGGCGACCTGTCGGATACCTCCACCAAGCCCACGCACTACCCGAACCTGGGCAAGGACAAACTGCTGGGCGAATACATCGCACCCGTATCCGGGCATAGCCGTGGCGCTACGGTGGACCTCACGCTGATGCACTGCGCGGCAGGCAAGTGCGAGCCACTCGCCATGGGGACGGACTTCGATTTCTTCGATCCGCTCGCGCATACGGCCGACCCGCGGATCACTGCCACGCAGAAGGCGAACCGCGAGCGCCTGTTGAAAGCCATGGCCGCCGAAGGCTTCGTCAACTACCCACAGGAGTGGTGGCATTTCACCCTCCCAGCCGCCGCTCCGCCCGTTATCTTCGACGTTCCCGTGGAGTAAGCATGCGCCGCATCGCCGTGATCCTGTCGTGCCTGGCCTTCACCGTCACGGCCTTTGCCAACGATGATTCGCGGCTGGACGCGCTGATGCAGCGCTACCAGGGCGATGTCCCCGGTGCTTCGCTGCTGGTGCTGAAGGATGGCAAGCCGCTCGTATCGAAGGGTTACGGCTTCTCCGATCTTGAGGCGCATGTCGCTGCCGCGCCGTCGACCGATTATCGCCTTGCGTCGGTGAGCAAGCAGTTCACCGCGGCGGCGATCCTCTTGCTGGCCCAGGACGGCAAGCTGAGCCTCGATGACCACGTACGCCAGTGGCTGCCCGCGCTGCCGGCCGTGACGGAGCCCATAACGATCAAGCAGCTGCTGAGTCACCAGGGCGGCCTGATCGATTACGAGGACATCATGCCGGCGGATACCTCGGTCCCGCTGCGAGACAAGGACGTGCTCGATCTGTTGTCGAAGACCGATCATCTCTACTTCCCGCCCGGCCGTTCGTACCGCTACAGCAATGGCGGCTACGCGATGCTCGCGCTCATCGTGGAGAAGGCCTCCGGCGTGTCGTTCCAGGCGTTCCTGAAGGCGCGCATCTTCGACCCGCTGGGCATGAAGCACACACTGGCCTTCGTGAAGGAAGGCCCCGCCGTGCCCCATCGTGCTTTCGGATACAGCGAGGAGGGTGGCCGCTGGGTCCGGACCGACCAGAGCATGACCAGCTCCGTACTGGGCGACGGCGGCATCTACTCGAACATCGAGGACCTGGCGCGCTGGGACGCCGCGCTCTACGACAGCCGCCTGCTCAGCGACGCCTCGCGCAAGGCCGCTTTCACCGGCTGGACGGCTACCGACGATCCGACCATCCGCTACGGCTACGGCTGGCGCCTAACCGGCGACACGCTGTGGCATTCCGGCGAGACCATCGGCTTCCGCAACGTGATCGTGCGCTACCCGAAGCAGCACCTCACGGTCGTGCTCCTGACCAACCGCAACGATCCCGAGCCCTACAAAATCGCCCTGGAAGTGGCCGCCCTCTATTTGTAGGGCGCCCATGCGCGCGATTCGCGCCGCGGCTACGCCCAGCCCCCGTCGCCACCCCCATGGCGCGCAAGCGCGCGCCGACAGGGAGGTGGATTATCATGTGCGATCCCCGCGATTCCACGGATCCCCCATGTCCACCTTTCGCTTCGCCCTGGCCCAGCACGATTTCCCCGTCGGCGCGACCGCCGACAACGCGCGCCGGGTACGGGCCCTTGCCGCTGAAGCGCGTGACCGCCTCGGCGCCAGTCTGGTCGCTTTCCCGGAGCTGACCCTCTCCGGCTACCCGCCGGAAGACCTGCTCCAGCGGCCGAGCTTCCTCCAGGCCTGCAGCCGCGAACTCGAGGCGCTGGCGCCGGACCTGAAGGGCATCGCCGCGATCGTGGGCTACCCGGACAGCCAGGGCGAGGTCTATAACGCCGCCTCGCTGATTCGCGATGGCAAGGTCGAGTGGACCTACCATAAGCAGGCGCTACCGAATTACACGGTGTTCGACGAGAAGCGCTACTTCCGTGCCGGCGAGCAGACCCACGTCTTCAGCATCGAAGGCGTCCGCGTCGGCATGCTGGTGTGCGAGGACATCTGGGAAGCGGAACCGGCGGCGCATGCCGCGGATGCCGGTGCGGAGCTGATCCTGGTGATCAATGCCTCGCCCTATGACCAGCGCCAGGCCGCCACGCGCGAAGCGCTGCTGCAGCAGCGCGCAACGGAGAACGGTGTCGCCATCGCCTATGTGAATCTCGTCGGTGGCCAGGATGACCTGCTGTTCGACGGCCACTCGCTGCTGGTCCAGCCGGATGGCAGCATCGCCGCCCGTGCGCCGTTCTTCGAAGACCTTTTGCTGGGCGTGGAATACGACAGCGCCACGAAGCAGCTGAAGGCGTTGGACTGGCCCGCACCGGATACCCGTAGCGCCGAGGCCGTGATGTACGACGGCATCGTCCGTGGCATCCGCGATTACGTCGGCAAGAACCACTTCGATGGCGTGCTGCTGGGTCTTTCCGGCGGTATCGACTCGGCGCTCACACTGGTGATGGCGGTGGACGCGCTGGGCAAGGACAAGGTCACCGCGGTGATGATGCCGACGAAGTACACGTCGGATCTTTCGCTGCGTGAGGCCAAGGCGCAGGCCGAGCATCTCGGCGTCGAATACCACGTGCTGCCGATCGAAGGGATCTACGAGGCGTTTACCGGCACGCTCGCCCCTGTGTTTGAAGGCCGCAAGCCGGATATCACCGAGGAGAACCTGCAGTCGCGCTCACGCGGCGTGCTGCTGATGGCCATGTCGAACAAGACCGGCCGCCTGCTGCTTTCCACCGGCAACAAGAGCGAGATGGCGGTGGGCTATGCCACGTTGTACGGCGATATGTGTGGCGCCTACGCGCCGCTGAAGGATGTCTACAAGACGGTGGTGTACAACCTGTCGCGCTACCGCGCGGCGATCGATGGCGGTATTCCCGAAGCGGTGATCGAGCGCCCGCCCTCGGCGGAGCTGCGCCACGACCAGACCGACCAGGATTCGCTGCCTCCGTACGATGAACTCGATGCGATCCTCCAGCATTTCATTGAGGGTGAGGCCTCCGCGGAAGACATCATCGCGGCCGGCTACGACGACGCCACGGTCCGCCGGGTGATCCGCCTCGTCTACATCAACGAGTTCAAACGCCGCCAGGCGGCGCCGGGGCCGCGCGTCACAACAAAGGCCTTTGGTCGCGAACGCCGCTACCCGATCACCTCCGGCTGGCGCTAAATCGGTTCATTCGCTGGCGCGAATGCATGTGTTGAGCGGCTCGCGCCGCCTTAGGCTGGGGGCCCGTTGGGGTCGGGGACGGTGAGGCCCTTGCGGCCGCCAGACGCGGACCTTCGGACCGGGCCGTAGCTCCGTTGTCGCGACAATCGTTGTGCAGAGCGGCCCTCCGCTAATGTCGGCCGCAAGGGCCTCACCGCCCGCGAGTCGGTACGCCTCGCAGCGTGTAGCACACGCCTCAAGCCGCAATGACCGGCCCCGCTCCCAGGGCTGATGTGCTCGAAGAGCGACGCCGGTGCGCGGCAGCGCACGCGTAGCTGGTTCATCGGGTCAGGCATTGCCTACAGACGGCCGCGACATTCAGCTCTACCATCCGGCGGTGTTCGTATCTGTCCACGAGAATGCGGGAGGGGGTGCCTGTGGGTAGCGAAGAGCCTATTGAGCTCGGTCGGATCATTGCGTCAAGGACCTTGGAGTTGGACGGTCGCGAGATCAGCCTTTTGATCGGCATACCCCGGCCCTTCTCTGATGGCGTCAATTATTACTGTCCCTTCCAGTTGAAGGGCTACGGCGATGAGCGAGTTCGTTACGCCAGCGGTGTCGACGCCATTCAAGCCTTGATCCTGTGTATCGACATCGCATCCGTCTATCTGGAGACCCGCCCCGAAACGCAAGCCGGTCGGTTGACGTGGCTTGGAAAAATCGGCGTTGGTTCTGATGCTTCGCTTCGTTGAGATTGGGTGGCAGATGGGGTGTATCGGACATTCACGTGTTTCATTGCGCATCTTTGGCGACGCGCTCCGCCCTGTCGAAATCACTCTGCTGCTTGGATGCGAGGCCACGCAAGCTGCGTACAAAGGCGAGGAAATCCACGGCCGCTCAACGGGCCAGGTGCGAATCGCCCGAACGGGCTCATGGCACTTGCAGGCAGAACGTCGTGAACCCGAAGACCTGAATGGGCAAATTGAGGAAATCCTCGGCAAACTCACTGCTGACCTTGATGTCTGGGCAGACATCGGGCAGCGGTATCGGGTAGATCTGTTCTGCGGACTGTTCATGGCGACCAGCAACGATGGGATGTCGCTCACGCCCGCTTCTTTGCTGGCGCTGGGGCAGCGTGGCATTGAGCTGGCGCTGGACATCTATGACGCGGGCGACAATCGCTAGATCAACTCAACGGCCGACAACTGGACCACTGAGCCGCACATCCCGAGCTCTTCCACCACGAACCTCATCGCTGGGGGCGCGGGTGGGCAGGCCCTTGGGGCCGACATTAGTGGAGGGCCGCCGAGCGCGACGACTCTGGCGACACGGGAGCTACGGCCCGGTCCGAAGGTCCGCGTCTGGCGGCCCCAAGGGCCTGCCCACCCGCAGCTTCCTCAACCACTCAAGCCTGAGGCGGCGAACGCCGCTCAACACATGCATTTGCGCCAGCGAATGAACCGACCACGTGGCGCGATGCTGCCTCACCTCAGCACGCCAAACACAAAAAAAGCCGGCTTGCGCCGGCTTTTTTCTTAATGGTGCCCCGAGAACGGGATGGCCTTGCGCCAGATCGACGGGTGGTGCGGCCAGTTCGGGTCCGTGAGGTAGGGGTGGTCCGGGTAGTTCAGGGCCAGCACCTGGCGGGTCTGGTCGGCCAGCGGCTTGCGGTCCAGCGCCAGGTAGCTGCGCGTGAGGATCGCCAGCGCATCGGCCGTCTGCGGCGACTGCTGGTAATGCTCGACCACGTACTGGGCGCGATCGGCCGAGGCGATGTACGACTTGGTGCGCAGGTAGTACTCGGCGACGTGAATTTCGAACTGTGCCAGCTGGTTACGCAGGTAAATCATGCGCTGGCGGGCATCCGTGGCGTAAGCGCTGTTCGGGTAACGACGGGTCAGCTGGCTGAAATCGTCGAACGCCGTCAGGTTGAAACCCTGGTCGCGGCGGGTGGCGCCGGTATCGTCGCCACGCTGCAGATAGCGCTCCAGGAACCCGGAGGTGCGATCAAAATTGATCAGACCGCGCAGGTAATAGGCATAATCTGCATGCTTGTGGGTCGGGAACGTCTTGATGAAGCGGTTAATCGTCGAGTACGCGTCATCCGGCTTGTTGTCTTTGTACTGCGCGTAAGCCAGTTCGATCTGCGACTGTTCGTTGATATCGCCAGAAGGGAAGCGCGCGATGAGGCGCTGGTAGGCCTTCTCGGCCGCCGCATAGTCGGCATGCTCCAGCGAATCGTGTGCGTTCGCGTAGAGCCGGTCGATCGGCATGGTGTCGATCGTCTCCTTTTTGCTGCGGAACATCGAGCAGGCGCTCATCGACAAGGCGAGGACGAGCAGAATGGTGATCTTGGTTGCACGCATTGAGAGAGTTCGGATGCTTGAGCGAATGGGCATGATAGCTGAAACCGGCCTCCAGCCGGGCGGGGCGGTATGACGACGGTAAGACACGAGGCCACGGTGCCGCTGACGGCCGCAGGACGGCGTTTCGACCAGTCTTTGGCCGAGATGTTCCCCGATTACTCCCGATCCCGCCTGACGGCCTGGATCAAGGAGGGCAAAGTGTTGCTGGACGGGGCCCCTGCGGCGCCGCGGCAGCTGCTGCGCGGGGGGGAAATGGTGGTGCTGGAGGCCGAGCTGGCCTCCGAGGTGGGTAACGCCCAGCCCGAAGACATCGCCCTTGACGTTGTCTATGAGGACGACGACCTGCTGGTGGTCGACAAACCCGTGGGCCTGGTCGTGCACCCCGGTGCCGGCAACCCGGCTGGGACGATGCTCAATGCCTTGCTGCACCGGCTCCCGGCCCTGGCCGAGGTGCCGCGCGCCGGCATCGTCCACCGCCTGGACAAGGACACCTCGGGCCTGATGGTGGTCGCCAAGACCATCGCGGCCCAGACGGCCCTGGTGAAGATGCTCTCCGAGCACGATGTGCACCGCCAGTACGAGGCCATTGTCCTGGGCACCATGGTGGCCGGCGGCACGGTGGATGAGCCCTTGGGCCGCCACCAGCACGATCGCCTGAAGCAGGGCATCCGGGACGAGGAGCAGGGTGGCAAGCGGGCCGTGACCCATTACCGGGTCCGCGAGCGCTTCCGCGCCCATACCGTCCTGCAGTGCAACCTGGAGACGGGCCGCACCCACCAGATCCGCGTGCACATGGCCCATATCGGCCACCCGCTGGTTGGTGACCAGCTTTACGGCAACGGCCTGCGCCTGCCGCGCGGTGCCAGCGATGAGCTGATTGGCGCCCTGCGCGGCTTCAAGCGCCAGGCCCTGCACGCGGAGCAATTGGCCTTCATCCACCCGGTCACCGGCGAGGAGCTCTCGTTTACCTCGCCGCGGCCGGTCGACCAGGACGCCCTGATCGAACAGCTGCGCGCCGATACCGTCATTCACCCGATCGAGGACTGATCGATGGCCGACGCGTGGATCCGGCCGGATTGGGTCGCCCCCGAGGGCGTGGAGGCCGCGGTCTCCACCCGCCAGGGGCCGGGCGTCTCGGCCGGTCCCTATGGCCGGCTGAACCTCGGGCTGCGCTCAGGGGACGACACGGCGGCGGTGCTGGCCAACCGGGCCTCCGTGGTCACGGCCCTGGGGCTGCCGGCCGAGCCGCTATGGTTACGCCAGGTACACGGTACCGATGTGGCGGAAGGCCCGCTGCTGGCATCGGGCGACGAACCCGCCGCCGATGCCGCGGTCGCCCGGGGCCCCGGCCAGGTGCTGGCCATCCTTACGGCGGATTGCCTGCCGGTGCTGTTTGCCTCGGCGGATGGCCTCACGATCGGTGCGGCCCATGCGGGCTGGCGCGGCCTGGCCGCTGGCGTGCTCGAGAACACCGTGCAGGCCATGGCGGCCGAGGGCATCCAGGCCTGGTTGGGGCCGGCGATCGGCGGTGGGTCCTATGAAGTGGGCGAGGAGGTCCGCGACGCCTTCGTGTCCCAGGACGCGGGCGCCGCCGAGGCGTTCCAGCCGACCCGGCCGGGGCATTGGCTGTGCGACCTGTACGCACTGGCCCGAAGGCGCCTTGTAGCCGTGGGCGTCACCGATATCAGCGGGGGCGGGTTCGATACGCTCACCGATGACAGGCTGTATTCCTACCGCCGCGACGGGGCACAAAGCGGGCGCTTCGCCAGCCTGATCTGGACGACGTAGGAGCCCACCCTGTGGGCGACATCTTTTCGCGAGTGCGCCCCGCCTCTGGTCCCGAGCGATGTGGCGCAAGATGTCGCCCACAGGGTGGGCTCCTACCGCGTCGCTAGGGCGCCGTCATCGGCGTCGGCACGTAAATCTCCGGCTTCACCTTCGGCGGCTCCATCAGCGCATGCAGGAAGGCATTCCGCCAGGTGGTGATGTCGTTGCGCTCCAGCACATCCATCATCGATTGCCAGCGCATCCGCCGTTCCTTCAGCGGCATTTCCAGGGCCCGCTTCAGCGCCTCGGATACCTCATCCAGGTCGGACGGGTTCACCAGCAGGGCGGCATCCAGCTCCTGCGCCGCGCCCGCGAACCGGGACAGCACCAGCACGCCAGGATCCTGGGGATCCTGGCAGGCCACATACTCCTTCGCCACCAGGTTCATGCCATCGCGCAGGGGCGTAACCAGGCCCACCTTGGCCACGCGGAAATAGCCGGCGAGCACCTTGTGGCCGAACGACTTGTTGACGTAGCGGATGGGGACCCAGTCCGGTTCGGCGTACTGGCCATTGATATGGCCGGCGCTGCGCTCGAGCTCCCGGCGCAGCGAACGGTATTCAGGCACGTCCGACCGCGACGGCGGGGCGATCTGCAGCAGCGACACCCGGCCGCGCATGTCCTTGTGATCGCGTAGCAGGCGGGCGAAGCCTTCGAAGCGTTCCGGCAGGCCCTTGGAATAATCGAGCCGGTCCACGCCGATAATCAGGGCGCGGTCATCGATAGAGGCCTTGAGCTTGGATACCGCGCCACTGTCCTCGGCGCGGTGCGCCAGTTCCACGGCCTCGGCCGTATCGATGCTGATGGGAAACACGCCCGCCCGAAAGATCCGGCCATTGGCCGCGCGGATGCGGCCGCCGGTACGCATGGCGGCGCCCAGCTCATGGAGGAAATAATCCTCGAGGGCGCGCAGGTCGCGCTGGGTATGCAGGCCCACCAGGTCGTACGACGCCAGCGGTTCCAGCAGCTCGCGGTGGCGGGGCAGGGTGATCAGCAGCCCGGCGGCAGGCAGCGGGGTGTGCAGGAAGAAGCCGATGCGGTTCTCCACCCCCAACTCGCGCAGCATGGCTGCCAGCGGGATCAGGTGGTAATCGTGCACCCACACGATGTCGTCTTTCTTGAGCAGCTTGGCCACGCGCCGGGCAAAGATACGGTTGACCCGCAGGTAGCCCTCGAGGTGGTCGCGCCGGTAATCGACCAGGTCGGCGCGGTAATGGAACAGGGGCCACAGGGCGCGGTTGGCGAAGCCGCTGTAATAGTCGTCGTGGTCCGCCTTGGACATATCGATGGTGGCGTAGGCGATATTGCCCTCTTCCACCTCGTGCAGTTCCTTGCCTGTTTCAGCGGCGATATTGCCGCTCCAGCCGAACCACAATCCCCCCATTTCCTGCAGCGCCGCGTTCATCGCTGACGCCAGGCCCCCCGTCTGCGTCTGTTTGGGCAGGGCCACGCGGTTTGAAATGACGACCAGTCGGCTCATGTTCGACTTGCGGCTCCCCGTGTCAAAGTGGCGTTCACGTTATCCAGCCAAGCATGGACATCTGTCGTGCTAGACAATGTGAACGCGGCGTGTGACGGCGTTCTTGCACCAACGCGTACTGACGTGCCGCCCAGTGCGTTGACCACCACGAAGGCATGCTCGTCGGTCAGGTCATCGCCCAGGTAAACCGGCTTCCGGCCGCGAAACGGCACTTCATCAAGAAATTTCGCAACGGCCACGCCCTTGTCCATGCCGCGCGGTTTGAACTCGCACACGTGGTTGCCCGGCTGCAGCTCGAACCCGGGGAAGCTGGCGGCGAGCGCGGGGGCGATGCGCTCTACCCGCGAACCCTGTTCCGGGTGCTCGCGCCAGTGCAGGGCCACGGACCAGCTCTTGTCCTCGACGCGCACGCCGGGGAGGGCGCTGGCGGCGGTGTGCACAGCCTCGCGCAGGTGGGCCAGTTCGGCGGCATCGACAGGGACGGTGGTGACGCTGCCGTCCGCCCCGCGCTGTTCCAACCCATGCTGCCCGGCGGCGGCCCAGCCCGGTCGCCCGAAGATGCGGTCCAGGCCTTCGATAGGGCGCCCGCTCACCAACGCCAGGGCGCCGCCGAGCGCGTCGTGCAGCGAATCCAGCGTGGCGAGCAGGCCATCCGGGAGCGCCACGCGTTCGGGATCGTCGGCGAACGGCAGCAGGGTGCCATCGGCATCCAGGAAGAGGGCGGTGTTGGCATTCACCCGTTCGGGCGGCGGCGGGGGCAGCGGGGTGCGGCTATCGGTCACGGAGGCTCCAGCAAGGCGGCATTTCCCCAGCATGCCCTCATGGCCGTGAAAAAAGCGGAGGCGAACACCGCGCGTGCACCGTTGAAGGCGCAAGATCTCACCCGCATCTGTGACACCAGAGGCGGCTGCGGGGAGGGCCCGGGGCGCGCCATAACCTTTGGGAGACACCAAACGATGCGAATGGACAAACTCACGTCGCGTTTCCAGCAGGCGCTGGCCGACGCACAGTCGCTGGCCGTGGGCCGCGACAACAATATCCTCGAACCGGCCCACGTCATGCTGGCGCTGCTCGACCAGCAGGGCGGGTCCACCGCCCCCTTGCTGACGCAGGCCCAGGTCAACGTGCCGGCACTGCGCCAGCGCGTGGCCGAACTGGTCGATCGCCTGCCGCGCGTGAGCGGACAGGAGGGCAACATCAGCGTCGGTAACGACCTGAACCGTGTGCTCAACCTTACCGACAAGCTGGCCCAGCAGCGCGGCGACCAGTTCATCGCCAGCGAGCTGTTCGTGCTGGCGGCGCTGGAAGATCGCGGCGAACTCGGCGGCGCGCTGAAGGGCGTGGGCGCCACGAAGGAACGCCTGGAAGCTGCCATCGACAAACTGCGTGGTGGCGAGAAGGTGCAATCGGAAAACGCCGAAGAGCAGCGCCAGGCCCTGGAGAAGTACACGATCGACCTGACCGAGCGCGCGGAGAGTGGCAAGCTTGATCCGGTGATCGGCCGCGATGAAGAGATCCGCCGCACCATCCAGGTCCTGCAGCGTCGCACCAAGAACAACCCGGTGCTGATCGGCGAGCCCGGCGTCGGCAAGACCGCCATCGTGGAAGGCCTGGCCCAGCGCATCGTCAATGGCGAGGTGCCCGAAGGCCTGCGCGACAAGCGCGTGCTTTCGCTCGACATGGGCGCCCTGATCGCCGGCGCGAAGTTCCGCGGCGAGTTCGAGGAGCGCCTGAAGGGCGTGCTCAACGATCTCTCCAAGCAGGAAGGCCGGGTCATCCTTTTCATCGATGAGCTGCACACGATGGTCGGTGCCGGCAAGGCCGACGGCGCCATGGATGCCGGCAACATGCTGAAGCCCGCGCTCGCGCGTGGCGAGCTGCATTGCATCGGCGCCACCACGCTCGATGAGTACCGCAAGTACGTTGAAAAGGACGCCGCGCTGGAGCGCCGCTTCCAGAAGGTGTTCGTCGGTGAACCCAGCGTGGAAGACACCATCGCGATCCTGCGTGGCTTGAAGGAGCGCTACGCCGTGCACCACGGCGTGGAGATCACCGATCCGGCCATCGTGGCGGCCGCGACGCTGTCGTCGCGTTACATCCCCGATCGCCAGCTGCCGGATAAGGCCATCGACCTGATGGACGAGGCGGCCTCGCGCATCCGCATGGAAATCGATTCCAAGCCGGAAGAGCTCGATCGCCTGGAACGGCGGCTTATCCAGCTGAAGATCCAGCGCGAGATGCTGAAAAAGGAGCAGGACGACGAATCGAAGCAGCGCCTTGCCACCCTCGAGTCGGATATCGAGAAGCTCGACCGCGAGTTCTCCGACCTCAATGAGGTGTGGAAATCGGAGAAGGCAACGCTGCAGGGTGCGACCAAGATCAAGGAGCAGATCGAAGCGGCCCGCGTCGAACTGGAAGCGGCGCAGCGCCGCCAGGATTTCGCGAAGATGAGCGAGATCCAGTACGGCCGCTTGCCCGCCCTGGACCAGCAGTTGGCCGATGCTCAGAAAGCCGAACGGCAGGATTTCACCCTGCTGCAGGATCGCGTGACCGCGGAAGAAATCGCCGAGGTCGTGGCCCGCTGGACGGGTATCCCCGTCGCGAAAATGCTGGAGGGCGAGCGCGAGAAGCTGCTGCATATGGAAGAGGCGCTGCATGGCCGCGTCGTGGGGCAGGATGAAGCCGTGCGTGCGGTTTCCGATGCCATCCGCCGTGCCCGCGCGGGCCTCTCCGATCCGAATCGCCCGTACGGCTCGTTCCTGTTCCTTGGCCCCACGGGCGTCGGCAAGACCGAGCTGTGCAAGGCGCTGGCCGATTTCCTGTTCGATACGCAGGACGCCATGGTGCGCATCGACATGAGCGAGTTCATGGAAAAGCATTCCGTGAGCCGGCTGGTCGGCGCGCCCCCGGGGTACGTGGGCTACGAAGAAGGTGGTTATCTCACCGAGGCTATCCGTCGCCGCCCGTACAGCGTGATCCTGCTCGATGAGGTGGAGAAGGCGCATCCGGATGTGTTCAACATCCTGCTGCAGGTGCTGGATGATGGCCGCCTGACCGATGGCCAGGGCCGCACGGTCGATTTCCGCAACACCGTGATCGTCATGACCTCGAACCTCGGCTCGAACCTGATCCAGGAGCAGGCCGGCGATAGCGAGGCCGACTACATGCAGATGAAGGCCTCGGTGCTCGGCGTGGTGCAGGCGCACTTCCGTCCTGAGTTCATCAACCGTCTCGACGATCTCGTGGTGTTCCGCCCGCTCGACAAGAAGCAGATCCGCTCCATCGCGCGTATCCAGCTCAACTACCTGGCCAAGCGCCTCGGCGAGCGCCAGCTTGGGCTGGACCTTACCGATGCGGCGCTGGATCTGCTGGGTAGCGCGGGCTTCGATCCGGTGTATGGCGCGCGCCCGCTCAAGCGTGCGATCCAGGTGCAACTGGAAAACCCGCTGGCGCAGGCGATCCTGCGCGGCGAGTTCTCGCCGGGCCAGACCATCCGCGTGGATTCGGATGGCAATCACCTGCGCTTCGCCGCGGTATAGACGCGCAGCCGACCACACCGTAGGAGCCCATCCTGTGGGCGACATATTTTCGCGACCACGCCACCGGCCCTGCTGCGTGGTCGCGAAGAGCATCGCCCACAGGGTGGGCTCCTACGGACCGCGGTCAGAACCGGAACCCCACCTTCGCGTAGTAGTACCGCCCATTGAACCCAAACGGCGACAACGCGGAGTACTGCAAGCCGCTGAAGTAATCCTCGCCCGCATCCGTCGGGCTGACACGTGTCGGATACTGGTTCGTGACGTTGTCCACGCCCAGCGTGACGTTCCACTGCTCCAGCGTGTAGCCCACCGAGGTGTTCAGCAGCCAGCGTGCGGAGAACTTCTGATCGGTCGACGGATCCGGCGTCACGCGTGTCACCGAGCCATAGCGGGTCAGGTCAGCGTGTGCATTGAAGCCATCCAGTGACCAGTCGCCGCCGAAGACGAACTTGGTGCGCGGCGTCGCCTTGGTCAGCAAGCCCTGGCTGGCGCGGCCGAACAGTTCGATCGGGCCCGAGGCGTTGTCCTGCAGGATGGTGGGCGTGGCCGCCACATCCAGGATCTTCACCTTGTTGTAATTGCTGCTGGCCATCAGGTTGAACTGGCCGGCATTCGTGGTCGGGATGCGGTAGTTGAACACCAGGTCGGCGCCGCGCGTGCGCGTCGTCGCCGCATTGGCGAAGTACTGCACCGCGGTGACCTGCTGGCCGGGCACCACGCTGTTGAAGTACGCGGCGAGCACCGGGTCGGTCAGGCTGATCGTGTCGGAGTAGAGAATCTGCTGCCAGATGCGGATCTGGTACACATCCAGCGTGGCGCTGAAGTTCGCGATGGGCTCCCACACCGCACCAAGGCTGTAGTTCGCCGATTTCTCGGGTTTGAGCGCTTTGGCGCCCAAGGCGATGGCCGCGGGATCGGACGTGCGGTACGTGCCGGTCTGGGCGAGCTGCCCCGTGTTCGGGTCGATGATCGTCACGACGGACTGGTAGTTCTGCTGCGCCAACGATGGTGCGCGGAAGCCGTTGGAGATCGTGCCGCGAAGCGCGAAGGCCGGGGTGAACTGATAGCGCGCCGACAGCTTGCCAGAGCGGGTAGAGCCCGAATCGCTGTAGTGCTCGTAACGCCCGGCGACACCGGCGGAGAACTTGTCGGTGACATCGGTTTCCAGATCGACGTAGGCCGCTTCGCTATGGCGCGTGAAGCTGCCCGCCGCGGACGGCGACAGCCCCGGGAACACCTGCGCGCCACCTGCATACGGCGTATCCGTGCCAGGGATCAGCGTGTCCTGGTTGAAGTAATACGAATCCGGATCGCCGGCATCGATCTGGTACTTCTCCTTGCGGTACTCGGCGCCAAACGCCAGCGTTAACGGGTTCGGCAGCCAGCCGACACTGAAATCCTTGCCGATATCGATGTTGGCGAGCGCCTGTGAGTTCTTGAAGGTGCCCGCGTTGAAATACGTTGGCGAGGCGCCGGTGCTGTAGAACAGGTTCGTGTTGATGCTGTTGTTCACATCGAACACCAGCGAGTTGATGCCGTAGTTACCCGAGGCATCCCAACGCCAGCCGCTGTCCGTCACGCCCTTGACGCCGAGGATCGCGGTGGAGTCGTTGGTGTGGTTGATGATCTGTGGCAGGAATCCGTCGGGATAGATTTCGGGCACGTTGCGCGCGTTGGTTGCACCGCGGTAATAGCCGTTCGAGGTGACATCACGGCGGCTCAGGCTGAGCACGCCATACAGGTCCACGTTGTGTGCCAGTGAATACTGGAAATTGGTCAGTGCCTGGTACGTTTTCACGGCCGGATCGCCGTAGCGCTGGTGCGCGACGTTGCCGTCGGCGGCTTCTTCGGGCGTGAACAGGCTGACCGGCGAGGCGCGGTTGGTGTTCATCGAATTCTGGTAGTTCCAGGCAACGCGCAGCCAACCCTTCGCATCGTTGCCCTTGCCGCCGAGGTCGATGCCCATCGATCCGTCGATGCCGTTGGTGTCGCCATCGCCCTTGTCCATCGTGCCGCCGTTGACGGTGATGCTGTTACCGCCCTTCGTGGCACCGTGCTTGAGCACGATGTTGATGACGCCGGCGATCGCATCCGAGCCGTATTGCGCAGCCGCACCGTCACGCAGCACCTCGATGTGATCAATGGCCGAGATGGGAATGGAGTTCAGATCGGCGGGTGCGGAACCGCGGCCGACCGAGGGGTTGTAATTCACCAGCGCGGAGGTGTGGTAACGCTTGCCGTCCACGAGCACCAGGGTGGCATCCGGCGAAAGGCCGCGCAGGCTGGCCGGGCGGATCGCATCGTTACCGTCGTTGATGGCCGGGCGCGGGAAATCCAGCGAGGGCAACAGCCGGCCCAGTGCGGTGGCCAGTTCGGTACTACCCGTGGAAGTCAGGTCCTTCGGCGTGAGCACATCGATAGGGGAGAGCGAACTGGCCTCGGTGCGCGTGGTGGAGCGGGTACCGGTCACCACGACCTGGTCCAGTTGGCGGGCCTGGCTGGCGTCCGGCGGTGGCGTCGCATCCTGCGCGTAACCCGGGGTTACGATCATGAGGCCAAGGGCGGGCAGCCACAGGCTGCCGGGCTTGCGTCGGAGGGTCGTGCCTTTCGTCATCGATGGGTTCCCCAGGGCGAGCTTTTTGGCACACGGGGCGCGGCACGCCCCGCGACACGGCCGGCGGCCGTGTTGGGAACGACGCTAGGCAGGCCTATTGCGGCGCGTCAATGCGACTGTTTCCTTTGCGCCAAGGCGGGGAAGTGGAGAGCGCTAAAGTCCTTCAATCATCGGGTTGGCACGGAACTGGCTAAGTTTCGCCAGTTTGGTGCAATGCCGAATTGGTATGGCCCTCGCGTACGCGCGAGGGGCGGCTTGGCTGCTCCGCCGGCATTGAAAAGAGCCCATGTCCCCCGATAATGCGCGGTTGGAGCACGACGAACCCTTTCTATGCCTATCTACGAATTCCAGTGCCAGGCCTGCGGCCACCGCTTCGATCGCCTGCAGAAGATGTCCGATCCGGATCCGGAAACGTGCCCGAACTGTGGCGAGCCCCGCGTGGGCCGCATGCTGAGCGCGCCGCAGTTCCGCCTGGCCGGTGGCGGCTGGTACGAGACCGACTTCAAGAAGGATGGCGACAAAAAGCGGAATCTTGCGGAGGGCTCGTCGGGCGCTCCCGCCACGCCGGCTGCGCCTGCGGCCGCCGCGCCCGCACCGGCCCCTGCGCCGGCGCCCGTGGCCAAATCCGGCGACTGAAAACGGCGGCAACGATTTCCTGCGATCCGTTCAATCAGCGTTGCGGATCCTTCCGATAGTTTTTGCGCCACCACTATCGAAAGGACGTACCGGTTGCCATGAAACGCCTGCTTGGAATGGTTGCAATGCTCGCCCTTGGCGCGGGCCTGTTCATGGCTCCGCCCGCCGCCCACGCCCAGCGTGGCGGCGATACCGTCAACTGCTACAGCGATAACGGCAAGCGCTCGTTCTGCCGCGTGCCGTGGCGCGACGCGCGCCTTATCCGCCAGGATTCCAAGACCGCCTGCATCCGTGGGCGCACCTGGGATATGGATCGTGGCGGCCTGTGGGTGGATGACGGTTGCCGCGGTATTTTCCAGGAAGCCGGCGGCTGGGGTGGCGGTGGCCGCCCGGGCTGGGATGATGGCCGGCCGGGATACGGCGGCGGCCGCCCGGGCTACGGTGGTGGCGGCCAGATCGTCAGCTGCGATAGCAACGACAATAAGCGCGTGTTCTGCCGCTGGCCCATCGGGCGCGGCGCGCGCCTGGTGGAGCAGACCTCGAAATCGGATTGCCGCGAGGGCTACACCTACGGGTTTACCCGGGATGGGATCTGGGCGGATCGTGGTTGCCGCGGGCGGTTTGATATCGGGCGGTAACGCCTGGCACCGGCCTTAAAGGACCCCGGGTCGTGGTACGATCCGGGGTCTTTTCTTTTGCATTGCACCGCGGAGCCCCAAGCGCATGCGCACCCATTTTTGCGGCCTCATCGACGAGTCCCTGGTCGGCCAGGAAGTCACCCTTTGCGGCTGGGTCAACACCCTGCGCCTGCAGAGCCACGTGGCCTTCGTGGACCTGCGCGACCACGAGGGCATCGCCCAGGTCGTGATCGAGCGTGAGAACGCCGATGCCTTCGCCGTCGCCGGCGAGCTGGGTTACGAGTACGTGGTGAAGGTGACCGGCCAGGTCCGCAAGCGCCTGTCGGTGAACGACAAGCTGAAGACCGGCACGGTCGAGCTGCTGGCCGAGAAGGTGGTGATCCTCAACGCGGCGCGCGACCTGCCGTTCGCGCTGCACGAGAACCCCAACGAGGACATGCGGATGACCTACCGCTACCTCGACCTGCGCCGCCCCGAGATGCAGAAGATGATGCGCACGCGTACCGCCCTGGTTCGCGAGCTGCGCCGTTACCTGGATGGTGCGGGCTTCCAGGACATCGAAACCCCGATCCTGACCAAGGCCACGCCGGAAGGTGCGCGCGATTACCTGGTGCCCAGCCGCGTGCACCCGGGGCAGTTCTACGCCCTGCCGCAGTCACCGCAGCTGTTCAAGCAGATCCTTATGATGGCCGGCTTCGATCGCTACTATCAGATCGCCCGCTGCTTCCGCGATGAGGACCTGCGCGCCGATCGCCAGCCGGAATTCACCCAGCTCGACCTTGAGTTCGCGTTCGTGGAAGAACGCGACGTGCAGGATTTCGTCGAGAACCTCATCCGCCATGTGTTCCGCGAAGTGCGCAATGTGGAGCTGGATGCCAGCTTCCCGCGCATGACCTACGAAGAGGCCATGCGTCGGTACGGCTCGGACAAGCCCGACCTGCGCATCGCTTTGGAACTGGTCGATATCGCCGAGGCCGTGAAGCACGTTGAATTCAAGGTGTTCGCCGATCCGGCCAACGATCCGGCCGGCCGCGTGGCTGCCCTGCGCGTGCCGGGCGCTGCCGATCTGTCCCGCAAGGATATCGACGGCCTGACCGAGTACGCCTCGCGCTACGGCGCCAAGGGCCTGGCCTGGCTGAAGGTGGATGACCTGGCCAAGGGCCGCGAAGGTATCAACTCGCCGGTGGCCAAGTTCCTCGACGATGCCGCGCTCACCAAGGTGCTGGAGCTCACGGGCGCCGCCAACGGCGATATCGTGTTCTTCGGTGCGGGTGGCTGGAAGGTCGTGACCGATTTCATGGGCGCCCTGCGCCTCAAGCTGGGTCGCGACCGTGGCCTGGTGGAAAACAGCTGGAAGCCGCTGTGGGTTACCGATTTCCCGATGTTCGAGTACGACGAGGAGGAGAAGCGCTTCGTGGCGCTGCACCACCCGTTCACCGCGCCGAACATCGATGACATCGCCGACCTGCGTGCCAACGCCGCGGTGGCGCTGAGCCGTGGCTACGACATGGTCCTCAACGGCAGCGAGATCGGTGGCGGCTCCATTCGTATCCACCGCCCGGAGATGCAGAGCGCGGTGTTCGAACTGCTCGGCATTGGCGCGGAAGAGGCCGAGGCCAAGTTCGGCTTCCTCCTCAAGGCGCTGCGCATGGGCGCGCCGCCCCACGGCGGCCTGGCCTTTGGCATCGATCGCATCGCCGCCATCATGGCTGGCACCGAATCGATCCGTGACGTCATTGCGTTCCCCAAGACCACCAGCGCGCAGGACCTGATGACCGACGCACCGTCGCCGGTGTCGGCGCCGCAGCTGAAGGAGCTGCACGTGCGCGTGGATGCCGCGGAGCCGCTGAAGGCCTGATCGCCGTCACACAGCCGATGAATGCCGTATCGCCCGATGTCATCCTGCTCCATGGCCTGTGGATGCGGGGTTTCGCCATGGCGATGCTGCACCGTCGGCTGCGCGAGGAAGGCTTCAACGTCCACCAGTTCGAGTACATGAGCGTGGCCGCGCCGCCGGAACAGGCGATCACGCGGTTGCGCAAGCGGATCCGGGCGCTGGCGCCCGGTCCGGTCCACGTGGTGGGCCATAGCCTGGGCGGCATCCTGGCCTTGCTGGCCTGCCGCGACATGGATGAGCCGGGCGGCCGCATCGTCTGCCTTGGCTCGCCGCTCAACGGCAGTGGTGCCGCGCGCGGCCTGACCCACCACTGGGGTGGGGATGTCTTGCTGGGCCGATCCCGCGAACTGCTGTCGCATGGCCTGGATCACTGGGACGGGCCGCGCGAGGTCGGCATGATCGCCGGCCGCCAGCAGGTCGGGCTGGGTTCCCTGGTGGGCGACGTGGGGATGGAGCACGACGGCTCCGTCGGCGTCGAGGAGACCCGGCTGCCAGGCCTCACCGCCCATTGCATCCTGGAAACCAGCCACACCGGCATGCTGGTATCGGCCGACGTCGCCCGCCAGGCCGCGTTTTTCCTCAAGGAAGGCCGCTTCGACGCCCCACTGGTCTGATCCGTCCGGGGGGGATCGCCGCTACCCCTGTAGGAGCGCGCTTGCGCGCGATAGCCAAGTGGCTGCGGCCCCCCATCGCGCGCAAGCGCGCTCCTACATTGCCTTACGTACATCCCCGTTTTTCCCCAGTTCCGCTAGAATCCCGCCCCTGTCCGTCCGGTATCTCCAGGAAACGCACATGGGTAGAGGCCCGTCCATCGAAGGTCGCAAGAACGCCGAAGACGCCAAGCGCGCCAAGGTGTTCACCAAGCTGATCCGCGAAATCACCATCGCCACCCGTGGCGGCGTGCCCGACCCCAACGGCAACCCGCGCCTGCGCGCGGCTGTCGACAAGGCCCTGGCCGCCAACATGACCAAGGACACCATCGAGCGCGCGATCAAGCGCGGCTCGGGTGCCGACGGCGGCGCGGACATGCACGAGATCCGCTACGAGGGCTACGGCCCGGCGGGCACGGCACTCATCATCGATTGCGTGACCGATAACCAGACCCGCACCGTGGCCGATGTGCGCGCGGCGCTGACCAAACTCGGCGGCAACATGGGCACCACCAATTCGGTGGCGTTCCAGTTCACCCGCGTGGGCCAGGTGGTCGTCCACACCGGCGGCGATGCCGACGTGGAAGCGAAGCTGGAAGAAGCGGCGATCGAGAACAACGCCGAAGACATCGTGATCGCCGATGGCGTGGGCACCGTGTTGCTTGCCGCCGACCCGATCGCCGTGGAAGCCATGCGTAAGGCGCTGGCCGCCGCCGGCTTCGACGTGGATGGTTCCGACGTGGTGATGCGCCCGAACGGCCCGTTGGTCACGCCTACCGGCGAGGCCCTCGAGCAGTTCCAGAAGTTGCTGGCCCGCCTGGATAGCCTCGACGACGTCGATGAGGTCTATCACAACGCGGTGCTGCCACAGGAAGCGGACGACGAGTAAGGCCGGCAAGGCCTTGCACGCACCGCAACCCGGCGCCCCACTGTCATGACACGCATCCTTGGCATCGACCCGGGCAGCCAGCGCACGGGCGTCGGGATTATCGACGTGGCCGAGCACGGTGCCCTGACCCACGTATGGCACGGGGCGCTGGTGATCGGCGGGGAGGCCACCTTCCCGCTGCGCCTGAAACGCATCTTTGACGAACTCTGCGCCATCATCGGCACGCACGGTCCGGCGGAAGCCGCGATCGAGCGTGTCTTCATGGCGCGTAACGCCGATTCGGCCCTGAAACTGGGCCAGGCGCGTGGCGCGGCCGTGTGTGCCGTGGTCAGCCAGGGAATCGTCGTGCACGAATATGCAGCGACCGAGGTCAAGCAGGCGGTGGTCGGCACCGGCCGCGCCGACAAGACCCAGGTCCAGCACATGATCGGGATGATCCTCGGCCTGAAGGGTCCGCTGCAGGCGGACGCGGCCGATGCGCTCGCGATTGCCGTCGCGCATGCGCATACCCGGTCCAGTATTGAACGCGTGGGTATTCCGCGCACGGCTTGGAGACGTCGCCGATGATCGGCCGCCTGCGTGGCACTCTTATCAGCAAGCAGCCGCCGTCGCTTCTCATTGAAGTGTCGGGTGTGGGCTACGAGGTCGATGCGCCCATGTCGACCATTTACGATCTTCCCGCCACGGGCCAGGAAGTGATCCTGCTCACCCACCATGCGGTGAAGGAAGATGGCGTCGCCCTGTACGGCTTCCTGCGCGAGGCCGAGCGGGCCATGTTCCGCAATCTGCTCAAGGTGAGCGGCATCGGCGCGAAGATCGCACTGGCCGTGCTCTCCGGCGTTTCCACCGACGAGCTTTCGCGGCTGGTGCACGCCGGCGATGTGGTCGCCCTCACCAAGATCCCCGGCATCGGGAAGAAAACCGCCGAGCGCATGGTGGTCGAACTGCGCGACCGTGTGGACGCGACGGGTGTGCGCCTGCCTGCGACCAGCAACGGTGTCGCTGCGCCGATCGATCCGGTGGGTGAGGCCACGGTGGCCCTGCAGCAGCTGGGTTACAAACCGCCCGAGGCCACCCGTCTCGTCAGCAAGGTGGCGGCCGACGGCGATACCGCCGAGGCGATCATCCGCAAGGCGCTGCGCGCCGCGCTGGGAAGCTGACCATGGGCATGAGCCACGCAGAAGAGTTACGCAACGCGCACGGCAAGAAGCTGGCGAAACTGGCGCTGGGCGCCATCGGCATCGTGTTCGGCGATATCGGCACGAGCCCGCTGTACACCATGAAGGAAACCCTGGGCACGCACGGCATGACGCCGCAGCCGCTCGCGGTACTGGGCGTGCTCTCGCTCATCTTCTGGTCGTTGCTGATGGTGATCTCGCTGAAGTACGTCACCTTCGTGATGCGCGCGGATAACAAGGGCGAGGGCGGCATCATGGCGCTCATGGCCCTGGCGCAGCGCAGCGTCGCCGGTTCGCCGCGCACGCGCTGGGTGCTGGCAGCCATCGGCATCTTCGGTGCATCGCTGTTCTATGGCGATGGCGTGATCACGCCGGCCATGTCGGTGCTTTCGGCGGTGGAAGGCCTGGAAGTGGCTGCGCCGACGCTCGATACCTACGTGTTGCCCATCTGCCTGGTCATCCTGTTTATCCTGTTCGCCATCCAGCGCCACGGTACGGACCTGGTGGGCAAGGCGTTTGCGCCGGTGATGTGCGTATGGTTCCTGGTCCTCGCCGCACTCGGCCTCAACCAGATCACCCAGCACCCGCAGGTGCTGTACGCCCTGAATCCGATGTACGCGGTGAAGTTCTTCACCGAGCACGGCAAACAGGCTTTCATCGCGCTGGGTGGCGTGGTGCTGGCGCTCACCGGCGGTGAGGCGCTGTACGCTGACATGGGCCACTTCGGCAAGAAGCCGATCCGCCTTGCGTGGTTCTTCTTCGTGCTGCCCGCGCTGCTGATCAACTACTTCGGCCAGGGCGCGCTGCTGCTGCACGACCAGACCGCGATCGAAAACCCGTTCTATAAGCTGGTGCCGGAAAACCTGCTTTATCCGATGGTCGCGCTGTCGACCGCGGCGGCGGTGATTGCATCGCAGGCGGTCATCTCCGGCGCGTTCTCCATGACCCGCGAAGCCATGTCGCTGGGGTATTCACCGCGCATGGCCGTGGTGCACACCTCGCGTGAGATGTCCGGGCAGATCTTCGTGCCGTGGATCAACCGCCTGTTGTTCGTCCTCGTGATCCTGGCGGTGCTCGGCTTCCGCTCGTCGAATAACCTGGGCGCGGCCTACGGTATCGCCGTGACCGGCACCATGACCATGACCACGCTGCTGGCGCTGGTCGTGGCCAAGCGCCGCTGGAACTGGCACTGGTCGGCCGTCATCACCGTCGGCGTCATCTTCCTGGTCACCGACCTGTCGTTCTTCGGCGCCAACGCGCTGAAGATCGCGCACGGTGGCTGGTTCCCGCTGGTGCTGGGCGTGGTGATCTTCACCATGATGACCACCTGGCGGCGGGGCAGGGACCTCGTGGTTCGCGAGATCAAGCAGTCCGGCCTGGCGCTGGAGCCGTTCGTCGCGAACATTGCCGACCACCCGCCGCTCATCGTGCCGGGCACCGCCGTGTTCCTCACCGCGAACCAGAACAGCGTGCCGCACGCCATGCTGCACAACCTCAAGCACAACAAGGTGCTGCACGAGCGCAATGTGCTGCTCACCGTGGAAATGCTCGAGACGCCGGTGGCGGACTACGAAGAACGCATGGAGGTGCTGGAGTACGGCAACGGCTTCTTTGGCCTGCAGCTGCGCTACGGCTTTGCCGAGGATCCGAACATTCCGCAGTCGCTTTCCCGTGCGAGCGCGCTGGGCCTGGATTTCGACATGATGGACACGACGTTCTTCCTGTCGCGGGAAACGATCGTGGCCGATGTGCGCCGCCCGGGCATGGCGTTGTGGCGCGACAAGCTCTTCGCATTCCTGGCCCGCAACGCGCTGCCCGCCACGGCGTTCTTCCAGATCCCGGGCAACCGCCTGATCGAACTGGGCGCCCAGGTCGAGATCTAGGGGCGGGACGTGTAGGCGGCGGCTAGCCGGTCGCACCGCGACCGGCTTATGCGCATGCCATAATGGCCCCATGTCCGAGCACCGCATCATTTCCGCTGCCGCCGCCATGGATGACGAGGCGCTGGAGGCCAGCATCCGTCCGAAGCGCCTTGCCGAGTACCTCGGCCAGCAGACGGTGCGCGAGCAGATGGCCATCTATATCGAGGCGGCGCGGCGCCGGCAGGGTGCACTCGACCATGTGCTGATCTTTGGCCCCCCGGGCCTGGGCAAGACGACGCTCTCGCACGTCATTGCCAACGAGCTGGGCGTGAATGTCCGTTCGACCTCGGGCCCCGTGCTCGAGCGCGCTGGCGACCTGGCCGCGCTGCTGACGAACCTCGAGGCCAACGACGTCCTGTTCGTCGATGAAATCCACCGCCTGTCGCCCGTGGTGGAGGAAGTGCTTTACCCGGCGATGGAAGATTTCCAGATCGACATCATGATCGGCGAGGGCCCCGCCGCCCGTTCGATCAAGCTGGACCTGCCGCCCTTTACCCTGATCGGTGCCACCACCCGCGCCGGCCTGCTCACCGGCCCATTGCGCGATCGCTTCGGCATCATCCAGCGCCTGGAGTTCTACAGCGTCGATGAGCTGACCGCGATCGTTCGCCGTGCGGCGAAGATCTTTGGCATCGATTGCGATATCGAGGGCGCCACCGAGATTGCCCGTCGTTCGCGCGGTACCCCGCGTATTGCCAACCGGCTTCTGCGACGGGTGCGCGACTACGCCGAGGTCCGCGGCGATGGCCGCATCACCCACGAGCTGGCCCGCGCGGCCACCGACATGCTGAAGGTGGACGCCCAGGGCTTCGATGACCTGGACCGCCGCCTGCTCGGCACCATTATCGAAAGTTTTGACGGCGGCCCGGTTGGCGTCGAATCGCTGGCCGCAGCGCTCAGCGAGGACCGCGGCACGCTGGAAGACGTGGTGGAGCCCTACCTGATCCAGCAGGGCTACCTGATCCGCACGGCGCGTGGCCGCATGGCCTCGGCCAAGGCCTGGCGCCACCTGGGCCTCAACCCGCCACCGCGCCAGGCCGCCACGCCCGATCTGTTCCAGGACGCCCCATGAGCCTGTTTTCGTGGCCGGTGCGGGTGTACTGGGAGGATACGGATGCGGGAGGGGTGGTCTACCACGCCAGCTACGTCCGCTTCATGGAGCGGGGCCGTACCGAGTGGTTGCGCGCCCAGGGCATCGACCAGATGACGTTCCGGGAGAGCACCTCCCTGGGCTTCGTGGTCCGTGAGATGCACCTGGATTTCCTCCGGGCGGCCCGTCTGGATGATGAACTCCTGGTCACCGTGGCCGTCAAAGAACGTCGTTCAGCAAGTATGCTGTTCGGTCAGGAGATCGTGCGGGGGGATACGACGGTGTTGCGCGCCACGGTGCGCGTGGCCTGCGTCAACCTCGATACGATGCGCCCGGCCCAGATCCCCGCGGATCTGTTCGCCCCCGAATTACCCCTTACCTAAGCCTCAGATACCCGGCGGAGCTTCAAGCAATGAACGGTGGACTCAACATTTTCAAGCTGGTCACCGAAGCCAGCCTGCCTGTGCAGCTGGTCATGCTGCTTCTCCTGGTCTTTTCGTTCCTCTCGTGGGTGATCATCATCCGCAAGTACGGCCAGTTGAAGGAAGCCCACACCAACGCCGAGACCTTCGAGGACCGCTTCTGGTCGGGCGCCGACCTGGCCGCCCTGTTCCGCGAGGTGGGTAACCGCGAAGGCCAGCACGGTATCGAAAACGTGTTCGAGGCCGGCTTCCGTGAGTTCGCTCGCCAGCGCCAGCGCCGCGTGACCGATGCCGACCGCATCATGGAAGGCTCCGAGCGCGCCATGCGCGTGGCCGGCACCCGCGAGATCGGCAAGCTCGAGCAGAACCTGGAGTTCCTGGCCAACGTCGGTTCGATCAGCCCGTACATCGGCCTGTTCGGCACCGTGTGGGGCATCATGGGCGCCTTCCAGGGCCTGGGCGAGATGAAGGATGTCACCATCTCGGTCGTGGCCCCCCACATCTCCGAAGCCCTGATCGCCACCGCCATGGGCCTCTTCGCCGCCATTCCGGCCGTGTGGGCCTACAACCGCTTTGCCACCAAGGTGGAGCGCGTGGCGTCGCGCTACGAGGTGTTCCAGGAGGAGTTCTCCTCGGTGCTGCAGCGCCAGATCCACGCCGACGACACGGTCTGAGCCACCGCCATGGCTACCCGTAACGTCTACCGCCGTCACAAGCGGAAGCTGAAATCCGAGATCAACGTCGTGCCGTACATCGACGTGATGCTCGTGCTGCTGATCATCTTCATGGTCACCACGCCCATGATGAACCTCGGCGTGGATATCCAGCTGCCGCAGACCAACGCCAAGTCCCTGCAGGACAAGAAAGATCCAGTCGTCGTCTCTGTTGACGAGCAGGGCCAGATCTACCTGACCGCCAACGGCACGAAGCGCGAGCCGGTGAGCGTCGATGAGTTCACCAAGAAGGTCACTGCCTTCCACGACGCCAACCCGGAGCTCCAGGTACTCCTGGCCGGTGATGCGCGCGTGGGCTACGGCAAGGTCTACCAGATCCTCCCGATCCTCCAGGCAGCTGGTATTTCCAAGATCGGCCTGATGAGCCAGCCCCAGTCCGCGCCGAATGGAAAACCGTAACGGTACCCCCCGCGCGGTCGTCCTGGCCGCGCTCCTGCACCTGGGCATCGTGGCCTTCCTGGCCATCGCGGTGATCCCCTGCACGGACTACGAAAAGTGGGCCGAAGCCATCGGTGTGCCCGCCGATTGGAATCCGATGAAGTGCCCGGCGCCCATCCAGCTGCCCGGCCAGATCATCGAGGCCACCATCATCGGCCCCACTGGCTCGCCGCCGCCCAAGGCCACCAAGGTCAAGCCGACGCCGGATACCACCCCGCCGCCGCCGGTCACGCCTGCGCCCACGCCTCCGCAGGAGAAGGTGCCGGTGCCGACGCTCCCGCCGCCGCCCAAGCAGCCTGACGTCAAGGATCAGCAGAAGATCGTCGATGACGCCCTGCAGAAGGCCGAGGATGAAAAGAAGCTGCAGGAAGAAAAGCAGCGGCAGCGCCAGGCCGAGCTCGACGCCCAGCAGGAAGAAAAGAAGAAAGAGCAGCAGAAGAAGATCGATGACATCTTCAAGCAGCTCGATGCCGCCAAGGCGCAGACGAAGAAGGCCGATTCGAGCAAGAAGCAGGCGGAGCAGCAGCTCAAGGACCTGGCCAACGCGAAGGATGACGGGCTTCCCGACCTGCCACCGGCTGACCAGCGGCAGACCGGGCAGAACGGCAAGGACAACAGCAAGCAGGCCCTGTACATCGCGGCGATCCAGAACGCGGTGACCCCGAACTGGCTGCGTCCGGATAACACGCCGTCCGCCCCCTGCATGGTGCATATCGTGCAGATCCCGGGTGGACAGGTCCTGAGTGCCAAGGCCGATGCGAGCTGTCCGTACGATGCCGCCGGCAAGGCCTCCATCGAAAATGCGGTGCTTCGTGCCCAGCCGCTGCCGTACCAGGGCTTCGAGGATGTGTTCCAGCGCAACCTCACCTTCACGTTCCGGCCGCAATGATGTAGCGCGCCTCGCCCGGTCGCCGGGCGGGGCGGTTCAGAAACGGGTCACGCAACTTGCGACCCACGCGTTAAGATTCCGTCGACGTCCCCAGCCCAGGCCATGACCCCACCCATGCGCAGAATGCTTCCCCGCTTTGTCCTTCTCCTGGTGGCTCTCGCCGCCCTCGTGGCTGGCCCGGCCTCGGCCCAGTCCCTCAACGTGGATATCGTCGGCGGCCTGAAGACCGCTACGCCGATTGCCGTCGTCCCGTTCGCCCAGGCCGGCGGTGCACCGCTGCCCACCGATGTGGCCGATGTCATCCGCGCCGATTTCAACCGGTCGGGCAAGTTCCGCTCGCTCGACAAGGCCGATATCGTCGAGACCCCGTCGCAGGGCTCGGATATCAAGTTCGCCACCTGGCGCCTGCTCAAGCAGGATTTCCTGACCATCGGCCGCATCAGCGATGCCGGCGGCGGCATGGTCAAGGTGGACTACGAACTGTGGGACGTGAACCGCCAGCAGAGCCTGCTGGCCCAGTCGTTCACCGCCCCCACGGGTGACCTGCGTGGCGTGGCCCACCAGATCGCCGACCAGATCTATGAAAAGATCACCGGCGTGCGCGGCGCGTTCTGGACCCGCATCGCTTATGTCACGGCGGTCGGCACCGGCAACAACACCACGTATTCGCTGATCGTGGCCGATTCGGATGGCTTCAACCCGCAGGTCGTGGCCCGTTCGCGCGAGTCCCTGCTTTCGCCGGCCTGGTCGCCGGATGGCAGCAAGATTGCCTACGTATCGTTCGAAAGCGGCAATTCGGCCGTGTATGTGCAGAACATCTCCACCGGTTCGCGTAGCCTCATCGCCTCGCACCCCAAGGGCATCAATTCTGCCCCGGCCTGGTCGCCGGATGGCAGCAAGCTCGCCGTGAGCCTGTCCTACGTGGGTAACCCGGAGATCTTTGTCATCGACGTTGCCAGCCGCACCGAAACCCGGGTGACCAACAACTTCGCGATCGATACCGAGCCCACCTTCACCCCGGATGGCCAGAGCATCATTTTCACCTCGGACCGCTCCGGTAAGCCGCAGCTCTACCAGACCTCGATCTCGGGCGGCAACGCCCAGCGCCTCACGTTCCAGGGCGGCTTCAACGCCAGCGCCTCGGTCAGCTTCGACGGCAAGCAGATTGCGATGGTGCAGGGCAACGGGAACGTGTATCGTATCGCCATCATGGACCGCAGTCTGGGCGGGCAGGTGCGCTTCGTCTCCCCGGGTAACGTGGATGATTCGCCCAGCTTCGCGCCCAATGCCAGCATGCTGCTTTATGCCGCATCGCAGGGTACGCGTGGCGTCCTGTATGCGGTTTCGGCGGATGGCCTCGTGCGTCAGCGTCTCGTCCTTTCGGATGGCGACGTACGCGAGCCGTCCTGGGGACCGTACCGACAGCGTTGATGGCGCGCCCGTCAGGGCTGCGACATCGACAACGTCCCGGGAGGGCGCGGCTAGTCCGCGCCTTTCCTGCGGGCGAAGAATTAGGAACACCCGGCGATCACCTCCAAGGTGGCCGACGGAGCGAAGGCGTAGGGTGCGGGACAGCGCCCCGTCTGCGTGGATGTAAGTAGAAAAACAGCCGGCCAACCGGCGGTGTCTGTCCCGAAACCGTAAAAGACTGTCGGAACTCAACTGTTGAAGGAACGTCCCATGAATAAGACCGTTACCGTCACCCTGGCCGCTCTGCTCTGCGTGGGCGCGGCCGCGTGCGCCAAGAAGAACACCAAGCCGGCTCCGATGCCGGAACAGCAGCCGGTCGCCACGACCCAGGCCCCGACCAACGATGGCAAGTACAAGCCGGAAGACCTCGACACCGACGCTTGCCTGCGTCAGCGCGTCGTGTACTTCGACTTCGACAAGAACGATGTGAAGCCGGAATTCCAGCAGATCATCGCTTGCCACGCCAAGTACCTGCAGGACCGTCCGCAGTCGGCCATGACCCTCGAGGGTAACACCGACGAGCGCGGCACCCGCGAGTACAACCTGGGCCTCGGCGAGCGTCGTGGCAATGCCGTCTCCAGCGCCCTCCAGGCGGCTGGTGGTTCGGCTGGCCAGGTCAACGTGACCTCGTACGGCAAGGAAAAGCCGGTGTGCAAAGAGCACAACGAAGACTGCTGGGCCAAGAACCGTCGCGTTGAGATCGTCTACACCGCGAAGTAATGAAGAAGTCACTGGCTAAAAGTTTCACGGCCAGGCTTGGCGTGGCGGGGGCAATTGCCTCCGCCACGCTTTTTGCGTCTGTGGCCCCCGCGCAGGATCGCCTCAGCCTTGCCGATCGCGTGGCGCGGCTTGAGCAGCAGAACCAGGCGCAGTCCGGCACCACGCAACTGGTGAACCAGGTCAACGACCTGCAGCAGCAGGTGGCCCAGCTCCAGGGCCAGATCGAAGAGCTGCAGCACCAGAACCAGCAACTCCAGGATTCCCAGAAGGCGCAGTACGCGGACATGGATTCGCGGCTGGGCCGTATCGAGAAGGGCGGTGCGCCCGCTGGGCAGCCGGCTGCGGCAGCGCCCGGCCCGCAGCAGCCCGCGCCCGCCGCAGGTGCGCCGCAGCAGGCAGCTGCCCCGGCGCCGGCCGCGAGCACCGGTGGCAGCAACCCGGGCGCCGCATCGCCGGCCGAACAGGCCGCCTACGATGCGGCTTTCAAGTCGCTTCGCGGCGGTGATTACGTCACCGCATCGCGCGGCTTCCGCGACTTCCTCGTGAAGTACCCGGATAGCCCGCTCGCGCCGAATGCCTATTACTGGCTGGGCGAGTCGTACTACGTCACCATGAATTACCAGGTGGCCATCGAGGCTTTCCAGCGCCTGGTGAAGAACTACCCACAGAGCGACAAGGTCTCCGATGGCCTCCTCAAGGTGGGTTACTGCCAGATCGAGCTGAAGCAGCAGGATGCCGCCGTCGCCACGCTGAAGCAGGTATCGGCGAAGTATCCGGGCACCAAGGCCGCCGGCCTCGCACAGGAACGCCTGCGTCGCCTGCAGCGCCAGACGGCCAACTGATCCCATGAACGGCAACACCGCAATTCCGGCGGATGTTCCGCCGGCGGCTCCCGTCCGGGAGCGCTTGCGGATCACCGAGATCTTCCACTCCGTGCAGGGCGAGGCCGATGCGATCGGCTGGCCCACGGTGTTCGTGCGCCTAACGGGCTGCCCGCTGCGCTGTGTGTGGTGTGATACCGAGTATTCGTTCCACGGTGGCCAGTGGCACGACATCGATGCGATCGTCGAGCACGTCGCCAGCTTCGGTGCGAAGCACGTCTGCGTCACGGGGGGCGAGCCGCTGGCGCAGAAGCGCTGCCAGATCCTGCTACGCAAGCTGTGTGATGCCGGCCACGAGGTATCCCTCGAAACCTCCGGTGCGCTCGATGTCTCGCAGGTTGATCCGCGCGTCCGCAAGGTCATGGACCTCAAGGCGCCCGATTCGGGCGAGAGCGCGCGCAACCTGTGGTCCAACCTGGATCACCTGCTGCCGCACGACCAGGTGAAGTTCGTGATCGCCAGCCGCGCCGACTTCGAATGGTCTCGCGACGTCGTTCTCGAGCACGGCCTCGACAAGAAGGCGATGGTGTTGTTCTCCCCGGTGTGGGGCAACGTCCAGCCGCGCGAACTCGCCGAATGGATCCTCGCTGACCGCCTGCCGGTGCGCTTCCAGCTGCAGCTGCACAAGCTGCTGTGGAATGACGCCCAGGGCCATTAAACCCCAAGGTAACCGCATGAACGCTTCGAACTCCCCCCGCAAGGCCGTCATCCTCGTATCGGGCGGCATGGATTCCGCCGTGACGATCGCGATGGCCCGCGAACAGGGTTTCGACGTGCATGCGCTCAGCGTGGCTTACGGCCAGCGCCACAGCTCTGAACTCGAAGCCTCCGAGCGTGTCTCGAAGATGCTGGGTGCCGTTGAACACAAGACCGTGCATGTGGACCTGCGCAGCATCGGTGGCTCGGCACTGACGGCCGATATCGATGTGCCGGAAGACGGCGGCGAAGGCATCCCGGTTACCTATGTGCCCGCACGCAACACCATCATGCTTTCCATCGCCCTGGGCTGGGCGGAAGTGCTCGGCTCGACCGATATCTTCTGCGGTGTGAATGCCGTGGATTACTCCGGCTACCCCGACTGCCGCCCCGCGTTTATCGAAGCATTCGAAGCCCTCGCCAACGTGGCCACCAAGGCGGGCGTGGAAGGCGCCGGCATCCGTATCCATGCGCCGCTCATGCAGATGGGGAAGGGCGACATCGTTACCGAAGGCATCCGCCTCGGTGTCGACTTCTCCGAAACCGTCAGCTGCTACCAGGCCGATGCGCAGGGCCGCGCGTGTGGCCACTGTGATGCATGCCGCCTGCGTGCCGAAGGCTTCGCCAAGGCCGGTGTGCCGGATACGACGCGTTACGTGTGATGCCTGCGTTACATACCTGATGCCGCAGCCATGCGCATCAGGGTCGTGACGTACGGTTTGGCTAGCCAACATCCGGCGCCAAGAATGGCAATCAAGACGCTGACAACGCCGCTAAGAATCCACGTGCGTGGCGCGCTGTGAAGCACCCTTTCGTCGAGCCTCGAGACTGTACGGGTGAGTTCGACGATGGAATCCTCGATCCTCGCGAACCGACCGTCGAACCGATCTACGGTTTCTTTAAAACGGTCCTCGAGATTACCCATCTTAAGGTCGATCTTGTCGACCTTGTTGGAAAGGGCCTGAAGATCGTCACGCGTTTTCGCGAGCTTCGTATCGACCTTGTCGACTTTCTCTGAGACAGCCTGAAGTTCACCACGCGTAGCAACCTTCGTGAGGATGGTCTGCAGCGATGGGGCTGTTTCGCTACGCTGTGTTCTGCTCACACGCTTGCTCCTTGCGCCATGGTTTCAGCGCTGTGGTTGAGATATGACTTGTACGCTGAGGGCTGGCTCGAGATCGCTCTCCTGGTGGTGGGATCAGTCGAACGCGAAGGCACGGCGACGCGCACCAGAATGAAGGTGCAGATGCATGCCATGATGCAGCCAAGCAGGACGGCAAGAACCCAGGCCTTTGACGCGCTATCGATCGACAGCACATCGAGCCAGGCCGCTGACCGGGAAACGTCACGTACCGAGGATTCAACTCGCACGAACCGGTCGTCCTGCATATTGCTCCGGGATTCGAATCGACGCTCAAGCAGGCCGAGGCGTGAGGCCATGTCGCGCGAAACGATATCGAGGTGCGCCTCGCAGCGGCAGCGACACGTCCGCTCCGTGACGAGACCGCTTCCGCGTATGGAAGTGGGTGGGAGAGGTTGATGCATGAGGACCTCCTGGACAGGAAGGTCACTGTAGCCTGACGTCGACGCGTGAAAATTGAGAATCACACCCGACAACGATAGGCGAATGCCGATACGTTGCGTAGGCGAAACGGAAGCGGGGAAGGGCGCGATGGTGGGTCGTGACGGATTCGAACCGTCGACCTACGGATTAAAAGTCCGCTGCTCTACCGACTGAGCTAACGACCCATGCGCAAGGAGCCGGCTAGTTTAGTGCCCATGGCGGGGTGGCACAACCCAAGGGGCCGCCAGGGCCGTTCAGGTGGCCAGGACAATGGCCTCGACATCGCGGCCGGCATCGCGCCAGGCCGAGATGCCCCCCGTGAGGGGCCGGACGTTGGCGAAGCCCAGCTTGGTCAGCCGCTCGGCCACCTTGGCCGCCGAGACCTCATTCGGGCAAGAGCAATAGATGACCACCGCGGTATTCCGGGGCAGCTCGGAAAGCTCGGCGCTGGCGGTCGTCAGGTCGAACAGCCGCGAGCCGGGGATGACGAAAGGATCATCCTTTCGGTTCGAGAGGCTGCGGACATCCACGATCAGGGCGCCCGGGTCATTCGCCAGCAGCACGGCCAGTTCGTCGACCGAAATGCGGCTCTTGCGCAGGCGGGCGATCAGCAGTGTGCGCCGGATGTAACGGAACGCGATCCACACGACCAGGCTGATCGCGGCCAGCGTGGCCAGGCCGAACCCGAACTGCTTCAGGAAGGCCAACACGGCGTCGATCTGCCGGTAGAACAGCATGCCGACCGAAAGGCCTACGGAGATCCACAGCGCCGCGCCCACCAGGTCGTACACGGTGAACCGGCTGAAGCGGGTGTCCCCGGCCCCGGCAATGGGAATGGCCACCAATGAGAGGCCCGGGATGAAGCGCGATACGAGCAGCAGCTTGACCCCGCGCTTCTCGAAGAAGCCGCTCGCGCGGCGCACGCAGGTATCGGGTGACAGGGAGATACGGCACAGGCTATCGAGCACGCGGTAGCCGAACCGCCGCCCGGTGAGGAACCAGGCCGTGTCGCCGGCAAAGGCCCCCGCAAGCGCCCCCAGGAAGGTAGCCAGGATCAGGACAGGGTCACGCGCGAGGACCAGCGTGCTGCCCACCACGATAAGGGTGGGCATGGCCGGAACAGGAAGGCCGATGGCACCGGCAAATACGCCAAGGAACGCCACTACCGGCGCGGTATCCGACCAGTTGACGCTCGCCACGACCATACCCTCGGATGCACGGTTTCAGTGGCGCAAGGGTACGCCGGTCCTTGTTGCAATCACAGGGGCCGGATGCGCACTTTTCATAGCGCCGGGTGATGGCTCAGCGCGTTCGCAGCGCGCACCGTGGCGCCTACCGCGGCGCCCTCCAGCTGGACCCAGAACAGCGAGCCGCGTCCGGGGCTGGAGCGCACCCCAATGGTGCCGCCAAGCAGATCGGCGATACGTCGCGCCACGGCCAGGCCCAGCCCGTACCCTGGGTGCCCAGGCAGCCGCGTGAAGTCGTCGAACAAGCGCTCCTGCTGGCGTGGTTCCAGGCCCATGCCGTTGTCGCGCACCTCGAGTCGTACCGCGCTACCGCGGCGGCGCAGGGCAACCAGGACACGGCCATGCGGCGTGCTGATCACGGCGTTGGCGACCAGCCGGTGAATCAGTTCCGAGAGCAGGTTGGCGTCGCTGCGCACGGGCAGGCGGCCGCCACGCCAGTGGATCGTGACGCTGAGGCGCTCGGCATCGTTCGCAATGGCGCCGCGTTCGCGCACGAACAGGTCGGCGGCGATGAATTCGCGGGTCGCCGGTTCGATCGCGCCGGCATCGAACCGCGCCAGATCCAGTAGCCCTTCCAGCAGTTCGTTCAGGCGTGTGACGTTGGTACGCATTTGCCCCTGGACCGCGCGCTGACGCAGGTCATCGCCCGGCTGCATGCCACCCACGAACAACGACAGGGCCTGCAGCGGCTGGCGGAAGTGATCGCCCAGCTGTTCGATGAAGCGCGTCTGCCGTGCCATCTCCTGCATGCGCTGGCGGAACGCGTCGGCAAGGTCGGCGTCGTGGCGGGCGCGGAGGTCACGCAACTCACCTAGCAGCCGGGTCACGGCGAGGTCGAGTGATTCCGCGTCGGCCGGTGCACTGTCGGGTTGCGCTCCCAGGTCGGTATCGATCCGGGCCTTGATGGCATCGACGCCATCGACGAGTTCGCGTTCCATGAGGCGCTTGCTGGCAAGGTACACGGCGACGACACCCGCGCCGAGCAGCAGGATCATCAGGGTTCCGGCGAGGCGGCGTTCGCGTAGCGCTGACGTATCGGAAATCGTCTCAAGCTCGCCCAGCGGTGTCGCGACCGTCACGCGCAACTGATGGCCGTCGCGCAGCGGACGGCCGCTGTCGAGGACGATGGCGGTGCCTTCGTTGCGATGGAGGACGACGCGCCCCGTTGGCGAACTCCGCGATAACGTGCGCGAAAGCGCGTCACGCACCGCGTCATCTCCCATGCTTGGCACGACGACCCCTGCCAGCCGCACGGCCTGGATACGCGCGACGTTGCGTGCCTCCAGCGTGATGCCGCGCAGGTGCATCACCCCCAGCGTACCCGTCAGCGCGAGCGCGACCGCCACCATCGGCAGCAAGCCCTTGCGGACCCGCCGCTCGCTCGGCGGTAACGGCCGGCCGGGGAGGGTGGTGGACGCGATCATGGAGACGCCTTGGACGAGATCTATGACGAATCTATGAAACGCCCGGGCGCCGCGCGATAGACAAGGGGAGCTAAGACTTGCGGTGTATACCTTTCGGCCGACGGCCTATTTGCCACGCAGGCGCGCGACCAGCCCATCGTGATCGGTCTGGATTTTCTTGAAGCGCGCTTCGCGCGCGTCTTCGCTCACCCACTGCGCCGTCGTGGCACGGCGCTTTTCCAGGGTGTATTCGATATCCGCAAACGGCACCAGGCAGGCGTTCGTCGCTGGCGCAAAGCCGCTGATATCGTGGATGAGCTTGAGGTTGGCCTCCTCGCGGGCGCCATCCTTGCCCTTCCCATAGCCAGTAATGAACGCGGCTACTTTCTCGCGCAGGACAGGCGGCAGGTCGTTGCGGATGACGATGACCGCGTGCGGGATGAGCGACGATTTCCACAACACCCTGAGACGGGCGTACTGGTCGGGGAAATGCTGCTGAAAACGCTCCAGGTCAGCGGTGTTGTTCGTGGCCACATCCGCTTCGCCGTTGGCCACGGCCAGTGCGTTGTTCTGGTGGTTATCGACGTGGACCTTGGCGAAGAACGTGTCCGAATCCACGCCGCGCGCGGCAAAAAGCTGGGTTTCAGGGACAAGGTAGCCCGATACCGATAACGCCTCGCCGCGGGCGAACCGCCACTGGCCCGGGCGGGCGAATAGCTGGTCGAGGTTGCCGATGCGTGAATCGGCGGCGACCAGCAGTACTGCGTAGTAGCCCTTGGAGCCATCGCCCCGTGTCAGCTGGCCGATCACCTGCATGTTCTGGCCCATGACCGCATCCAGTGCGAGCCGCCCGGAAAGGAACGCGATATCGACGCGCTGCTCGCTGATCGCCTGGGCAATGCCCTCATAGGTCGTGACGGAGACGGCCCGCACGGGACGGCCGAGGGCCGTATGCAGGTCATCGAGCATGGGCCGCCAGGCTTCCAGCGATTCGGCCGGGCCGCCAATGGGCAGGATGCCGAAGGTGAGCGGGGCGTTCGGATCGATATCGGTGCCGCGGGCGCTGGCGGTGCCCGCAAGGAGGGTAAGGAGTACCAGCAGCCCGGCACTCAGCCAGCCACGGTGGCGCACTCGGGTCGTGCCTGCCCTGCCTGCCTGCATGCGCCTGCCTCGCGTCGTTTGACGTGTCGTCCCCCGGCGCTCCCTGCCTACACGGGCGCCAGATTACGCCGGCCCCGTGGCAAAACCGTGTCCTGTGTCAGTCCCCGAGGTGCTGCGCGGCCACGAGGGCCTCGAGGCGGTTGCGCACGTGCAGTGCGCGGAAAATGGCCGCCAGGTGGATCTTGACCGTGCCCTCGCTGATGCCCAGCTCGCGGGCGATCAGCTTGTTCGGGCGGCCCTTGGCCAGCAGCTTGAGCACATCGATCTGGCGATCGGTGAGCACCGTGGCGAGGCGCTCCTTGGTGGTCAGGCCGTCCCCACCGGCCATGGCGAACGCGGGGGTGAGCGGCGTGGCGGAGGCCGCCTTCATGGCCTCGGGGGGGACATAGATACCACCGCCCACCACGAGCCGCACCGCGTTCAGGATCACATCGGGTGGTGACGATTTCGGAATGTAGCCCTGCACACCCAGATCGAGCACATGGCGGATCGCGGTCGGGTCTTCCGTTCCGGAAAGCACGATGACGGGGCGGGCCCGGTCGGTCCCATCCTCGTCGGGTTCCTTCAAGGCGGCCACGGCCTCCTTGATGTGCTCGACACCATCGGCGCCGGGCATGGCCATATCGATCAGGGCGATATCGGGCAGGGGCGGTTTCGCCAGGTGGGCCTTCAGCGTCGCCACCGTTTCAGCTTCGACGAACTCGACGCCATCACCCAGCTCGCGAAGCTTCAGCTTCACGCCCTCGATGATGAGCCGATGATCGTCCGCGATCAGAACACGCATGCCACTCCTCCGCCCGCACTGCCACGAGCATCCCCGTTCGAAGGACCATAGCCCTCCCGGGTCGCCTCGGCAAGCAGGCCATTTGCATCAGACGGCCGCATGATGGACAGACCATGCGGAAACCATTACATCGTGGAGCCGTTCGGGGGATACCGGCTTGTACAGGACCTGCGTGGTCGCGGTATCCACGCTGGCCAGGTAGTCGCTGCGGGTTTCACCGGTGATCAGCACCCGGGCGAATGGCGGCGGATCGCCCGGACGGCGCCGGTAGTAGCGATCGAGCAGGGCCAGGACATCCAGGCCGGTGCCTTCCCGAAGCCGCAGGTCGGAGATGACCAGGTCGGGCGGCTGCATCCACAGGTGCACCGCTTCCATGGCCTGCTGGGCATCCTCGGCGGTCATGACTTCGCAGCCCCAACTGCCCAGCAGGTAGCTGATACCCGCCAGGATGCTGGGCTCGTCGTCGATGACGAGCACGCGCATCCCGGCGACGTCGCGCGGCATGCCCGGGTCGGGCGCCTGCGCGGCCGGCACCTCGGGCACGGGGTTGGCGGCCACCTCGGGCAGCGTGATCGAGAAGACGCTGCCTTTACCGGGCCTGGAGGTCACCGTGGCTTTGGTATTGAGCAGGCCTGCCAGGCGCTGCACGGTAGAAAGGCCCAGGCCGAGGCCGCGGCGGGTGCCCTCCGGCCGGCCGGCCTCGGGGCCGCTCTCCACGCGGTAGAACTCATCGAAGATGTGCGCCACGTGCTCGCGCGGAATGCCAAGGCCGGTATCCCATACATCGATGCGGACCGTGCCATCACCGCGGCGCCGGGCCCCCACCAGCACGCCGCCGCAACGCGTGTAGCGCAAGGCGTTGCTCACGAGGTTATTGAGGATCCGGGCCAGCATGGTGCGGTCGGTACGCACCCATACGCCCGTGGTGCGGACGACCAGGCGCAGGTCGTGCTGTTCGGCCACCATGCGGAAATTGACGCTCACCTCCTCGAACACCTCGTCCAGCGCGATGTCGCGGGGCGCAGGCTTCATGCCGCCCGTGTCCAGCCGTGAAAGATCCAGCAGCTCGCTGAAGAGATGATCCAGGGACTCCACGCATTCCTGGATGTGGGCGATGCGGTTAAGACGGACCGGGTCGAATTCATCCACGGCGAGGCCGGAAGAGAACAGCGTCAGTGCGTACAGCGGCTGGCGCAGGTCGTGCGATGCGGCCGCAAGGAAACGGGCCTTGGCCACGCTGGCGGCTTCCAGCGCCGCATTCTTCCGGGCCAGCTCATCGGTCGCGGTGGCGATCTCGCGCTCCATGCCGATTTGCGCGTGCAGCAGCTTGGACGCCGCGCCGTTGAAGCCCCGCTGCAGGTCACCGATCTCCGTGTCGTCGGTGACCGGTACGACCACCGTGCGGTCGCCCAGGCCGAGCTGGCGCACGGCGATGGCCAGGTTACGCAGCGGGGCGCTCATCCAGCGCGCGGCAGACCAGCCGATCATGACCGCGATCAGCAGGCTCAGCGACAACCAGATAAGCGCGTTATGGACGCTGGCGCGCTGGGCAGCCACCGCATCCTCCACGCTCACATCCACGGTGACGGACCCGACCACGCGGCGGCTCACGGGATCGAGCACGTCGCGTGACACCGTCAGGTTGTCGTCGTCCTCGACGGCCCCATTCACACGGTCCGCGAGAATCTCGCCATCGCGATCGGCGATGCGCACACGCGATACCTGGGGCAACTGGACGATGGACTGCGCGATGCGGCCGAGTTCGCGCCGCTGCTCACCACGCAGGGCATCACCG